>QCFC01000012.1 GCA_003278465.1 Prochlorococcus sp. AG-363-B04
TACTAAATATTTTTGGACCTACAGTTGAAAGTATAAAGAAGAATTGAAATAGTGCTATTTCAATGGCTATCTTCAAGCAATTTTTTTAGACTTGGCTCTAGCAATGCGAAAGCACGTCCTCTATGGCCTATTTTATGTTTATCTGCTTTTGACATCTCTGCGTATGTTAAGCCAGTAGATCCAACCTCAAAAATTGGATCATAACCAAATCCACCATCTCCTCGAGGATGATCAACGATAACTCCTTCACAATGGCCTTCGACTTCTAACATAATCTGACCATCAAAGGCAACACAAAGAGCTGCTGTAAATACTGCTTCTCGATTGGTTTTGCCTTCTAATTCCTTCAACAAGCGATCAATCCTTTCTTTATCATTGGAGGCATATCTAGCAGAGTGAATGCCTGGGGCACCAGCCAAAGCCTTAACACTTAGGCCAGAATCATCGGCCAATGTCCACTGATTAGTAACTTCAGACACAGCCAATGCTTTAATCCTTGCATTTTCAGAGAAAGTTTGGCCGGTTTCTTCTATTTCTAATCCCTTAGGCTGGGGATATAAAGCAACCCTCACAAGAGCCAATAAATCAGAGAATTCTTTGATTTTTCCTAAATTGGTGCTAGCAATAACAAGATTTTTTTTTGGTGTGCGAACTTTATTCATGATTTTTAGCAAGTTGTATCGCCCAATCTAAAGCCGAACTCAGCAAATCTTTATTAGGTGCCTCACAATAAATTCTTAATAAAGGTTCTGTCCCAGAAAAACGCATCATCAACCAATGATTCAATCCCATACGCAACTTAATACCATCAATACGAATAACTTCCTTAACCTTCTGACCAGCAACAAGACTTGGTGGTGTGTCAGCAAGGAAGCCTTCTAACTTTCTTCTTGAAGCCATACTTTTTAAGCGTATATCTCTCCGCTCATATGTACCACAACCACCAAAAGTATCTTGCAAATTCCTTAATCTTTGTCCTAAAGGCAATTCACCTACAACAAGTGCCTCTAACATAATTAATGCAGTAAATAAAGCATCCCTTTCAGGTAAATGCATTCCAAATCCAATACCACCAGACTCCTCGCCTCCAACCAATACTTCACCAGAAATCATTTCTGATGCGATGTACTTAAAGCCTACAGGAAATTCGAGTATTGACCTACCTAATCCCTTAGCTACAGAGCTCATTAAATCAGATCCACTAACTGTTTTTACGATACAACCAGGTAAATCCCTATACTTAACTAAATGTTCTATGAATAAAGGCATTAAAGATTGAGTGCTGCAAAAATTACCCTCTTCATCAATTGCTGCAATACGATCACCATCGCCATCAAATGCCAAACCAACTGTTAATTGTCCAGAGTTATTAGATGATTTAACTCTCTCTATTAATTGAGTTAAGTTGTTAGCTAAAGGCTCTGGTGAATTACCTCCAAATAAAGGGTCTCTTGCATCACGAATCTCCTCAACCAGGCCTTTATCAGAGCCTCCGAGAAGATCCTTAATGCATCCTGCTGCTGACCCATGCATAGGATCAACAATTACTTTCAGGCTCTTCGCCTTAAGTCCACTAACAAGAGATGGGACGTCTATTTTGCTTCTCAAGCAATCCAAATGCTCCTTTCTAGCGTTAAAACGTTCAGTAAATGACTCATTTGGCATGGTAATGCCACCAGCCACCAATCTTTTTTCAACTGCTTTGGTGAAATCACCATCCACTGACCCCCCGAATGAGCCTTTTATCTTTAACCCAAGCCATTCTGGTGGGTTATGACTTGCAGTTATAACAAGAGCGCCTAAGGCTTGACGATTTACAACTGCCCAACTACAAGCCGGAGTAGGAACAGGTGAACTAGCTAGAAGAGGCTCCAGCTCACAACCTCTTACAGCAGAAGCTATTGCCTCTGCAAACTCAGGTGCAAGAAATCGACGATCAAAACCAATTATCACTTTCCTACTTTGAAATTCACTACCTGCTCTATAAGCAAGTTCTTGAGCAGAAGCAGCAGCTACTGATAAAAGCCTTTGAATAGTGACATCAACTCCTAAAACCCCTCGCCAACCATCAGTGCCAAAATGAATTGGGCTATTAGTAAGAGAAAGTGGTTCAATCACTGTGAGAAATTACTCAATGAAATCAACTAGTCGGCAAGAGCATTAACGTCTGAAAATGAATGCTACAAGTCTGCCTGCCAACTTACTTACAGATCGATTAGTCCATAGCTGGATTAGATGCCATCGCAAAGCTTGGCTAGATCGTTATGGAGATAACCAAAAGCGGAAATGGACTGCTCATCGCACTTTGCAACTTAATCAGCAACACCAAAACTTCTCAACACTCTTATGCCACAAGCCAGGATACGGAATAAATGCCTGCATTAAAGGAGAAAAAGGAGTAATTGGTCTGCGTCTTAAAAGGGAAGGTCCTCAAAACCTTTCTCTAGAAACTCATCCACCATTGCTTTTACGTACAAAGGGGGAAAGCATCTGGGGTGATTATGCCTATTGTCCAGTAATTTCACGACAAGGTAAAAGGATAACTAAGGAGCATCGACTTTCTCTTGCTATAAATGGATACCTTTTAGAATCTGTGCAAGGAACACCCGTTCATGAAGGATTAGCTATAGGGAGAAGCAACAAAAAACTAGAACAAAAACGAATATATTTTTCAGAGAAATTGAAAACACAACTAATCAATACTTTGTTTCAAATTTCTCATGATTTAGGAAAATCAATACCACCCCCCTTAACTTCAGACAGACGCAAGTGCAAATTATGTTCTTGGAGGGGAGTGTGCGGTGAAGAAGCCTCATCCGAAGGACACCTAAGCGAAGTAAGTGGAATAGGTGCACGAAGAAGACAAACACTTCAGGACCTAGGAATAAGAAGAATTAACGATTTAGCTCAAGCTAATCCAGAAAACCTATCTGACTGCCTCAAAACTATAGATAATCAAAATTGGGAAATTCATAAATTAATTCTCCAAGCTAAAGTTCAACTCATTGGAAAGCCACATCGCATAAATTCGTCCCCTTCACTACCAGAACTAAATAATGCAAATGGAGTATTGATTTATGATATAGAATCAGATCCTGATGAGGAAGAAGATTTTTTACATGGTTTCGTTATTCTTCCTAGAGGATTTGATGGAAAGTGGAATTTAAAAAATGCAATTTATCATCCAATTCTTATACTTAAAGAGCAAGGAGAAACCATATCAATAAAGCGACTTAAAAAGATCTTTAACAAATACAAGAATTGGCCAATCCTTCACTTTGGGGAAACTGAGCACCTGACAATTTCTCGAATACTAAAGCTTCAGAAAACTAAAGAAAATGAAATTTTAGAATTAGAAAAAAGGTTCATCGACATACACTTGAGAGTTCGTTCTAGTTGGCATCTACCTTTAAATAGTTATAGTCTTAAGTCCATCGCATCATGGTTAGATTTTACCTGGTCTCAGCATAATGTTGATGGAGCAAAGGCATTACTTTGGTGGCGCCAATGGAAAAGTTCAAAACAAAAAGCAAAGGTCCGATCTAATACCTTAAAAAGAATTTATGAATACAATCGTGAAGACTGCATTGCGACTTGGTCAGTAACCAATTGGCTTATTAAGCAAGATAAAATATTTTTTTCAAGCTAATAAATAATTAATTCCCAAATGCAGGTGGAATGAATCCAGTAGGCAGCGATATAAAAATCTTTCTGGAATCATTAGTCAAAGATAATTGCTTCTGCTCCAAAGCTTGACGATTAATTAAAGCCAATCCAAAACTACTTTCCAAATCAGGATTCTGCATTGATGAAGAAATAAAGCCAGCTCGATGCGATAAATCTTGATCTCGAGATACAAAGGAAAGCTTCTCTCCTTCTCTAACCAATGAGTCAGAATACCAAAAGCGAATCTGCTTCTTTAATACACCGCTATTAATTACTTTTGCCAAGGTCTCCTGACCCAAATAACACCCTTTATCAAGGCTGACCGCATCTGCTAACCCCAACTCCCATGGATTATTTTCTCCTCCTAATTCACCAATTCCCAATGGTAATCCTTGTTTCAATCGCCACATTTCAACCTCGTAAGGTTTTGCTTTCTGAAATCCATTAAAGCCTATTGGCAAAGGCTCATTGATTTTTACCCAGGCTACTTCCTGTTCCCATTCCTCACGATTAGGACTCATTATTTGGAGGCGTCTAATAGTAAAAGAAGCCTCTAAGCTCAACTTATCTGCAGGGAAAATGACTTGATCAAATCCCTTCCTAACTGATTCAAAGTCCCCTGCTAGGACAGCCACATCAGCTCCTTCATCAGTTAATTTAATTTCAAGAATCGCACGCACACGACCAGTTGCTGTTAGCCAGCAACTCAACACAAATCTGTCTTTTTTAATCGAATTTATATCAGCAGTTGTCTGACCCTGCAGAAACAGACGCGTTCCTGGCCCCTTAAGTCTCAAGAGAGGAAAATTCTTATCCCAAAAGAATCTATTTGCTTGAGTCATTTCTCAATTTTGCTAGCACGATCAACTATTTCCTCCAATAAAAAAAGGCTAATCAACTCAAGGCGAGCATCTTTCATCGCAATTGCAGCCCCTTCTTGTCGATCAACGATGGTGACAACGCGCTCTACTAAATAACCAGCCTCACGAAGATGCCTTACAGCCTTTATAGAGGATCCCCCTGTCGTCACTACATCCTCAAGCACTGTTATTAAGGAACCTTTTGGAGGCAAAGGACCCTCTAACCATGATTTTGTGCCATAACCCTTTGGTTCTTTGCGAACGATCAATGCATCTAAAACACGCTCCACCCTTGCACCAGCTATCGCCACTCCACTGACCAATGGATCTGCTCCTAAAGTCAATCCGGCAACAGCAATCGAATCAGACTCAATGTTGTTTAATAACGCATCACTAATCAACAAAAGACCAATTCCACTAAGGCTTATTGGCTTGCAATTAACATAATGATTACTTTTTCGACCAGAAGCCAAGGTAAATTCACCAAACCGATAAGCCCTATCAGCCAATAAATCCAACAATTTTTCTCTGCGGTCTTCCAAAGTCTGCGGCAAAAAACTCATAAGTAATGCACTTAATAGATTCAGTTACTAGTGTGCCGAATAAAATGAACTTAAAATGAAAACTCAGGGCTTTCCACATCTCGCAAGCTGTGGTAGATCCTAAAGATAAGGGGGGTCTAGCAATCTGGTGAATGCACCAAACTCATAATTTGGCTAAGGCGAGTTCGATCCTCGCGACCCCCATCTGCACAAATGAATGCGTTTAATTTTCCTGATTGTATTATTTGCCTTGCCGGCATTCTTCTCAGCTGGAGAAGTTTCACTATTAAGACTGCGTCCTAGTAGGGTTCAAGGACTTGTAGAAGAAGGGAAACAAGGAGCTAAAGCTATTCACAGGCTCCAGAGACGCTTAAGAAGAGCATTAATGGTTTCTCAACTAGGGGGAACTCTGGCTCTTGTTTCACTAGGTTGGTTAGGTAAAAGTATTAGCCAAGACTGGTGGCCAATATCTAGCTCCTCAAGTCGCTGGCTAGATTGCGCACTCTTCCTAACAATTGTTGTCCTAGCAACTCTTCTTTCTGGTCTTTTACCAAAGGCTTTGGTCTTAAATCGACCTGAAGCAGCAGCGCTTCATCTAGCCCCCTTAACTGAAGCTGTAATGAGAGCACTCACTCCAGTTCTCTCGCTTTTGGAGACATGTGCTTCTATTCTCCTTCGAATAATTGGGTTAAATGCTCAATGGGACTCTTTAGTTCCGGCTTTATCTGCAGGCGAACTAGAAACCCTTATTGAGACAGGAGGTGTTACAGGTCTTCGACCTGACGAACGAAATATTCTCGAAGGTGTTTTCGCCCTAAGAGATACGCACGTAAGAGAGGTTATGGTCCCACGGTCTGGAATGGTCACCCTCCCTTTAGATGTGAGGTTCGCCGAGCTAATGAAAGCAGTTCATAGAACAAAACATGCAAGATTTCTAGTCATTGGAGAATCTCTAGATGATGTACGTGGAGTAATAGACCTTCGCCGACTTGCCGAACCAATTGCAAGAGGCTTAATGCAAGCTGATTCGGCCCTAAAGCCTTACTTAAAGCCAATCCCACGAGTATTAGAAACAAGCACACTGGCTGAATTATTGCCCACTATTCAAAATGGACAGCCCTTTCTACTTGTAGTTGATGAACATGGAGGGACTGAGGGTCTTGTAACAGCCGCAGACCTCACAGGAGCAATTGTAGGAGAAGAACTCGAAAACAATTGCAAGAAACCAGATATTGAGGCTTTAGAAAGTCACCCTAATCAATGGTTAATAGCGGGTGATCTTGAAATCATTGAGATAAATCGCCAGCTCAACTTGGAGCTTCCAGAAGCACAGGATCACCATACTCTTGCTGGATTCATCCTTGAAAAGCTGCAACAAATTCCATCAGTTGGAGACACTCTGATTCATAACAATCTCAAATTTGAGATCAACCTTATGCAGGGGCCCAGGATAGAGAGAGTAAAACTGCTTTTACCTACAACTGAGCATCATGAAGACTGATTATCATCGATAATCAGTTAATGAACCAATTTCATAAATAGCTTTCTATGCCAAACCCCATTGATCCAGTAAAGGTAGGGGTGATTGGTATCGGCAATATGGGCTGGCACCATGCCCGTGTACTTAGCCTGCTCAAAGATGCGGAGCTAATTGGAGTAGCCGATCCTGACGCAGATAGAGGGCATCTAGCTACAGAGCAATTTGGCTGCCGCTGGTTTAATGATTACAACAATTTGCTTCAAGAAGTAGAAGCAGTATGTGTTGCAGTACCGACTCTTTTGCATCACAAAGTTGGGCGAGCAAGTCTAGAGGCAGGAAAACATGTCTTAATCGAAAAACCTATAGCGGCTAGCCAGGACGAAGCTGCATCGCTAATTAGTGCTTCAAAAAAGACAGGTCGACTCTTGCAAGTAGGACATATTGAGAGATTTAATCCAGCATTTAGAGAATTAATCAAAGTAGTTGCTAATGAAGAAGTAGTAGTACTAGAAGCAAGACGCCATAGCCCCCATGCAGATCGAGCAAATGACGTCTCAGTCGTTCTTGATCTAATGATTCATGATCTTGACTTGGTTCTAGAGCTTGCAAGCGCTCCTGTTGTTCGCCTTGCAGCCGTTGGAGGTCGTAGCGCAGATGGGCCAATTGATTACGTAAATGCGACTCTCGGTTTTAGTAATGGCGTAATTGCAAGTCTTACTGCCAGCAAAATGAGCCACCGCAAAATTCGAAGTTTAAGTGCACACTGCAAGAGCAGTCTGGTTGAGACGGATTTTCTAAATCACACTCTTCACATTCACCGCAGAGCGCATGAATGGTATTCAGCAGACCATGGTGAACTTCTTTATAGAAATGATGGCTTTATAGAAGAAGTAAGTACTACTTCTATAGAACCACTATATGCAGAACTTGAACACTTTTTACAATGCGTAAGGGGAAGAGAGACACCAAAAGTTGATGGCCAACAAGCATCTCGTGCACTTCTCCTGGCAGATCTAATCGAACAAGCAGTAGAGCATCCAGGATCTGGTGTTTCACTAGAGATGCCAATATAAAATCCCATTAATTTAGGTTACATAGATTACATTTTCTAATTTCTTCTTAAATACAAATCCACAAAAAAGTCAATATTACCAAGTAAATTGATTAAAGAAAATACACCAATTATGACTATTCATCTTGCAAATATAAGAATAGATAATCCTAATAATAACCTACACAATTAGACAGATAGCCAGCATAAGATTAACTAAATATATCACTTATCCTTAATAATAATCTCTAAGTAAAAATCAGAAACAGATTGATTTGTTCACATATCTGAATGTGTGATTAGACAAAAAAATCCAATCCGCTCCAATGAGAAGAGCGGATTGGGTGAATACAGCCAAATTTACTGATAAAAGGTTACCGAATCAACGGAAACCAACTGCCGCCTGCCAAACAAAGACCAATAGGAAGAACAAAATTGGAATCAGGGGCAATACATCGACAGTTGGAGCAAATGCCTTATAGGCCTCAGGCAACTGAGCGAGCAAGTCAAGTGTTAAGGAGGGCATCCCTAAAAAATTTTGCGTTTAAGGGACGCTACCACGTGTAATGGGCAGCTGACTCTCTATTCCATGGAGCGAAATCCTCTGAAAAACATCCTTCATGGATTGAGCGCCTCATCGCAGAGGTAAATCGAATTAAATGAGTAAGGTTATGCAAACTGAGAAGAGTCAGTCCCAGCAACTCATCAGAGCGAATTAAATGATGTAAATAAGCCCTACTGTGATTCAAACAAGCCTCACAATGACAACTTGGATCGAGAGGTTTGTGATCATTGCGAAATCTGGCATTCCTTAAATTCCAACGCTCTCCAGCGACCAATGCTGTTCCATGCCGGCCTAAACGAGTAGGCAAAACACAATCAAAAAGATCAATTCCGCTTGCCACTGCAATAGCCATTTCCTTCAAAGTGCCAATCCCCATCAAATAACGGGGACGCTCCTCTGGTAACAGTGGAGCAACATGTCGAACAATCCTGTGCATCTCTTCAACAGGCTCTCCAACACTTACACCTCCAATCGCAATCCCAGGGAGATCAAAGCTGGAAACAAACTCAGCACTCTCTTTACGCAGATCCAAGAAACATCCACCCTGCACGATCCCAAAAAGTGCCTGCTCTGAACTGTCATGAGCCGATATACATCTTTTCAGCCAATCATGAGTTCTAAGAGTTGCTTCCTCAACCTCACTATGACTAGCAGGGAAAGGAGGACAATGGTCAAAAGCCATTGCGACATCAGCTCCTAAAGCCATTTGAATCTCAATCACTCTTTCTGGTGTTATTTGAATCTGACTCCCATCTCGAGGATTCCTAAAAGAAACTCCTGTCTCTTCGACTTTATTCAGCTTCGAAAGACTAAAAACCTGATAGCCCCCTGAGTCAGTAAGAATTGGAGCATTCCATCCCATAAAACGATGCAATCCGCCTGCATCAGCAACAACTTGCTCCCCTGGCTGTAAATGCAGATGGTATGTGTTTGCCAATACCATCTGAGCCCCTGTTTTAAGAAGCTGGTCCGCAGAAACGCCCTTAACCGTTCCCAATGTTCCTACAGGCATGAAACGCGGGGTTTCCACCACGCCATGAGGCGTTGTGAAACAACCAACTCGGGCATGCGTTTTAGAGCATTGAGCCTTTACCTGAAAACGAAACACTTCTCTCTAGCAACGTCACCATCGCCCAACGCAAAGCAACCCTGGGCCATTATTGAACCTACGTTGGACCAGTGAAATGTCCAAAGATCTTTGATCCTATCCACCCCAAAATGGTTAAAAGATCTAGCTGGGGCTTGGATTTTTTACTCAATTCTTCCTGGCTGGCCTTGGATTAAACCAAGATTTAAAAGGATTGCCAGATTTGCTCCATGGATAGGATTGCTTTTAGGCGCATTGCAATCAGGGACTTGGATACTTCTTAGTCATCTAGGGTGGCCAATCACATCCTCATGCCTTGCATCAATTGCTCTTGGAGCATTTTTAACAGGTGGATTGCATATAGATGGGTTAATGGATACTGCCGATGGCATTGCAGCTGGCAAAACACGATGCCTAGAAGCAATGAAAGACAGCAGAGTTGGTTCTAGCGGAGTTCAAATACTTTTACTGATAACACTAATTCAAATTGCAACCTTATTTAAGTTGGGTTCATATGCGCCCTTTGCATTTCCAATAGCAGCGTTCTGGGGTAGATGTGCGCCGTTATGGGCAATTAATAATTTCTCATATCTCTCCAAGTCACCAAGAAAAAACTCTTTCCATCAAAATACTATAAAGAGCTGGAATGAAGCTTTACCAGCTCTTCAAGCCTTGCTATTAATTATTACTACCATTACATTAATACCTTTAGATATGATAAATAAAATTAACCTAATAAATTGCATATTAATAGGAATTTTTCCTACAATATTAATACCTCATTTACTTGGGCTTTATCTAGGAGGTCATACGGGAGACTCCTATGGAGCATCATTAATTCTAGTTGAAACTTTTATCTTTCTTATACTTGCCTCGGCTCTATAGGAATACTTAATACAAAAGCATTCCCGACTAATGGAAGAGATTCATTAAGGCTTCTTGGAGAAGAAATTAAATCAAGAGTGCCACCCAACTGCTCTGCAAATTCCCGTCCTAATGCCAAACCCAATCCACTTCCTTGATTCTCCTGACTGTTTTTTCCCCTATATCCTCTTTGGAAAATCCTTTGGACTTCCTCTTGCTTAATAGGAATGCCACTATCCCAAATACAAATCCCATCATTCATTAAATGCAATCCAATTGATGCGGATTGAGGGCTATAGCGAAATGCATTTTCAAGTAAATTAGCAACAATTTCAGCAATCACTCCTTCACGAGATGGCCTAGGTTCTTCTGTCCATGTTGGCCAATCTGAAGGACCCTTCCAATCTCTACCCTGGAACCTCGACGTTGTAGCCGCACGATCAATCAATGGAGTCAACAAAGAACGCACATTGATATCTGATACATCTGGAAGTAATGGAGGTAAAAGCAAATGATCTTGATGTGCTTCCTTGTATGGGAGAGTCTTCTGACTTAAGCCATCAAGTGCATTGACATAACGATTTAGCTGGTCTTGCTCACTTAACAAACCTTCTACCAAAGTACGGTTTTGATTTTCTGATCCAATTCTTCGCAACAAAAGTTCTGCATAAGTTCTAAGTGCAGTCAAAGGATTCCTCAACTGATGAACCATCAAGCCAATCTGCTCTTGCTGATGGTTTAACTCTTCTAGAAGCTTTTTCTTTTCAAGTTCAAGACTCAAGCAATGAGTTAGTGCACTTGCAGTTGACTGCAAACGCTGATCAAGAGATTCTGGCCAACCATTCAAGTTCTTAAGGCGCTCTGCACGAAGAACTCCAAGCAACATGGTTCCTTCCTGCAGTGGATACCACCTCCTGTCAGGTGAGGGTGCACGCAACTCCTGATCAGTCTCTAAAGGTGGTAATGAATTGCCTGGGATAGGCCAATGACCTATAGCCTCAAGAGTTGGGGATTGACCACCCTTTGTGTTGGCAAAATAAACCACTAAGCGCTGAACAGACTGCTCTGACTCAAAAGAGCTGAGCTGCTGCTGAACCAAATTCATGAATCGGTCAGACAGCTGCTGCATAAGAATTCATGAGAAAAAAAGAAGCTTTCAACCCAATCAAACAAAATGGGATGTTGAAAAATCAGAAAAAAGTATTAAGATATTCGCACCGACCAGTACAACGCTTGCCAGTGAGGCTTGAGCTCAGAATCCACTGAAGCAAAGGTTGCATAAAAAGCACAACCCAAGCTACAGCAGAGGTAGGTAGATCCTCAGTTCCTGATCTGCTTAATCACAGATCAAGTTGATTGTGAGTCACTTTGATGTCTCAATCATGCCTCATAAGTCGTTCATGCTTGGACGTCGCAATGCTCTTGCTAGCGCTAGAGCTCTTCCTATTCAAGGGCTTTGAGTCCTTCCCAACTCTCATCTTTAATTCTCCCAATAAGGAGCCTCATTGAATGTCTAAGAAGCGCAAGCGGATCAGTCGCAGACGTCTCGCTGGTCAAAGAGTTTTAGCTCATGTCACTACCTATCATCTTGAGACAGGTCAACATAAGCCTGTCACAGCTGCCAGAAGATTCATCGCCGAAGGAGGTCTTACTTCACCAGCTATTTTGAATGTTCGTCGCAATGAGCACACTACAGATCGTTTTTTCTGGGGAGAGAAAGGGCTCTTTAGCGCTCAATATGCCGAAGAAAATCATTTTCTTTTCCCATCCTTAAGGTTAATAGTTGACGCAGTTGGAGAAGATAGAATGTTTGAAGGACTTGAACTGACTGCAGATGATTGGGAGGAAATTGAAGAATATGAATATGCATTTGTCTAACTTAAAAATATTCACCCTGATAAAAACCACTTATTTATCACCATTTGCATTTTGGGAATAAACTCTCCAGGAATGCAATGGCTTCCCGAAAATCCCCATAGATCAGCTTCTGTTTCACAATCTTGCTTTAACTGAATAATTAGTTGCTTAGAAGCTTCATAAGGGACAACGTTATCTTCCCTGCCGTGAATAAGCAGAACAGGAGGCCTCTCCTTAGGAGCTTTCCATCCAGGATGGCCATAGGAGCTACAGCAAATCAAGCCTGCAAAAGGTAACTCACACCCAACCTCAAGAGCCATAGCTCCTCCTTGAGAGAACCCCAATAAAACAGTTTTACTTAAAGGTATTAGAGGCGTTTCTAATGCTTTTAAACGGACTCTTAGACTCGCAATTGCAGGCGGTACTGATGACCAAATTGGGGGAAATAATCCATACCACTCACGGCCAACGCCCTGAGGATGTAGATCAGGTGCCCTCAAAGCAACCAAATCAATTTTCTTACCGAATTCTGACCTCAAAGCACTGCCTAAAGGCATTAAATCATCAGCATCAGCTCCCCAACCGTGCAAAAGCACTAATCGATATGAGGAATCTGCATAAGAATCAATTAGGAGATCAGTACACAAAACTAGAAATCTTCTCTATTGCCTAGGTTGACTCATGGAATGACTTTTGAAAGGAATTACATGGCACCAAAAGCCTTATTAAGCGTATCTGATAAAACAGGTATCATCCCCTTTGCAAAAGCCCTCTGCCAAGTTCATGGGTTTGAACTCATCTCTAGTGGAGGTACGGCTAAAGCAATTGAAGATGCAGGCCTACCAGTAACACGCGTTGCTGATTACACAGATTCACCAGAAATTCTTGGCGGGAGAGTAAAAACAATCCATCCCCGGATTCATGGAGGAATTCTGGCTAAACGCGAAGATCAAACTCACACTGACGATCTTGAAAAAGCAAATATTCATCCAATTGATTTAGTAGTAGTCAATCTCTACCCATTTAGTGAAACTGTTGCAAACCCAAAAGTGCAATGGGATAAAGCGATTGAAAATATCGATATTGGCGGCCCAGCAATGGTTAGGGCTGCAGCTAAAAATCATGCTTTTGTCACTATCCTGACAAGACCAGAACAATATGAACGCTTCCTAAAAGCCATAGAGAATGGACTAGATAATTTGACTTATCTCTTCCGACAACAACTTGCTCTAGAGGCTTTTGAACATACAGCTAGCTATGACATAGCCATCAGTCAATGGATGGCGAAAAATATTCAACCCAAAAGCTCACCATGGCTACAAGCCCTTCCTCTCAAGCAAGTTCTTCGGTACGGAGAAAATCCACATCAAAAAGCAAGCTGGTTTAGCATTTCTGATCAAGGATGGGGTGCTGCAATTCAAGTCCAAGGTAAAGATCTAAGCACCAACAACCTTATAGATCTTGAAGCAGCATTATTGACAGTACAAGAATTTGGTTATGACGACAGCGAAGGAGATAGCTCTATCAAACCAGCTGCAGTAGTTGTTAAACACACAAATCCTTGTGGAGTTGCTACTAATGAGGATCTCTCAGTTGCACTTCATCAAGCTCTAAATGCAGATAGTGTTAGTTCATTTGGTGGGATCGTCGCACTCAACAAAAGAGTAGATAAAAATTCAGCAATTGAACTAAAAAAACTTTTTCTAGAATGTGTTGTCTCTCCTGGGTTTTCTGCTGAAGCTCTAGAAATACTTTCTGAAAAAACAAATTTACGCCTATTAAAAATATCATCTACCGCATTAAACAATAGAGAGCAAAAGCATATTCGGAGCATACTTGGTGGGTTACTTATTCAAGATCAAGATAACGAAGTGATAAATAGTACAAGTTGGAAACTAGTAACTAGACGTGAACCAAACATTAAAGAACAAAAAGATTTAATTTTTGCTTGGAAGCTTGTTAAGCACGTTCATTCAAATGCAATTGTCGTAGCATCTTCCGGAAGAAGCCTTGGCATTGGCGCTGGTCAAATGAATCGCGTTGGCTCCGCAAAAATAGCACTAGAAGCAGCCGGGAAAGAAGCTAAAAATGCTGTATTAGCAAGCGATGGGTTTTTACCTTTCTCTGACACAGTTCGCTTGGCCAACAGCTATGGAATAACTGCCATTGTTCAACCTGGCGGTAGCATTCGAGACAAAGAGTCAATTAATGCTTGCGATGAGTTAGGTCTGGCAATGTTACTAACAGGTAGGCGTCATTTTCTACATTAACAAATATTCTTTACCAAGAGAATAGATGTAAAAATGATATAAAAATCAATTTATAGCGAATTAAAAAAGGAAAGAACTATAATTTGATATTCAATACGAAATGAGTTAAATGGATTGAATATGTATATTTTCGATCTAACTTTTCTTAATAGATAACTTCTTTAATCGGTTGATTTTGGATAATAGGTTATCTTATTTGTTTTCCTAAAAGCAGATAGCCTTCCTGGACCTGCACATAAAAAGTAAAAAGATATAGCTGCATATATTGCAGAAAGTTCATAAGCATAATTATGATTTTCCACAACTGCCAAAGGAAATCCTTCTAATCCTGTATCGACCAAATGGAAATAAATTGCGAAAAGCATAGTTGACATAAGGCCCAACGAAGCAAGCCTCGGGAAAAGCCCAATAGCAAGAGCAATTGGGCATACAATTTGTGTTGCTGCTGCAGCAAAAGTCCAAACAATCGGCTCACCAGGTAGAAAACCAAAATATTTACCCACAACAAACTCTGCAAAGCCTTGGGCGTCTTGAAACTTCTCCAGGCCATGATGAATCATGAAAATGCAAAACCCTATCCTTAAAACAAAAATTGCTAGCTCTGCCGTGATATTAATTTCCCCTTGAGAAGATGGGCTCTCCACAACAACCTCAACCTTCTGGGGGGCCTGGGAAGCATTAAGAGTAGGAGAATCGCTAGGTTGAGATTCCTGAGAAGTCCCTGCGTCAGTCATCGTCAGAACAAGTAAGCCAAAGCATCTTAGTAGCTTTTAGGTTTATAAGGAGCTTAGTTAGCGCTTTATCATTCTGCGAACCAAAAAGTGATTTAGAGCAGATTGCTAAAAATGATCCCAAATACCTGGATGCTCTTACCAAATAAAAATGAGCATAAAAAAACCTATTTTTTCTATGCCTAAAAAGATATGAGATTTGTTTATCTATTTAGAAATTTTCTTGATTAATACTCACTAAGTTTAATCAACTTTCTAATCACATGTTCAACTACCCTATCTGGAGTAGATGCACCAGATGTAATTCCGACGCTAATATTCCCTGTAGGTAAAAAATCAATTTCCCTAATCAAATCCTCACCTAAGGGCTTATGAGTAATTGAATTATCAAACTCACCAATTCTCTCTGGTGTGTCGATATGGAAAGATCGAATCCCTCTACTTATTGCAATCTCTTGGAGGTGTGTTGTGTTAGAAGAATTGAACCCACCTATCACAACAAGCATATCCAAAGGTTCATCAACTAGCGAAAACATAGCATCTTGCCTCTCCTCAGTTGCATCACAAATAGTATTAAAAGCAAGGAAATGGTTATTCAAATCAGCAGGGCCATATTTAGTTAGCATCGTTCGTTCAAACATTCTTCCAATTTCTTCAGTTTCACTCTTTAGCATTGTTGTCTGATTAGCTACTCCTAAGCGCTGAAGGTCAATATCAGGGTCAAATCCTGGCGAAGAAGCTTTGGAGAAACGGTCTAGGAATTCATTTCGATCTCCTTTCCCCAGAATAAAGTCAGCTACATATTCGGCCTCTTCAAGATCAAGAACTACAAGATAAGTTCCAGCGAATGAGCTGGTTGCAAGAGTTTCCTCGTGTTTATATTTTCCATGAATTATAGATGTAAAAGTATGCTTTTTATGCTTTTCAACTGTATGCCATACCTTAGAAACCCAAGGACAAGTTGTATCAATGATATGACAACCTCGCTCATGCAAAAGCTGCATTTCCTGAACAGTTGCACCAAATGCCGGCAGTATTACCACATCTCCTTTCTCTACACTTGAGAAATCTTTTATTCCCTTTTCAGCAGATATAAAACGTACATTCATTTGTCGTAAATGATCATTCACTGAAGGGTTATGAATGATCTCATTAGTGATCCAAATATTTTCATTTGGATAATGCTTTCTAGTTTCATAGGCCATCGCAACAGCACGCTCCACTCCCCAACAAAAACCAAAGGCTTGAGCAAGTTTCACGCGCAATCGGCCATGTTCTAACAAATATCCATTATCGCGAATATTTCCTATCAAACCACTTTGATAAACCTCTTCAAGCGCCTGTGCACGCTTAGCAGGTGAGCCAAAACCTCTTCTATTATAACGATCAGAGTGATGAAGTGAGCGCTTGAAAGCCTGAGTATCCATATTCCAAATAGACGTTACATTCACGAATCATAAAATAAATGCATTCAGCCCAAAAAAAAAAAGCCTGGGACAAACCCAGGCTTTTTTTGACAATTTAATGGTTAATTTCCTGCAGAAGCAAAATCTGGATATGCTTCCATCCCATGCTCACCTATATCAAGGCCTGAAATCTCTTCGCTCTCAGAAACTCTAATTCCTCCAAAGAAAGAACCAATTAATTTCCAAGCAACCCAACAAGTAATCACAGTCCAAATTCCATAAGCAGCGCATCCAATGAACTGATACCAAAGCTGACTGAAGCCACCTCCTACAAAAAGACCTAAAGCAGAGCCATCACCTTGAATATCAAATCCCCATAAACCAATAACAAGGGTCCCCCAGATACCACATACGCCATGAACTGAGAATGCTCCCACTGGATCATCAATTCCTAAAGAATCAAGGGCTGATACTGAGAAGACAACAATCACCCCACCCACTAATCCGGCTAACCAAGCTCCAGCCATAGTTAAATTTGCACAGCCAGCTGTAATGCTTACCAAACCAGCGAGAATGCCATTAATGATCATCGTCAGATCGGGCTTCCCTGAGGTCACTGTGGAGACAATAGTTGCTCCAATAGCTCCTCCAGCAGCAGCAAGAGTAGTAGTCACAGCAACATATGGAACCCATTGATCCATTGCAAGCTGAGAACCAGGGTTAAACCCATACCAACCAATCCATAAAATTAATGCTCCTAGAGTGGCTATTGCCATATTGTGACCAGGCATTGCCTGAGCCTTACCCCCAACAAACTTTCCAATACGAGGGCCAAGAAGCATTGCACCAACAAGACCTGCCCATGCTCCAACTGAATGAACAATTGATGAACCAGCAAAATCAATAAAGCCAAGATCGCTTAACCACCCTCCATTCCATTGCCAACTACCAGAAACGGGATAAATAACAGCGGTTAAAACTAATGAAAAAACAACAAATTCTCCGAACTTAACTCTTTCAGCTACCAATCCAGAAACGATAGTTGCTGCAGTACCTGCGAAAGCTGCTTGAAAAAGGAAATCTATAGTTGGAACAAGCCCTCCTTCTCCTATTAATTCTGGAGAAACTGCAGGATCGAAAAAGAGACCGTTGAAATAAAGCCAGCCATCAGTTACAGCATTCCCATACATCAACGAATAACCCACAAACCAATAAGCCGTTACAGCTAAGGCAAAAACAAACAGATTTTTTGCCAAAATATTTACAGCATTTTTCTGTCTACACATCCCAGCTTCAACCATTGCGAAACCAGCGTTCATAAAGATCACTAGGATTGTTGCAATGAGAAGCCACAGATTGTTTGCGAGAAAAGCAGCATTTAGTTCAGGGAGATCCGCAGCATGAGCGGACAGATTAAAAACACCTAAACCAAACAACGCAAGTGGAACGCAAGCAAACCACATCAATGAACGACGATGGTGAAAGCCCCGTATACGCCGTAAAAGGAGAATTGGCCCCTCCAAAAGGCTGGCTTCTTGGAGCGAAACGGTTCGTCTCTTAGAAGCCGAATTGGATGCAATTGTCATAGAAGAGAGGAATGATTTCAGTAGTCAATCAGCCTGAAAAAGAAAATTTGTCAAACCAACTAATACACCTTGATCAAAAGACGAGTAATAGCAAGTCGTTATTGATACAAATTATCAATTGCTTAATTACCTTGGATTTTTAAAGGCCTCTCCCCTTCCCAGGTTATTTTTTCTCGATAAAATCCAAAGCAACAAGGAACCACTTCCATGCCCACTTTGAAAGCTTGTCTAAATAATTCTCCATAAGTTGGATCAGCCAAATCTCCTGTGGAAAAAGCATTTACGTCCGCTCTCGAAAGGCATGGGGCCAAGATGGCTCTTGATTTTGGCAATACCCCAATTAATTCCTTCAAATGCTTCTGACCTCTTACCGTAACCGTATCTGGAAATAGAGCTAATGCTCCTTCTGTCCAAGTCGTATTTTTTACTTCCAAAAATATTCCTCTCGGATCAGAGTTGCATTCATCAGGAGCTAAATAAAAATCAATCCGACTTCGACGATTCTCCCCATAAATAACTTCTTGTCTGATTTCAGCAATTTTTCCTAGCCTTTCTTCTAAACAGCCATTTTCAATTACCAATCTGACTAATTTATTAGCCAAAGATGTATTAACACCTACCCAGCACGGCTCCCCTTTGGCACCTTCCACTTCAGCTTGCTCCCATGTCCATTTCAACTTTCGATCAATTCCCTTAGCAGGACTTATCCTTACCTTTCCACCTGGAATCAATACACCTTTCATTGGGCCTGTATTAGGACAATGCGCAGTAACAACCTCACCATTAGACAGTTCAACATCAGCAAAGAAACGCTTATATCGCCTTATCAAGACCCCTTCGATGAGGGCTGGGAAATCAAGCAATTTACTTCCAATGTTCAAAACTTGATCATTCATCTCGTTGTTAATCCCTAAAGGCATGAGAATGCTGCTGAACTAATTGCTGTTTAGGACCAGACGATGGCGAGATCCCTTAAAAGCATTGCCATCATTGTTACCTTCGGAACCCTACTTAGCAAAGCAGGTGGGTTAATAAGGCAACTTGTCATTGCAGCAGCCTTTGGAGTCGGATCTGCTTATGACGCATATAACTACGCCTATGTAATACCTGGCTTTCTATTAGTACTGCTTGGAGGAATTAACGGTCCATTTCATAGTGCAATGGTATCAGTACTAAGCCAAAAACAAAAAGAAGAAAGAGCATATTTGCTATCAAACTTAAATACCATTGTTAGTACATTTCTGATATTAATAAGTGGACTCCTAATAGCAATTGCCAATCCACTAATAAACCTTATTGCACCGGGTTTAAACGCAGAAACTCATCATATTGCAGTTATTCAACTTCAATTAATGGCCCCTATTGCATTTTTTGCAGGATTGATAGGGCTTGGGTTTGGAGCACTCACTGCATCAAATGAATTCTGGGTCCCTTCAATTGCCCCTTTGTTATCAAGCTCAACTGTAATTACCGGTGTCATATTGCTTTGGACAAAAGTAGGCACATCAATAAGGAGTGCTGAAATCTCCTTAATCGCTGGAATAGTTCTCGCGATATCAACATTATTAGGAGCTCTACTTCAATGGTTAATTCAAATACCACCATTAATCAAACAGAAGCTCGCTAGCAAAAAATTGATCTGGGACTTTAAAAATCCGGGTGTTTTGGAGATTTTAAAAATCATGTGGCCTGCAACACTTTCTTCAGGAATGTTGCAAATAAATGTTTTTACTGATCTCTTTTTCGCTTCTGGAATAGAGGGGGCTGCTGCAGGATTGGGTTATGCAACATTATTAGTTCAAACTCCACTTGGCCTCATCTCAAATGCATTACTTGTTCCTCTACTTCCTACTTTCTCTAGATTAAAAGATCCTCAAAACAAATCCAAGCTAATTAATCGGATAAGACAAGGCCTAATCTTTTCTACTGCAAGCATGGTGCCTATAGGCGCAATCTTCTTTACACTTGGTTCGCCAATTGTGACAGTGATATATCAACGAGGAGCATTTAACTCTCAAGCCACAGGACTAGTTACTGGAATACTAATGGCCTATGGGATAGGAATGCCTTTCTATTTAGGTCGCGATTTGTTAGTTCGTGTGTTTTATGCATTAGGGGATGGAGAAACACCATTCCGTCTTTCAGCTATAGGAATTGGACTCAATATTCTTTTTGACTGGCTACTCCTTGGTGGACCTTCACCTTGGGGCCAACAACTACCCTTCAACTTTGGAGCGCCTGGAATTGTCTTAGCAACAGCAGCAATAAATGTAATTACCTGCGGAACACTATTGATTTGCTTAGAAAAAAATCTAGGCGGTTTACCCCTTAAAGAATGGGGTAGTGATATCAGCAAACTTTTTGTGGCTGGAGCCGTCTCATGCCTTCTAATTTGGGAAATTCAATCAGGAATTGAGTGGCCTACAAGTCTTATAGGAAACGTCCTAGAAATTGCGATTTCCGCGGCTCCTGGATTTGTACTTTTTGGACTAATAAGCAATGCTCTTGGTGTCTATGAAGTCCAACAATTATTTAAGGCGCTAAAAAAGAGTTTATTTTTCTAAGCCTTCCCTAAGCTGAACCTCTCTGTCCTCACGAACCTGAAGTGGCAGTTCAAGATGGTCGTCATCTTTCAACTTTGGCCCTTGCACAGAAACAATTCTCGCTTCAATTCCAAATTCCTGGAAAGCAGTTTCCATTTCTTGCATCAAAACCTTCTCGACCTCAGCTTCAGCATCAACCACTTTGCCTATTAAGCGCTCGCCAAGGCGCCCAATACGCTTTCTCATAACCTCGCGAGAATTAGTGACCTCGATAATCAGCACGGGGGCTCTTTAGATATAAGAACCTTATCTGCAGTAAGGGGCCAAAATCTCTTCCAACTCAATAACTTGACTTGACGGTATTAATTGGACCAATGGTAACGACGTTGGACCAGCTGCTATCTGAACCTGGACTGTTTCCAAACCATGACGTGCAGCAACACTTGGGCCTTGATCAAATTTTGCACTGCATTCAAGGGCTAGAGACTTAGCAATGCCTGCATCTCCAAGATAGAGCCTCCAACTAGCAACCTGAATAAAAAGACGATCTCCCAAGGCAACTTCTATATCTCTCAAGTCATTTGGGTCAACTTTCATTGCAGAGCCACAAAAAAATCATTGTTCATCTCCAGTATTAACGCTCATAGAAATTCTTTCATCTGTTTTCCCCGGTCTTTTAGAGACAACAAAAACAAAATGGCCTATTAGAACTAAGAGCCAAATCTCAGTAAACCAATTCAAATTGTTCCAAGGGTGTCTTATTTGCTGGGCAAGCCAAAGCCCGCTATTCACAGCAGCGAAACCCATGGCATGCAAAACAAAATTTACAATTCTGGAGAAATGCGCATTAAGTGGATCTGACTGATCAGACGTTCCATACCAACGAATAGGCATAAAAAAGGTCCCGTACTTCTCTAAGTTTTACTCGTAACAAAGTCTAAGTTGACGAAGGTGCCCTTGATCAGTTCTGATTAGTTGATACTGCGCCTGTAGCTCAGCGGATTAGAGCATCTGACTACGGATCAGAGGGTCGGGAGTTCGAATCTCTCCAGGCGCGCTTTTAAAAAGCCCAGAAGACAATTTTTCCAGATCTTTCCAAAGCATTGGAAAGCAAACTTCTAGGAACAACTGAAGTAACTTTGCCTACGATCCAGATAATTATTGCCCTTTCTCATGAAGGATGGCCAAAACGCGTCCATCAACGCTTCCTTAGCGGAAACAGATTCAGAGATCTCCGCATTTGTTGATAAAGAGCAAAATAGGCAAGAAACACATCTTGAACTAATAGCCAGCGAAAACTTTGCCTCAAAGGCTGTCATGCAAGCTCAAGGCTCAGTTCTAACTAATAAATATGCTGAAGGCCTGCCCACAAAGCGCTACTACGGAGGCTGCAAATACATTGATGAAATTGAGAATTTGGCTATTAGTCGGGCAAAAAAACTCTTTGGCGCAGCATGGGCAAACGTTCAGCCGCATAGCGGAGCTCAAGCAAATTTTGCAATCTTTCTTTCTCTGCTACAACCAGGGGACAAAATCATGGGAATGGATCTTTCCCATGGCGGACATTTAACTCATGGCTCACCTGTAAACGTGAGTGGTAAATGGTTCGAAATTGTGCACTACGGAGTGAACAAAGAAAGTCAGATTCTAGATATGGAAGAGATACGTCAACTAGCACTATTACACCGGCCCAAATTAATAATTTGTGGCTTTTCTGCTTACCCACGCAAAATTAATTTTTCTGCTTTTCGTTCTATTGCCGATGAAATTGGTGCTTACTTGCTAGCTGACATGGCTCACATTGCTGGTCTAGTTGCAAGTGGTCTTCATCCGAATCCCATCGAATTTTGCGATGTAGTTACAACCACTACTCATAAAACACTAAGAGGACCTAGAGGAGGCTTAATTCTTTGCAAGGATGAAGACTTTGGTCGTCAATTTGATAAGGCCGTATTTCCTGGTTCGCAAGGAGGACCTCTGGAGCATGTAATCGCAGCCAAAGCCGTAGCTTTTAAAGAGGCTTTGCAACCTGACTTCAGGGATTACAGTCAGAAAGTAATAAACAATGCCAAAGCATTAGCCAATCAAATTCAAAACCGTGGTATTTCAATTGTTAGCAAAGGCACTGATAATCACATAGTGCTTTTAGATCTTAGAAGCATTGGCATGACAGGAAAAGAAGCAGATAAACTTGTTAGCGAAATTAACATAACTGCTAACAAAAATACGGTACCTTTTGATCCAGAATCTCCGTTTGTTACTAGTGGACTGAGGCTTGGTTCAGCTGCACTCACTACTCGAGGCTTTAATGAAGAATCTTTTATCAATATTGCAAATGTAATAGCTGATCGATTACTCAATCCAAAAGATATTAAAACAAAAGAGCACTGCCTCAATCAAGTGAATCAACTGTGCAAAGATTTTCCTCTTTATGCAATTACTTGAGATGAAAAATATATTTCATATATTAATATTATTTAGCTAATTAAACCATAACCAATTACCTTAAATTAAGCAGCTTATAGGAGATGGAATCAAGTAAAGTTCATAGCAAAAATAATGTCGAAATCCTCTGTATAGGAACTGAACTTCTTCTAGGAAATATTATAAATAGTAATTCTCAATGGCTCGCAGAGGAATTAGCTGGACTTGGATTAAATCACTACAAACAGACTGTAGTAGGAGACAACTTAACTCGCCTAAAAAAATCAATAATCGAATCAGCTGATAGATGCAAAATACTTATCACCACAGGTGGTCTTGGACCAACTCCTGACGACATTACTACTGAGGCCCTAGCTCAAGTGTTTAATACCCCATTAAAAGAAGACAAGAAATTATTGGAGGAAATTCAATTCAAGCTAAATAGGAAGGGACATCTAACTACTTCTAACAACCGAAAACAAGCACAGATCCCTATAGGTGCAAAAGTCATACCTAATCCGAATGGAACTGCACCAGGAATAATTTGGAGCCCTATCCCAGGGTTCACAGTTTTAACTTTCCCCGGAGTTCCTTCTGAAATGAAGAGAATGTGGAAAGACACTGCGGCGCCATGGCTCCGCAAAAATGGTGGTTCAAAAAATATTTTCCATAGCAAAATCTTACGTTTTGCAGGAGTTAGGGAATCTGCTCTAGCAGAACAAATAAAAGATTTGCTCTACCAAAAAAACCCAACAATTGCTCCATATGCATACTTAGGAGAAGTCAAATTACGCCTAACGGCATGTGCTGCAAGTATTAAAGAGGCTCACGAGCTTTTACACCCTTTAGAAAGAGATTTAAAAACCCGTACAGGATTACTCTGTTATGGAAGTAATGAAGATACTTTAGCTTCAGTTGTAATTAATCTTCTTCACCAAAGAAACGAATTCCTCGCCATCGCAGAGTCCTGTACCGGAGGTGGATTAAGTGCCGCTATTACAGCAATACCAAACGCATCGAAAGTTTTCAAAGGTGGATTGATTACTTACTCAAACGAAATGAAAAATACTTATCTGGGAGTTCCTAATGATCTAATGCAAAAGCATGGTTCTGTATCAAAAGAAGTAGTGATTGCTATGGCTCAAGGAGCAAAGCAAAAACTTCAAACTGACTGGTCAATTGCAGTCAGTGGTATTGCAGGTCCGGGTGGCGGATCAACTACCAAACCAGTTGGATTAGTACACTTTGCTATAGCTGGGCCTTCTGGGTGTTCATCATTCCATGAAAATTTCAGTCCCTATCGCAGCCGAGTCGACATCCAGAAGTTAAGTGTGATGCATGCATTGAATCTATTACGATTACAAATGATCTGTCGGAGTTAAGGTTCTCGGCGCTGAATAGTAAATATGAGCTCTGAAACTCTCTATGACAAAGTTTGGGATCTTCATCAGGTAGCAAAGCTTCCTGATGGATCCACTCAACTTTTCGTGGGACTTCATCTTATTCATGAAGTGACTAGTCCCCAAGCCTTTGCAGCTCTCCATGACAAAGGCCTAAAAGTAATTTGTCCAGAACGAACCATAGCCACAGTCGACCACATAGTTCCGACCATTAATCAAGAACGTCCATTTGCGGACCCACTAGCAGAAGAGATGCTCGCCACCCTTGAAAGGAACTGTAAAAAACACAACATCAAACTGCATAACCTTGGTAGTGGAAATCAAGGGATTGTTCATGTCATTGCACCTGAGCTAGGACTAACACAGCCAGGGATGACAGTCGCTTGTGGGGACTCTCATACATCAACACATGGTGCTTTTGGAACAATTGCATTCGGGATAGGTACAAGCCAAGTGCGTGATGTACTTGCTAGTCAATGCATAGCCATGAACAAGCTTAAAGTCCGTAAATTATTTTTTAAAGGAAGCCTAAGTAAAGGTGTTCATGCTAAAGACCTTATCCTTCATGTAATCAGAAAACTTGGAGTAAAAGCTGGAGTGGGTTATGCATATGAATTCTGTGGTCCAACCATAGAACAATTTTCAATGGAAGAAAGAATGACGATTTGCAATATGGCTATCGAAGGTGGTGCACGATGTGGATATATCAATCCCGATGAAGTTACTTTTTCCTATTTAAAAGGTTGCGCATATTCTCCCAAAGATGAATCCTGGGGAAAAGCAATCAAATGGTGGCAAAGTCTTGCTAGCAATCAAAATGCTGTCTTCGATGATGAAATTCAATTTAATGCCGAACATATTTCTCCAACAATCACCTGGGGGATTACACCTGGGCAAGGGATTGGAATAAACGAGCAAATCCCAACTCCTGAATCTCTTGATGAAGATGATAGAGCTATTGCAGAAGAAGCTTATCGATATATGGCTTTAGAGCCAGGAAAAAAGATTCAAAATCTTCCAATAGATGTTTGTTTCATAGGAAGCTGCACCAATGGCCGACTTAGTGATCTTGAGGCCGCTGCAGCAATTGCCAAAGGAAGGCAAGTGGCAGAGGGAATAAAAGCATTTGTTGTCCCAGGCTCAGAAAAAGTAGCCAGAGATGCACAGGCAAAAGGCTTAGACAAAGTCTTCATAAGAGCAGGGTTTGAATGGCGCGAACCCGGTTGTTCAATGTGCTTAGCCATGAATCCTGATCGTCTAGATGGTAATCAAATTAGTGCTAGTTCTAGTAATAGGAACTTTAAAGGTAGACAAGGATCTCCAAATGGTCGAACGTTACTCATGAGCCCTGCAATGGTGGCTGCAGCTGCAATCACTGGGAAAATAACAGATGTCAGAGAATTTCTAAAATAAATTATTCATTTAGGCAAATAAAATGGCCAAAAACTCACCATTCCCAAAAGGTCCAATAAGTCAAATACAAGGAAGATGTTTAATACTAACTGGAGATGATATTGATACTGATCGCATTATTCCAGCTCGTTTTTTAAGATGCGTCAGCTTTAAGTTATTAGGAGATCAAGTTTTTGCTGATGACCGAAAAGAGTTAAAAGGATCACATCCCTTTGATCTCAAATCTAATCAAGGAGCATCAATCCTTATTGTCAACAAAAACTTTGGATGCGGGTCAAGTAGAGAGCATGCACCTCAAGCGCTAATGAGATGGGGTATTCGAGCAATTATTGGACAAAGTTTCGCCGAAATTTTTTATGGAAATTGCTTGGCAATAGGTATACCTTGCTTAACTACAGAATCCTCAAAGATAAATGCTATCGCAGAAGAAATAAAAAAAACGACCGAAGAATGCTGGCTGCTCAACATAAATAAAAAAACATTTTCGAGGTCAAATAAAAAATGGCAACTATCTATAGATCAAAGATCATTAGACATGCTCACTTCAGGTCGATGGGATGCAACATCTCAATTAATATCTAATTGTAGCAATCTTAAAAGTTTCATGATAAATCTACCTTACTTGAACAACTTCTCTAAATAAATAATAAAAATATCAGAAAAATACATAGTCTAATTCGAATAGGGAACAAAAGGAACGCCGGTTCCTCCAAAGTTAAAATCATTTAGGCGAAACCTAACTCCACCGACTCCAGAATAAGGATTGTAATAAAGGCTAGCATCATAAGAGCGCCTTTGCCATGACAATTCTATATTTGAATTTACAGTTTCTCCGTAATATTTAGATGATGGATCTATGTTAAATTCCAAACCACTCTTTAAAACTATTGGACCAACAATCTGCTGCTCAAATCCAATACCAATTGTCCTTAAATCAATTACCTGATCGAAAGCAAATGGACTCTCTCCACTTTTATAAGTAGCTCCTCCTGTTATTGATAACTTTGTGTAGTCTAAATATGATCTACTAAATGATCCCAATGTCAAAGAAGGTCCAGATGTAAATGTAACAGTTTTCTGCGAGTTTCCATTTCCATAAGAGGCGATAGAGCTATTTATATTTGAATTCCAGATAAGACTAGGTATGACAGGTTTAGAGTTATATCTATAGGCAGCATTCGGACTCATCGAGCCTGTAATTCCTCTCCAGATTTGGTAACTACTATTAACTGAACCAAAAAGATTTACCCTCCACAAATCCTGAAGGTTATTGGATCTATATTTCTTAGCCTGATAACTACCTAAGCCTGCTCTAAAAAGATAATTATTAGTGGTTTTCCTCCAGGACCAGTCGCCTTGTTTCTCAAGCAAAGTCCCATAAGCAGTATAGATATCTGTTTGTCCCAATGATCCATTCCATGTGCGGTACCTATAAGCACCAAACAAACGAGTAAATACAGATCCAAGAAAAGGAATTTCTAATGGTTTCTTAGCTGAACCCCAATATCTACTTCCCTCTAACAAATTTTTTGAATTAAAGGTACTTATATCTGCATTAAGATCAACATCCCAATCCCATGTTTTTCCTTGGACTTCGGCCTTTAGTCCAAACAAATCACCATGTTCAATAGTCTGACTTACTTTATTACTATAAGTAGATTGTCCTGGCTCTACATAACTATTAGTTTTATTATTATAAGCTCTCTGTATTAGAAGTTGTGGCTGAAGAGAAATCTCATAATCCGAACCTAATTGAATAGGTTTTAAATTTCTCCCTATATAAACCCCATCACGATCCTTGATATCTATACCAACCAGCCATCTGTTTTCAACTTCTTCCTCGTGTTTAAATCTATGCTTCCTAAAAATTGGTATAGGAAGGCGGTCCTCAAGTATTAAATGATTACTACTAGTTTCAATAAATATTTCGCCATTTTCATCCTCTTTAGCTACCACATCAAAAGCTTCAACTCGACTTTGGGAAGGGGTAAATGGATCATTTGAGAAACTCATTCGATCAGCTTTCCAAATACCATCCTCAATGAATACTTTCGCCGCTTGTACTCTCCAGTGACTAATTGAACCACTGAGAAGTTTTGTCCTCCCGGCTCTATATAGTTGCAAGACTCTCGTCCCCCCAAACTTATTCTTCTCATTAACATTACGCATAGAAGAAGGAACTCCAAATCTTCTCTCTATAGTTAATTTGTCTCTTAATTGAATATTACTTACTCTCTGATCTATCTTGGAAATTATCTTATTCCTTAAGGCTTCAACAGACGTAAGTGACAGATTAGAATACCTATCTTCTGATAAAACTGATTCTAGATTTTTTTTATCTTCTGTTTTGGTAATATTGTTTTCAGTATTATATTTTATATCTATATTATCTGAATCACTATAAATATCAGACGCTGTACATCCCACAGGAGAATTCAACTCAATATTTGCTTTATAAGACTGATCTTTACCCCAACGATAACGTAACCCTAAGAGATAAGCATTACTTCCTTCTTTAGTACCATTATAGAAACCAAATGCGCCCGACCTGTGATGAACTCTCCCAACCAGGGAAAGTTTCTCATTAATTGATCCTTCTACCTCGAAGCTCAAGTAATTTAGTAATTTAGTATATTTTTTCCGAAATGTTCGTTCATAATTACTATTTTTTGTATTGTAACTAAGTCCTTCCAAGACAGCAAGACTTAACCATGGCCTAAGCCATATTCTTGCCCCAATTCCTAAGACAGCCTCTGCAAAATCCTGAGCAGGGGTATCTGCAAATGGAACCTCCTGATTATATTTTCCTCCTGCTTGCTCATTTGCCTCATGTGAAAACAAATCAGCCTCTAATTCCAAAGCAAAAGGACCTGCCCTATATATCCTCTTCTGTAATGAAATGCCCGCCAAATATTCATTCCGTAAATCTCCTTTGAAAAAAAAAGTTTTTCCAAAGTTTGCATCAGTCATCTGACCACCCCATGCAGTTAGAGCCCATGGATGTGGATGCCAATCGGGAATTGGCGGTAATTCAGGAGGACAAGCTAATCCATCATCTATTGAAACTAATGTAGATTGACTTTTTTCATTTTGGCTTTCTAAACCTTTTAAGCTGTTTGACTTTAGAGGCAATTTAAAATCAGTATTAACACTCGCGAGATCCAGTACACCGTAGACGTCTTTTAACTCTCCCTTTTTATCTTCAAAACTATAATTCAAAGAACTTGCCTGAAAATACTGAGCACCGCTCTGGAAGCGAACACTTCCTAATGCGAAAAGAGTATTTAAAGCACTATTAAACTCAATTCGATCTGCTCTTAAGATCCCTCCATTAAAAAAAGCTTTTACATTTCCTTCAGCAATATACAAACTTTCCTCATCTAAAAACCTCTGTCTATCGGACTGAATCTTTAAATATTTAACTCGCTTGTCCTCTTCTGATATCCCAATTTCTGGATTAAAGATAGAGGGCTCTTGTAACGAATTAGAGCTTTCTTCTGCTTTTTGGAAATCTGAGTCTGCATAAAGTCGCCCAGAAATTAGCCCCATGCCTCCAGTGGCAATAAGACCAAGAACCCAAATCTGACGACCAAAGCCAGGCAAAAAACAACTGCATAGGCCAGTGATCTTGCCATGCTCAAACCACACACCGTTAAAGAACAGACCAGTGTGTAGCTTGACTTAAATAATTCTAAGGAAAAACCTTAGAACTCAGTCTTGTTGACCTTCTAGGTCTTTCCTATTAGGGCTCCGAGAAGGATCACTCGCCAAGAACCCAAATAGAAAGACTCCTACGAAGAAGAAGACCATTGTGTAAACGGAAATCTTGATGGCGAGCATGGAGAACTACCACGTCTAGGAAATCTTGATCATCTTATGTGGTTTTGAGGTCAAATAACTATGGTTTAGGGGAATAAAGGCCCTTGATTGGGGTGGATTGAAATGTTTCGTCGTCGGTGAAACTCTCAAACAAAGTCAAAATCCCCTCCTAAAAATCCTTAAAAGCTAGTCCTCACCTGACAAAAACCCCTCATACCAGCAAAAAAATCTGTCTTTAAGACGAGTAAATGAGTTGGACTTTGCATCAAATCTCGCCACAGGTACCTCCTCATGAGGGTCAATACGCCTAAAGTGTCTAAAATCCAACCTCAACCGGGGACTAACGCATCACCATGTCTCAACGAACCCGTATAGGAACTTTGCTCAAAACAATTGGCAACTCAGGCCAAGGGAAGGTAGTCCCTGGGTGGGGAGCTGTGCCAGTTATGGCATTCATTGGAGTCATGCTGCTCATCTTTTTGGTGATCATGCTTCAGGTATATAACGAATCAGTGCTCCTTCAGGGCTTCTCCGTTGATTGGAATGGAGTCAACTGAGGATTATCGATGAATGTGTTCGGCATCGGTCTCCCTGAAATAGCGGTCATCGGTGCCTTAGCACTCTTGGTGTTTGGGCCTAAAAGGCTTCCAGAACTTGGGAGAACGCTTGGCAAAACCCTAAAAGGATTTCAAGCTGCATCAAATGAATTTGAACGAGAAATTCAGAAAGCTATGGTTGAACCAGAATCTGTGATTGATTCGCCAACCAGCCAATCAGAAGAATCTCAAGAAAATACCAAAAACAATACTGCCAACTAACATCAATGAGTTCGGGAGAATTCCGGCTATTTGTTGGCCTTGGTAACCCAGGAACCAAATACAAGAAAACACGACATAATATAGGGTTTATGGCTCTAGAAAATTTTGCTCTTCAGCAAAATACGAGCTTTCAAAAGAATTCAAAACTTCATGGCCATCTTGCTGAAATAGGGATTGGCGAAAACCGTATTAGATTACTACTTCCAAATACTTTTATGAATGAAAGTGGTATAGCTGTGCGTGCAGCTATTGAATGGTTTGATTTAAAAACAAGTCAACTAATAGTCGTTGTTGATGATATGGACTTACCTCTAGGAAAACTAAGACTTCGAAGCCAAGGTAGTTCCGGTGGACATAATGGATTAAAGAGCGTTATTCACCATCTTGGCACTCAAAATTTTTGTCGCATACGCATTGGCATCGGAGCACCTAGTTCCATTCCAGAAGAGAAACGTGCAAAAACCATCTCTCACGTTCTTGGAAACTTTCAAAAAAATGAGAAAGAATTAATCAATAAAGTAATTAATGAAGTAAACATTAGTTTAGATACAATCAATCAAGAAGGGATAGAAAAAGCAGGAAATCGTCTAAATAGCTATCAAATTTAAAGGTGTAAATAGATCTTATGAGCCAACTACCATGTACCACTGCCCATCTCAGAGTATATCGACAAAGTTTCACTGAAAAATATTTAGAAGGAGAAGTCTCAGCAGGAGATTTTGAGTGGGAATTTAATTGGAGATTTGATAAAGGAGAGCTAATAGTTGAGCCCTCACTTGGGAGAGCTCTAATTCAAGATGCTCTACTGAAATTCCTAATTAAGAAAGATTATTATCTTGAACCTGGGGGTGATTATGTCTTTACCGTTAGAGCTAAGTTTTGAATACAGGCGGTCCATTCCAAACTAATTTTTTCTTAAGATAATCTTCCAAAATTACAAGTGCCGCTATTGCATCAAGATCAACCGGAGGAATTAAAAGTCCCCTAGGTACAAATCGGAGGAAACTAGTAGGCGGCCAAATCTCCCAATAACGATTCCTTGCACGTAGAGTACTCCCATACTCTTCGACAAGATAAACTGCTGAAATATCTTTAAATTTCTGTTTCCAATAAGAACTACTAGTTCCATTACCTAAAATAATACCTTGAAAAGCCTGTTTTTCATGCCATGAAATTACCAAATCAAATACATCATTAGATGCAACTACCCTCCCTTCAATTACTATTCCCTTCTCTGGGTCACTATTAAGTAGGCCACATTTATTCTTTCCTGGATCTACTGCCAATAATCTACTCATAAGTTTTTAGTAAAAGAACTATTCGTTTTATCTCCTTGTACTTTCAAAACAACAGAAATAGGATCTGCTGTGTCGCTAGACCTAATAGATACAGCTTGGAGTTTTACACTGCCTATCTTTCTCTCAAGCATTGACTGGCCCAACTCATTAACCATGTTTGCATCAAATTGCAACCTAGAAGTCAATGATCCCCTTCTCTTAACCTCAGCAAAGGTAGAAGCCAATAGAAGTTTTAAACGTCTTCTAATAGCATCTGAGCTCGTTTCATTTTTCTCCAAGATTGTTTCCGAAATAACTTCTCCTAATTTAACTATAGTTAAATTAGGACGAACTTCAGGGAAAGCATATACTAATTTTTCTCCTCTGAGAACATTAGCCGCTGATCTAATATTTATCACCCAAGTTCTTTTTTTTCGAATAATCTGTTCTAATCTTTTAATATCTTCTTTTGGAACTAATAAAATTTGTTTGTTTGGTTTCTCCCCAGGCCTAACCAATCGATAAGCCTCAAGATTAGCCTCTTGCAACAATCTATCTATTACAAGACGAGATTGGTCAGGTTCTTTCAAATCTAAAGTTAATGTAGCCAAAGACTGGCCACTACCAAGAACAACATCTCCTCTTCGCAAAGCAATCAAATTAGATTCAAGCTGCTTTAACTCTTTCTCGCCATTCTTGATTTTTAAACGAACACTTTCAAGTTCAGTCCTAGTAAGCTTTATATCAGCATCTTTTTCCTCGATATCTTGAATAAGACGTAATCTCTCAGTTTGCAATATGTTCCTCTGTCTTTGCAATGGCAAAAGTTCTCTGCGACTATTTTGCAACCTCTCCTGCAAATCATCTAATTCAAATAAACCAACCCTTAATTGCCTACTAACAAGAAGTAAGAAACCTAATGATAGGGCACTTATCAAGCTTCCAGTAAGAACAGTGATAAATACAGCTGTACTTTTAGGCCTTAGATTAAAGAGGCTTAAACGAGCTTTACCTATTCGGCTGCCAAGCCTATCTCCAAGAGTTGATAGGACTCCACCCAGTACTAAAAGACTAATTATTAGTATCCAACCTGACACAAGAAAAAAAAGAGTTAATTGAAAAGGTCTTAAGAATAGATTTTACCAATTGATCAGATATTAATTGAATTTTTTAGCAAGTGCTACTGGGTCAAACACAGTGATTTTTTTTCGGTCAATTTGTACAAGATCTGAATTTCTTAGATCACCTAATAAACGGGTAATTGTAACTCGGGTTGATCCAATTGCTTCTGCTATTGCCTGATGCGAAAGCCTTAGGTCAATTGTAATGCCTTTATCTCCAGGGACTCCAAAATCCCTGCAAAGCACAAGTAAAAAACTTACCAAACGTGATGACATGTCCCTATGAGTCAGTGTCTCAATCATGGTTTCTGTTTGTAATATCCTGCTTGATAAGCCCTGAAGCAGTAGTAACCCAACTCCGGCATCTGATTCAATTGCATTGCGTACAGAAGCAGCAGGGGCTGTAATCATTTCAACCCTTGTAAAAGCCACTGCATGATAAAAGCGATCTGATCGATGACCTGTTAGCAGTGATAAAACCCCAAATAAACTGTTCTCACGCAAGAGAGCAACCGTTATTTCCTCACCGGACTCATAGACCCTTGAAAGTCTTACAGCCCCTCTCCTGATCAAATAAACCTTTTCTGCTGGATCACCAGGAAAAAAAATAGTCTTTGACCTTTCAACAAACTCCGTACTAGCTCCATCAAGGCCTCGAATGACCTCATAGAGAGTTCGACTTGTTACAGATGGTTGATTAGTAAGTTTTATGGAACTTGTCCCATCTTGAGGTTTAGGGGCATAACGATTAAAACCATGAATTGCGCCAGTCATCATGGCGAAGCAGATTGGAAGACGCTAAGGAGGGACATTTAAAACGCATGTAGCAAAAATGACTGTTTTCAAGCTGAATTGTTTAATGCTTTGGTTTGTGCAATATGCAGATCCCTTAAACCGAGCTGTGCCAAATCCATTAAGGCATCTAAATCCTTCCTGCTAAATGGGGCCCCTTCAGCAGTACCTTGCACCTCCAAAAAACATCCATCAGAATCCATGACCACATTCAGATCCACATCAGCGTGAGAATCTTCCTTGTAATCAAGATCAAGTAAACGGCAGCCCTCCACTAAACCCACAGAGACTGCAGCCACTTGGCGGCGCAATGGATTTTTTATTAACTCTCCTTGTTTCAATAAACGTTCAAATGCTTTATGAAGGGCGAGCCAAGAGCCTGTTATGGCAGCTGTTCTAGTTCCTGCATCTGCCTGAATTACATCACAATCTATAAGTAATGTTTTCTCTCCTAACTCAGACATATCTACAACTGCCCGAAGGCTCCTACCAATTAAACGCTGAATTTCTTGGGTCCGACCTGAGAGTTTTAAGAGTTCTCTTCTCTGGCGCTGAGGTGTTGATCCTGGAAGCAAGCGATATTCAGCACTGAGCCACCCTTTTCCCTTGCCACTTCGCCATTTTGGGACGCCATCTTCGATGGAAATACTACACAAAACCGCTGTTCTACCTGTTCGAACAATGACCGAACTAAGAGCAAAACACATAGGGTCCCAGGTAGTTTCAAATGTCCTCAGTTCCCCTGGAAGGCGTCCATCCATACGCAAGAAGGTAGTCATAGCAACAATCCAAGACTCATGAAATCCTCATTCCGCAGACAAGTGGAACATATAACACCATAGATAGTGTCAGATTGCTTGTAGTAACGCTAGATAGCGCTAGATTTTAAAAACCAGATTCTCATCAGGTTCAAATAACGTGTCTACAGCACGCCTTAACCAAGTCAACTCTCTAGAAGGGCATCTCAAGCCGATAACAGGAAAAACAGAAGTCAAAGCATTACGACATGTAACCCAACATCGAGCACATCTTCATTTAGTAGCCTCAGAAGGCCAACTTCAAGTTCACACAGCAACGTTTAGAGGCAGTTTTTCAGGAGTTCTGAGTTCTGCATTAAGAGCTGCTGGCTTAGGAAGTCGAGTCATGATTGTGCAATTCCTTAAAGGAGGAGTGAATCAAGGTCCAAAAGGGTGCATTCGATTATGTGGAAAATTGCAATGGTTACGGCCATCTATCCCAATCTGCATTAGTCAACATGCTCACGAAACAACCAATTCATATCCCTCAAATTATCTTGAGGAAGTTAAAGAAATTTGGAATGCTTGCAAAAGTCATTTACTTTCAGGTGAAGTTGATCAATTAGTATTAGATGAATTAGGGCTGGCCATATCACTGGGTTATATAAAAGAGAAAGAGGTAATCTCTACTCTGAAAATGAGGCCATGTTCTACAGATGTAATTCTTACAGGCCCATCGATTCCGTCAGGAATTCTAGCCATGGCCGATCAAATTACTCAGTTACGAATTAACTACTAATGCTTAAAAACGATCGCTGGATTAAAGAGCAGGCCGTAGCAGGAATGCTTGAACCCTTTCAAGCAGAATTAGTACGTCATCTTCATCCTAAAGAACGCTCACATCCTGTTCTTAGTTATGGCTGTTCATCATATGGATACGATCTCAGGCTTTCTCAAAATGAATTCATGATCTTCCGACATGTTCCTGGAACAGTCATGAATCCGAAAAAATTCAATCCTGCAAACCTTGAATCTACTCCACTTCATGAAGATATAGATGGAAAATATTTTATACTTCCGGCTCATTCATATGGATTAGGAGTGGCAATGGAAAAAATGAAGGTACCTAAAAACATTACAGTAATCTGCTTAGGGAAAAGCACATATGCGCGACTTGGAATTATCGTAAATACAACTCCCGCCGAAGCGAGTTGGGAAGGACATTTAACACTTGAATTCAGCAATAGTTCTGGTGCAGATTGTAGGATTTATGCAAATGAGGGTATATGCCAACTACTTTTCTTCGAAGGTGATCCCTGCGAAACAACATACAAAGATCGTCAGGGCAAATATCAATATCAACCAGAAAGGGTTACCTTGGCAAGAATATAATTACAATATTAATTGTATAAAATCCTCCAAAAATTAACTGGAATAAAAAGAACTATATGATTTTTACTGGTTAACAATAAATGTTTTTTAATTCGACCATTACGTAAATCAATAAATGTTCTAATATTTTTGAAGCATATTTTTTCCTTATCAAATTATGCTAAAGTTATTAAAATATTTATTAAATAATGAGCAGGGTTGAATTAGTTACTGCCACTCCTGATGCAGAGAAAATAATGGCATATATTGCCAGAGTTAGTAATCCAAAAAATCAGGATAATGACAATTATTCTGCACTTCTTAAATATTGTATAAATCATGAGCATTGGAGTGTATTTGAACAGTCATATATGACAATCAAAATCGAAACGAATAGAGGTATTGCTGCTCAAATACTCCGTCATAGATCCTTTACTTTCCAAGAATTCTCTCAACGTTATGCAGACAGTACTCAGCTTGGTGCTATTCCTATTCCAGAATTACGTCGTCAAGATCAAAAAAATCGGCAAAATTCAACTAACGATCTGGCAAATGAAGTAAAGCAGGAATTCGAAGAAAAAATAAGGACGCAATTCAAAGATTCTATAAGCCTTTATGAATCGATGTTATCCGCAGGAATTGCCAAAGAATGTGCTCGCTTTATTCTTCCACTTGCAACTCCTACAAGAATATATATGACGGGCTCTTGTCGCTCTTGGATTCACTACATAAAACTCAGAACCGGTCATGGTACCCAAAAAGAACATATGGATATAGCCAAAAGCTGTAAAACAGTATTCTGTCAACAATTTCCATTGGTTTCCGAAGCTCTTGAGTGGAATATGAATTAATAAAAGAACTATCTTTTTTTATATTTAGATGTTTTCTTATCCATGACTTCGGGGAGAGGAACCAGAATAATTAATCTTAATTGACTCATTATTTGTGATGCTTGAGAACTTAGATCTATCACTATAAAGATTCAATCCTGAAAGATCTGGTAAAACATCATCATTAACTAAAGCTTTTACAATAAACTGTAATTCTTCAAATTTCCGCGCCCCAAGAACAACTCCTACTGGATTACCTGTCTTATCAAACAAATTTAACTGAGGTATACCTTTGACGTTATATTCATCAATTAAATCATTCCAGATTGGATTATCTACATTTAAAAGAACTATATCTAGCTTATTCTCCATTTGATGCTCTAAATCAAGAAAAGACGGTGCCATCTCACGACAGGCCTCACACCAATCCGCATAAAACTCAAAAATAGTTGGCCTACCATTTTGAAGTGCATTTTCTGGTTCTAAAGATCTTCGCGCCAATTGATCAAGAGGTGCTTGCTGATAAAGTCCTCCTCGAAAGAAAAAAAGCAATGACGCGAGCACCAGTCCAACTATAAGCAAAATCAATCTCTGTCCATGGCTTAGCATCTGAACATTGGGTGAGCTTGCAATTAACAATATCGCCGAAGCATCACTTTGACATCTTAATAATCTCAATTCAATTATTTAAAGCGACCTCATCCAAAACAAATCTTAGATAAACCTATTTCAAAGATTAAATATTATAAGATCAAAAACAAGACTTCTCATGAACAAAAAGGTTCATTAATATGAAGGTAACTCCAAATATTACCCAAAACCTTTTTAGTGTAAAAACGAGTCTCTGGGTATGGAATTCGTTCGACCCAGAGTTCTGGATCATTATTAATCTCATCCATAAACCAATTAGAGACAGTTGAGGGGCCTGCATTGTAACTAGCTATAGTTAACCAAAGGTTTCCCTCCCAAATTTTCATAAGTTTAGCTAAATATTTTGCCGCTAATAATATATTAATTTCAGGCTTAATAAGTTCATTCTTGCTTAATTCAGCTTCGTTAACCTCATAAGCTGTCGCTGGCATCAATTGCATCAGACCCACAGCCCCTTTAGATGAAATCACTCCAGATGCCATTCTGGACTCTTGCTTAGCTACAGCCAATAGAAGCTCTGGAGGAACACCTGTTTTTAAACTCGCGTTTTTTATCTCCTTAAGATAACGAAGAGGAAATAAACTTGAATGAAGTAGCTGGCGAGTCTCACAGCTTTCTCCAACTAAGTTAAGTTTAGCCTTCGAGAGTTTATTTAAACCCATCCAATCATCACCAACAGCCATCCTTAGGCGCCCTTCTACTATTAAATCCTGAGGACTATCTCGCTTTACAGAAGGCCTCCCACGAATGGATCTCCAAGTTTCCCAAGCATCAATTTCTAACCCTAATCTCCATAATTTATTGACTAATTCTATATTACTAAGCAAAGGTCTCCATTGATATTGATACGAGTCAAAACTTTCAAATAAGTTCTCTAATTGATTAGATGATTTGGTTCTAGTTAAACGTAACTGTGCCCTCCAAGTATAATAATTTTTTGGGTGTTTACTAACTAGATCCAACCAAATCTTCTTAGCACTAAATATATCCCCTTGCTTTTCCATGAAAAAGCCTTTCCAAAAAAGTCTTCTTGCCTGATAAGGTTCTGGCAAAGCATTATATGGGATAATTTCCAATAATCTATTAGCACTATCCCATCTACCATTTAATAACTGAGCTCTGACAAGGTCCCATTGTAATTGCCAACTTTCAGAATGATTAGGCCAGCGCTTAATAAGAGCAGCTGCGTTGACATCGAATTGCTTACGCGCTTCGGCAATTTGAAAATCTGGCGACAAACTTAAAAGTTCCGAAGACAAGCTCTTCAGGAACAATTCATTAGAACTCATGTTTTGAGTTAGTAATTTAATGGCTTCTATTTTGTCTTTAATATCAGATTCTTTATTAATAATCTCTTTTAGTAATCTGTTTCCTAAATCTTGTTCATGAGGGTCTCCATCAAGGAGTATTTTCCCTATGGCCAAAGCAAGATAACTTGGAGGTGACTGACCATTTAGGCATTCTAAAGCAGCTTTTCCGTCCCCAAAACTTGTCATTCCAAATGCCAAAACCTCTCTTTGCTCATCTGTAGGAGCCTTGTTAAATTCAGAAGAACTACATGCCGCTTTTATTACGTCCTGTGCCCCAAGCCATCTGGCTCCCCATCTAGCCAAATGTAATGCTCCCTGAAATGGATTTTCAATAGTCTTTTTTAGTTCTAAAGCACTAGCTAAAGAAGCAGGATGCGCAGGATGTAGATTAAGAAGTAATTGACGCAACTCTGCATCTTGACGCCCAAGTATGTAATAAGCATCGGCAGCTAAAGGTTCAAATGGGAAACGATTCAAAAGTTCTTTCCATCTGATTTCAGATTTATATGAATTCCCTAAATTTGTTTCAGTTTGCGCTTGAAGCTTAATTGCAACTGCAGCTAATGGATTCTTTCCCCATCCCTGAGATAAAAGCAATCGTTGACGCCTCCATGGCGAATCTTTTGATTTACTAGCCAACAAAAGTGCCGCCTCTCTCCTTTGATTTGGATCAGGTGACCATCGATAAGTCTTCCAAAGTTCCTCTGGCGAAATTACTGGACTCAACTCTGCACGCCTGGATCTCAAAGCAACCTGGCCAAAAAAACTTGTTAAAAAAGTAATCAAAGCTATAAAAATCAATAAAGATGGACCACCCCTAATATTTCTAGTCATCCCAATTCAAGTAGAAAAATCATTTAGTTCAAGATTTAGACAACTTATCTAAGTCTTCTTACAATAAAAAACAAGCTTTTTGATTGTAAGCGTTCATCAGGAGACTCCAAAAATCTACTTATTGCCTCTATAAATAGCAGTGAATTTTAACAAATTTATTAAAAATTTTAGTTAAAAGTAGCTTCACAGAGTCTTCTATCTATTGAGTCGATGTCGAACGCCATATAAGCTTTGGTCTAATTTTGAGACCTATATGGTCGAAGCTGAAATAAATCCAATAGGCGTTCCAGTTGGATCGACCAATTCCAGTTTCGGTACTGATGGAATCCGTGGACGCGTAGACAATCTTGTTACTCCAGCACTAGCTCTGCAATTTGGTTATTGGTGTGGTCATGTGCTCCCAACAAAGGGGCCTGTTTTGATTGGTATGGACTCACGTCAAAGTGGGGTCATGTTGGTTTCTGCACTAACAGCAGGATTAACTGCTGCTGGTCAAGAAGTTTGGAATTTAGGGCTTTGCCCTACTCCTGCAGTACCTCAACTGATTAAGCAACTAGAAGCTGCAGGAGGCCTTATGGTCTCTGCAAGTCATAACCCCCCTCAAGACAACGGTATAAAAGTTTTTGGCTCAGATGGCGCAAAACTCATTTCAGAACAACAGAAAGTTATCGAATCTGGTCTTCGTGGTGAACAGATAGAGAGGAGTCGTCTTAAGTCCGATTCTTCTTACGGACTTGCATACCAAAAAACGGAACTCCTATCTCTATACCAGGAAAAACTCATAGATTCTTTAAAGGGTAAAAGATTAGATGGGCTATCAATAGTTCTAGATCTTTGCTGGGGATCAGCTACTTCATGTGCTGTTGAGATTTTCAAGGAACTCGGTGCGGAATTAACCGTCCTCCATGGAGAGCCAAATGGGAAACTTATCAATGTTGAATGTGGCTCAACAGAACTCAAACCACTTCAAAAGGCTGTCGTCGAAACAAATTCCGACATGGGATTTGCTTTTGATGGCGATGCTGACAGGGTGCTAGCTGTAGATGGGAAAGGTCGAATGGTTGATGGAGACCATATTTTGTATTTTTGGGGATCAGCATTAAAAGAACAAAAAGCCTTACCTGATCAAAGACTTGTAGCAACGGTAATGTCTAATCTTGGCTTTGAACGTGCATGGATAGAAAAAGGAGGTTTATTCAATAGGACTCCAGTAGGAGATCAACATGTCCATGCTGCAATGCTTAAGAATGGAGCTGGTCTGGGAGGCGAACAATCAGGACACATACTTTCTGCAATTCATGGAATGCATGGAGATGGACTACTAACAGCAATTCAATTGGCAAATATTTGCAAAGACCAGAGATTAAGTCTTACTAATTTAATGGACAAAAGTTTTGAACCATTCCCTCAGAAATTAATCAATATTCGATTACCTAATCAACATTTAAATCAATCTTGGAAAACATGTGGTCCTTTACAAGATGCTGTGCTCGAAGCACAAGAATCTTTGGGAGAAGATGGGAGAGTACTTGTTAGAGCAAGTGGTACAGAGCCTTTGCTAAGGGTCATGGTTGAAGCATCAGATTCTGAAGTAGTAGAAACCTGGTCTGATCAATTATCAGACCTTGCCGAGCAACACCTGAAAGCAGCATAAATAATATAGCTCATCTGTAGCATTTATCAAAAATAATTAATAGCCTTATATCTGCTTCCATTCATTAATAAATGACTGCATCTCAGGTGTTTTTCTTTCATTTCTAATATAAAGAATTCGATAAATAGGTTGTCTTTTATTTAAAGCATAGATCTCTCTTTCACTCCTTACTGGAAAAGGGTTTTCCCCCGAAAAAAGTCTAGAACAATTCTGAGAGATGGAAAAACAATTACTTAAATCAATCATCATTTTCATAGACTCTATAACATCAATAAGATCAGTTTGCACAAAAAGTTCCCTACCTGGATCTAGACTTGATGCTATAGATAAAAGAAGATCAGGCTGGAGTAATTTTCTCTTTCTATGTCTTCTCTTAAACCATGGGTCGGGAAACTGAATAGAAACTTTTTGGAGGGTATCATTGGGCAAAGAAGAAAGCCATTCTCCTAAACTCACATTTGCATTTGCAAAAAGGAAACTTAAATTTGATAATCCCAAAGCATATCTATCCTTTTCTGCGGCATCCGCAAGTGGTTGGCGAATCTCTATACCTAAGTGATTCCAACCTTGCTGGAGACTAGCAAGCTTCAATAGAAAATATCCCCTTGCAGAACCTATATCAAGATGCAAGGGTAAATCTGGGCAATCAAATAACTCATCTAATTTAGGCAGCTCTCTTTCCAGCTGAAAATAACGACTTAGTGGGTTTACGTGCTGACGCAATTAAGCAAATCTCATTGAATTATTAATCCTATTCTTTCTTTTCATTTTTGTCTTAGCAAGCCCCAACAAGCTGTATAGCCATGCAAATGTGTTGCACCCCCAACAGGTCCGATCTCACCATTACAAAAAATTCCTGAAATTGGTAAATCATCAATCACTTTGCGCGCAATATCTACATCTCCATTGCTCACACCATAAAGTTGCTTCCCTCGCCCAAGACACGCCATTAGAATCCCATACAAAGGAGGGGTTAAATACCTCTCTCCTATTGCATCAAATAACTGTTTGGCTTCTTCGCGAGAAGCCTCAGCTTCACGAAGTTGAAATTGAACATTTTGCCCTACATGCAGTCGTTCAGCTACAGCAACTGCTCCATTAGATGGATCAACTCCAATTAAATTTCTAACAAGAAAAGTACCTTGTGCCTTTGGGGTCCCTAAGCCTCCAAGGACTAAGTCTTTGCGCTCAACCCCTAGGAAAAGCGAATGCCTGACTAGTTCTCGCTCTTTTTCAGACAAGTCCGCTAAAACCCTTTGCAGGCAAGCCACAGGACTCTCTCTAATATCACCGTGGCTCAATTCAATAAGGACATTTCTCTGTACCTGTTCAACCTCAAAAACAGGACCTATAGGCTTACAACCTTGAGCTACTACAGCCTCAAGAGTCCATTCCCCGCTAAAACTACAACCAACAGCACCGCCCACAACTTTATCCTCAAAGAAAAGAGATCCATGAGGAGCATTGTGTCTTCCTGCAATTCCACCCAAAGTTGTTGAAGTTGGATATGCATAATCAAGTCCGCAAATTAGATCATTAATGTTTAAGGAGTTTGGATCCAGCAGTAGGAGCATGCTGCTGGCCTGTGTTTGATCAATTCCAACCCATTCATGCCAAGCATGAGCTGGTCCATCCAAGTCAGGAAGTGATTTTGTATCAAGAGCAAAAGTATTGATAACAGCACCAGGCAAATTCAACAATGTGACGCTCAGTGCTGGACCTTGCTCCAATTCTGAGGCTTGCCCTAATGAATTAGTTCCGACAACTCCACTTCCAGCGCAACCAATCCAATGAGAAGCATTTAATCGACTCCTTAATAAAGGTAGAAGTCTTGTTAAATCACTTGCAAAATTCGTAGACGCAAAAACTATTGCCAAGTCAGCGGAGTAATTTCCAGTTAAATTCTCAGTGATCTCCTTGACAGCCGCATCCATAGAAGCCTCAGCAGACAATGCCGTTCGGCAGCCCACTCGATTGGAAGGGTTCCTAAATCTGTCAAAGAAAGAAAATGACTCCATAAAATTGAACATACCAACTCTGATACCAATCAGAGGAACGTTGATAATGGCGAAGTACCGAAACTTTTAAGTGTTCGAGATTCCTTACATAAATTTGGTATGGCTTACATACCATCTTGTCGCAACTTTCTCAGTAGGCCTGCCCTTGGTATTACTGATTTGGTCTTTAGTGCGAAAAGAATCCTCTATGACGAGGCTGCTCTGCATCTACTGGAAAATATCCAGCCTCATGGCAATAAGCATGTTGTTACTTGCCGACCAAAAACCTCTAGGCCATCTAATGTTCTTCGTTGCACCATTACTAATGGTCACATCAGTTTGGTTCTGGATAGACCTAAATGAAGAGTTGGCTGATTTACCTCCGTGGCGAGCATTACCATTCACTGTAAGAGTCTGGAGATGGTCCCTAACCCTTAGTATGCTTTTATCTTCTTCAATAGCATTACTAAGCCATAATTGCTTAAATGACTTAAGCAAATCTAATTGCTCAATTTGGCTAGAAGTTCCTGAGAAATTAAATAACAACATTGCAATAATTGTTAATTTTCTTTTTGGTGGAGAATGGAGCACTCCTATAGCAGCTTTTGTAGGATACTTAGCTTTAATAATTTATCTAGTTGGACTTCTACAATGGCTTCTGGTTCGTCTACCTAGACATGGTCGAATAGCAGGTAATTTTTAATAACAATGAAAACTAAAATAAGAAATATTTCTTCATAATCTCAACAAGAAAAGTACCTTTCTATTTATAGCCTCTAATAATTATTCTTGCTTCTTTTGATTATTTAACACATCAACACATCTGCCACAAAGTTGAGGGTGAGTCAAATCAAAACCAATATCAGTCTCATAATGCCAACATCGTTCACATTTGGATCCACGAGCTTTAGCAACTTCGATAGTCGCCATTTCACATTCTTTATTTCCAAGCAATTCTGCCCAAGGCTCTCCACCTATTTGTAAATATGAAACAAGAAGCCAGTCTCTCAGACCATCAACTTCAGATTTCCCTTCATTTTTTAGCCAAATTAATGCATCTTCCAGATCACTATCGCATGCATCTAATCTAACAGCCGCCTCCAAAGCTGCTCCTAAATTCTGATTAGCTCTACAATCTTCCAAAACACGATTAATAGCTGTTCTTAAATCTCTTAAATGACGCATTGGTCTATTTAATGAGCTATCTCTCCAAGACCCTGGGACCTTAGGCCAACCTCTCTGGAAAACAGAATCTTCATCCACTGAATAAGGTAAATTCTGCCAAATATCTTCTGCCATATGGCATAGGACAGGGGATATCATCCCTGCAAAACTCTCAATAATTAAGGATAAAACTGTCTGACAACTTCTCCTACGAAAAGATGTTTGTGAACTCACATAAAGCCTATCTTTTGCAATATCTAAATAAAAATTTGACAAATCAACCACACAATAACTCTGCAGCAACTGAAAAAACTTATAAAATTCGTATTTTTCAAATGCTCTTGAAATTTCATCAAGAATTTCTGCTGTCCTTTGAAGCATCCATCTATCAAGAAGTGGTAATTCTTTTATAGGTATAGAATCTAAAGCTGGTTCAAAGTCATGCAAATTTCCCAATAGATAACGCGCAGTATTTCTAACCTTTCTATAAACATCTGAGAGCTGACTTAGAATATTTGACCCAATAGGGACATCCACAGAGTAGTCTACAGAACTAACCCATAAGCGAAGCACATCTGCTCCATAAGGAGGATTATTTTTTTGATTTTTACCTCCATCAATAATAATTGATGGATCTACGACGTTGCCTAGTGATTTACTCATTTTCCTGCCTTGTTCATCTAATGCAAATCCATGAGTAAGTACTTGCTTATATGGTGGCTTTCCATTAACAGCTATTGAAGTAAGCAAAGAAGATTGAAACCAGCCTCGATGCTGATCAGAGCCTTCTAAATACAAATCAGCAGGATAACTTAATTCTTCTCTTTTACTTGAGACAGCTGCCCAACTTGATCCAGAGTCAAACCATACATCCATTGTATCCATCCCTTTCCTCCATCTGTCTGCCTGACAGGCATAGGAAGCAGGGAGCAAGACAGATTCATCATTTTCCCACCAGACATCAGCCCCATGTTCTGCTACTAAATCTCTAATATGTGAAATAGTCTCAGCATTAATCAACACAGAGTCTCCTTCTCGTTCATAAAAAACTGGGATTGGGACACCCCAGATTCGCTGTCTAGAAATACACCAATCACCACGCTCTCTTACCATTGATTCTATTCGATTTTTTCCAGTACTAGGTAACCAATCCACCTCCTCAATCGAACTCAATGCATTGTTCCTAAATCCTTCCACTGAAGCAAACCACTGTTCTGTTGCCCTAAAAATTGTGGGTTTTTTAGTCCGCCAGTCATAGGGATACTTATGAGAATAAGACTCTTGCTTAAGCAAAGATCCAGTCTCGGAAAGTATAGAAATTATCTTTGGATTGGCATCTTTCAGAACATCAAGTCCCTTAAACAATCCTGCTTCTTCGGTAAAGATTCCTGCCTCATTAACAGGACAAAGAACATCCAAGTTATTCTTTTGCCCTGTATTGAAATCATCTACTCCATGTCCAGGAGCAGTATGAACTAAACCTGTACCTGATTCGGTGTTGATGTAATTACCACCAATAACAACCGGACTAATTCGATCCATTAAAGGGTTTAAATATAAAATTTCTGCCAAATCTTCACCTTTTACAATTGCTTGAGGTTTCAAACTCATCTCTAATTTGACTGAAATTAATTCCAACAGATCAGCTGCAACAACTAGGAAACGGCCCGCTTCATCCATAGCGAATGTGTAATCAAGTTGACCATTAACCGAAATAGCTAGATTCGCCGGCAAAGTCCAAGGTGTCGTGGTCCATATAGCTAGAAACACAACCTTTTTCAAAGAATCTTTTGTTGTAGGTAAATCAAGTCCCTGTGAAGACAGGATCACTCGCAATGCCTCTGGAAGCTCTATTACAGGGAAAGAGGCATAAACACTTTGACTGATATGGCCTTCCGGATATTCCAATTCTGCTTCCGCTAAGGCTGTTTTGGAACTTGGGCTCCAATGAACAGGCTTTAAACCGCGGTATATATATCCCTTCAAGGCCATTAATCCAAAAACCTCAATCTGAGAAGCCTCATACTCCTTCTGAAGTGTTAGATAAGAATGATCCCAATCCGCCCAAATTCCCCATCGGCGAAATCCTGACATTTGGCTGGCTATTTGTTTTTTTGCAAATGCAGCTGCTTTCTTACGTAATTTGAGGGGGGTTAAACAGGCTCTCTGTTCCTTTTCAAGGGATTGAAGGACCTTTAACTCAATAGGCAATCCATGACAATCCCATCCCGGAATAAAACAAACTTTACGGCCTAAAAGAATCTGATACTTGTTAATTATGTCCTTAAGAACCTTATTAAGAGCATGTCCCATATGCAATGCACCATTGGCATATGGAGGTCCATCATGAAGAGTAAATTTCGGACCTAAATTTTCCAAGCCAAGTTTCAGGTCAATGCCCTTTTGTTGCCAAAACGCCTGTAATTCTGGCTCCCTCTTAACAGCATTGGCTCTCATCCCAAAATCAGTCCTCAAAAGGTTGAGGGTTTCCTTGTATGTCCGGCGAACTTCACCATCAAAATGCTTCTCCTTCTTAGTCACGATTGTTCAGCAGTGTCAGGAATTATGAAATCTTGGTAGAAGAATCTGATTCAGATTGCACTCCAAGCCCTTCTTCAGGGGACTTCAATTTATCTGGCAAGGAGTCTTTAACAGCTTGATCGATTTCCAAAAAACCATCTGAAAGATTTTTATCTTCTGCTACTTCCTGTCTTATCCACTTCTTCCCAGTAGTTTTTTTGTTCCCTATTGATCGTAACAACTGAAATAGTCCTACAAAAACCCCAATGAAATTTGCCGAGATTTCGCCTAACTGCTTAAAACTCTTAATCCATCTATCCGTTGACCTAAATCGGAACTGCTCTTGAGTACTTAATTGCTGCCATCGACTCTGTGCAACTTCTACCCCTAAACGACTTATCAAAAGAGCCGCTACCAGTACCGCCAAAATTGGAGCCCCGTACAAACGTTCTCTGCTATCAAAGAGAATCAAACCCAAAAGCAACACAACAGCTCCCCATAGCTGATCACGTGGTCGACTTAATTCAGTTGCAAGAATGGGTAGAAATAAAATGACCAAACCTGCAACAAAACACAAGCATCCAAAAAAGATGGCCAACATAATTGCGAAAAGGCCTAGTGCCATTTTGCTACTAATAGCTAAAATTATGAAATTGCCCACCTGGCGGAATTGGTAGACGCGCTGGTTTTAGGTACCAGTGACCTAGGTCGTGGGAGTTCAAGTCTCCCGGTGGGCACTTAAAGAAAAAACACTATATAAACTGGTTTTGTTTACCTGTACTCAAGTCCACAGGTTTTCAAGTCCACACCTGATCATCAGTTTCCTAACTTGGGAAAGATCTAATTTTTTAGTGCCAATTCACTGAATGCAATGACCAAGACACTCACCAATCCTGAACCTCGTGAGGTGTCCAGCCAATTCCATTCAACTTCATATTGGCAAAAAATCATTCAAGAATATCTAGATCCACCAAATGCTTTGAATCCAACAGTTGGCCTTTTCCTAGGTGGCTACTGCTTAGCGGGACTCACCATTTGGGAATGGTATCAAGGCGAATGGCCTTTACCTGTGCTTGTAGGTATGGCCTTCCTCTCTCTTCATATGGAAGGCACTGTCATACATGATGCATGCCATAACGCAGCCCATCCAAACCGTTGGATCAATCAAGCTATGGGCCATGGATCGGCGATCTTGCTGGGATTTAGTTTTCCAGTTTTCACCAGAGTGCATCTACAGCATCACTCCCATGTAAATGACCCCAAAAATGATCCTGATCATATTGTCAGCACTTTTGGGCCAGTTTGGTTGATTGCTCCAAGATTCTTTTATCATGAATATTTTTTCTTTGAAAGGAAACTTTGGAGGAGGTATGAACTACTTCAATGGGGAATAGAGAGGGGATTATTTATATCGATAGTTATTGCTGGCATTCAATTTAATTTCATGAATGTAATCTATAATCTCTGGTTCGGACCTGCACTTATGGTTGGAGTAACGTTAGGTATTTTCTTTGATTACCTTCCACATAGACCTTTTTTATCAAGAAACAGATGGACAAATGCAAGAGTTTACCCAAGTAAATTAATGAATTGGTTAATCATGGGACAAAATTACCATTTAGTTCATCATCTATGGCCATCAATTCCATGGTTTGAGTATAAGCCAGCATATGAAGCCACTAAGCCATTATTAGACATAAAAGGATCCCCTCAAAGGATGGGAATCTTTGAAACCAAAAAAGATGGTTTTAATTTTCTTTATGACGTCATTTTAGGAATTAGAAGTCATAAAAAAAGACGAAGTAAAATGAGGCCATTAGCAAAGTTAATGCCTAATCATCGTTGGCGAAAAGGCTGGATAAGCCTATTGCATAGAACAGCTGTAATACCTAATTCAAGCAAGAAAGATTAATCAGAAAGTATCTTGGGGACCCTATAAAAATCACCTTCACGATGAGGAGAAAGGTTTAATATCTCTTCCCTAACTGAAGTTTGTTTTATATGATCTTCCCTCATTATATTTACCACTTCTACTGCTCTTGTCGTAGGTACAATATTACTAGTATCAATCTTCTCCAATTGTGCTACATAACTAATAATTTTTTCTAGTTGATCTGTATAAGCCTCAATTTTCTCAGCTGGCAAATCCAAACGAGCAAGCTCTGCAACCTTGCGTACATCATCAGAAGTGATTTTGGTCATGATTCGTTCAAGAAGCCAATAAGTTCATCACTTAAACATGAAGCCGCCTTTTCAAGAAGTAAAGCCCCATGTTCAGGTTTAGCAAGGAAAGGGTCAGATCCCATTCGACCATCAGGATACCGAGTCCTGAAATCATCAGGACCATATATAGGCCCAGCCTGATGAGAATCGGGTAATGGCTTCTTTTTACTAAGCAAACTTGGTTCTAAAAAAAAAGACACGGCAATTTCACTAGGCGTTGCATGCTGACCCTCTCTAGCCCCATAGAGACGATGAGCCTCTCGAAACACTGAGCCGGCCATAAACCAATTCGAAAGCTTGCAACGCAAGCTAGGTGCAACCTGAAGTCTCTTTGTGGCTGCACTTGAATAGGCCTGAGCGAATGCAGCTTTTGCAGTAGCACTATTACCTCCATGGCCATTAATTACAAAAATTCTCTCAAAACCATTTCTTGCAAGAGAGAGAATCAAATCGTGAAGTACTGCTAACAAAGTCGAAGGAGTAAGACTCATGGTTCCTGAAAAACCGAGATGATGCTCAGCCATTCCATATGACTGAATTGGGGCTACCAAGACACCAGTTCTTCGACCCACCTCAATTGCAACACCCTCTGCAGTTATTGCATCCGTACCTATGGCACCTGTAGGTCCATGCTGCTCAGTAGAGCCAATAGGCAAGATCACACCCTTGCAATGTTGCAAATAATCATCTACCTCTGGCCAACTGCGAAGCTCCAATCGAATCGAATCCTCATTTTGCAATTCATTAGGCAATTGGAAGGTCATAGGTAAGATCTTTCCTATAGCAATAGCGACTTCAAAACTAGAAATGGATCAGGATTGTCTAAAAGAACATCAGACATATATAAAGAAAAAATTGTGATCCATAGCAATATCATTAGCTCTAGATCGGATTAAAGTCTTTATTAATAGCTATTTTCAAACAAATTTCCTCAATTCATCAAACAAAACGATCAACTCTGGACAATTCCCTGATTCATAACCCCCATCAAAGCTTGGCCTATGAGTGACTGGAAACATCGACACATAATTGACCTCGCCACTTTCTCTCTGAAGGATTACGAGTCAGTATTAGAATTGGCTCATAGATTTGAAGAGATTCCAAGCACTGGCAAAAGAAAATTGCCCGCACTTCAAGGCAGGCTAGTAACAACTCTATTTTTCGAACCTAGTACACGAACTAGGAGTAGTTTTGAGCTTGCAGCCAAGAATCTTTCTGCAGATGTACAAAGCTTCAGCCCCAGCTCCAGCTCTCTAAACAAGGGAGAGACACCTCTTGATACTGCACTCACTTATGTCGCAATGGGGTCTGATGTACTAATTGTCAGACATCGATCCACAACTGTCCCTGAACAATTAGCAAAAGCGCTTGACTTAACAGGAAAGAAAACTGCTGTATTAAATGGTGGTGATGGATTACATAGTCACCCCAGCCAAGGACTTCTCGATCTTTATACCCTCGCTCAACACTTTCAACCCGAAAAACCAACACCTAATGCTTTAAAAGGAAGAAATATCACGATCGTTGGCGACATCCTTCATTCTCGCGTTGCACGATCAAACCTATGGGCCCTAACAGCATCAGGAGCTGATGTAACACTGTGCGGACCACCAAGTCTTTTACCTGAAGAATTTGAATCATTCGTAAAAGCACCACCTCCAGGGCAAAAAAATGATCCAATCAAAAAACGCGGAAAAATTAAAGTGCTTAGAAACCTTTCCGAAGGATTAAGAGATGCTGATGCAGTTATGGCTTTAAGGCTTCAAAGAGAAAGGATGAGCCAAAATTTAATTACTGATATCAATCAATATCATCAAGAGTTTGGAATTACTCACGAAAGACTCAAAGTCTGCAAGAAAAATGTAGTTGTTCTTCATCCTGGACCTGTAAACAGAGGTATTGAAATAAGCAGTAATTTACTAGACGATAACTCGATAAGCCTTGTAGAAAAACAAGTTAGAAATGGCATTTCAATTCGTATGGCATTATTATATTTAATTACAGCAAACTAGTCTACTTAAATAATCTCAATGCAAAGTACAAAAAAGTCAAGTAACAGAAACTTGAATTAATAAATTACAGTTTAAGAGGTTATCTGCGTTACAAAATCATCTTATAGTAATTTAAATCCCTCCAGCAATAGGCCATAAAGTAGTCCAATTCTAGAGAAATCCAATAATTGTCTAGTCATTGCAATTTTTTCATTAGTTCGTAAATTAAATCGTAATCTAACCATACTCTCTAATAATAATACCGTAATCAAAGCTCCTACAGGGTCAAAAAGAGCTAAAACTCCACTAATTACGCCAATAGAACTGCCAATTAAAAAAGATACAAGAAGCACTATCAAAAGCAGAGAGGATCGACGCCATGGATTAGTAGACCATGCTTCTAATCTATCTAAAAACTTTCCAAATGTCTTATTTAATCGAGTAACCTGAGACTTCCTTACCATGAAAAATGTCAGATTTTTGTCAAGTCAAATATAATCAGATCATATCACTAAAAGCCAAGAAAACTAGTAAATTAATTAAAAATCTTGACCTAAAGAATTTAATACTAAATCAACTAGCCTCAGCTTTAGACTTCTTCGAAGTTTTCCCTTCTAATAATTCATGCAAAGCCTCCATTTGAGCAAGTACACCTCTAATCTCCCCAGCCTCGGGAAGCATGCCATCGTCCAAAACACCCTGATGCATCTCTCGTAACTCCTGACGGATATAACGAAGATGACTCACAACTTGCTCACGTTTAGATTGTGACATTGATCACCAACCTCTCTTACTCATAACCTTTAATTCATCACCTATCAAATTTGATCTGACAGGTGCGATCATTTGCAAAAATTCCAGCCAAAGAGATGATTCCAAAAGTTAAAATAGCTGTAGGGCGAGCCAAAATAGATGGTATCACTAAGAAAGTAATCCCAATTAGGATTAGAGAACAGTAGCAACTATTCATTAACAAAGGTACCTCCATGAAATACTGATTTTTTCTTTGTGCTTTTTTGTATCCACGGAATAATCTCAACTCCAAAATACACCAGCAAACTCAAACAAAAGCGATCTCTAAATGAACAAGATTGATTGCTATACCAAATAAATAAATTTTTTTGTTCCTTTTCAATGAAGATCTTGTACAAAAAACAATGGAGAATAGGGGATTCGAACCCCTGGCCTCTGCGGTGCGATCACAGCGCTCTACCAACTGAGCTAATTCCCCAATACACGAAAGCTAGCGTCCAGGCACAATGGTTGTCTGAGAAACTTCTACCGTAAAAATGCGGAATCACGAAGTGGCCTTAAAAGAGACTGCGGTAAAGATAAATAGCGAAAGCCTGCAAGCCTTTGATGAAGACGCTGTAGCAATACTTGCTACACGACTTGAAGAGGATGACTACCTAAATCCTTTTGAGAGTCTTGAAGATTGGCACCTCTTAAGGGCTCTAGCAATACATAGACCAGAACTAACTCAACCCTACTTGCACTTAATTGATCAGGAACCATTCGATGAAGATTGACTTTAATCAACCTCTAAAAGGGCGACGTGTTCTCGTTGCAGCATCAGGAAGTATTGCTGCAGTAAAAACGCCTCTCTTAGTAAGTGGACTAATAAAAGAAGGTGCTGAAGTTCGTTGCATCCTCACCAAAAGCGCTGCTGAACTCGTAAGTCCATTAGCTCTTTCCAGTCTGAGTCGTCATCATTGTTATCTAGATGAGGATCAATGGAATCGGGATGAATCAAGACCCTTACATATAGTTCTTTCCGAATGGGCTGAGGTTGTATTAGTCGCTCCATTAAGTGCAACTAGCCTGGCGAGATATGCGCATGGTTTAGCTGATGGCCTACTTGCAAGCGTTCTACTTGCAAGCGAGACGCCTGTGTTAGCGGCGGCGGCAATGAATACTTCAATGTGGGCTAATCCTGCGGTAAAGAGAAATTGGGAACTAATTAGTAATTATCCATCAGTTCTACCTTTACAACCTTCTTCTGGGTTACTTGCTTGTGATCGAATAGGAGATGGGCGAATGATGCATCAAGACTTAATCGAATTAGCCTTAGAAAGTACTTTCTTGCAATTAGCAGCAGGGTCGTCAAATCAAATCAAACGTGACTGGATAGGCAAAAGAATCTTGATAACCGCAGGACCTACAACTGAACCCCTAGATATAGCAAGAGTAATAAGCAATCGAAGCAGTGGCAAAATGGGGGTATTGCTAGCCCAAGCAGCAAAATTTAGAGGAGCTGAAGTAGATCTAATTCATGGCCCACTCCGAGTACCGACTGGATGGCTTGAAGGCTTAAACAATCATCCGATCAGCACAGCAAACGAAATGCAAGTGCAGCTAAACAAACGTCAAGCCAAAGCAGACGCTATAGCCATGACAGCTGCCATAGCAGACATAAGGAAAACCAAACTTGTCAATCCTGAAAAGAAAGCCAAAGAAACCCTGCTAACTGAGATCAACGAAGATCTGGAACTCGTTCCAGATTTACTCGAAGGTCTTGGATTACAGAAAACAAAAAACCAAGTATTACTAGGCTTCTCTGCACTAACTGGCAATGCAAATCAAATTCAAAAGACTGCTGAAGCCAAGCGGTTAAAAAAAGGATGTGATCTGATGTTTGCCAACCCCATTGATCAAACAGGACAAGGTTTCGATGAAAATCTCAATGGAGGCTGGCTATTAGGCCCCATGGGAACATTGCGGCATATACCAGTGACTTCAAAATTTGCTTTAGCGCACCAATTACTTGATGCCATGATCGAATTTGGCAATGCAAGCTAATTAATTGGCACCGAATAAGTCAAAAGACCTAATTCCTCAGTGAAACCTCTAACAAAAATTCAAAACTAGTCCTACATGCACCCCAAATCTCTTTAAAGAATGGGGAATTAGCTAATCCCAAAAAAACAATTTCATTGAATTGCAAACAAAATCTCTCAAAATGTCAAAACTTGTAATTGCTCTCTTTCCCTCGTCCATTCCTTAGGTAAATCCTTGTTACCAAATGGTTTTCAAAGAACGGAAGGATTAAAAATTGGGTTTAAATAAGCGACGGGTTGTTGAGAGCTGCAAAAAGCCTGTACCAAGGGCCATTTGCCCCCTGTAATATCCCAATTGACCATAGGGCGGTTAATACCGCATTCATCTGGCCTTTTCGGCATCCTCCCATGCGATTTCGTCCCTTGCTGGCCCTGGTGCTGGCTTTCTGTCTGACCTTTATATCGGCCCCCAGCAGGGTCTCAGCCGCTGAGAAGAATCCTCAGTTCGATGCCGTAGTAAATACCGGCAAAGCTAACAATTGCCCAACCATTGCGGCTGGATCCAATGGATCAATCAGCCTTGACAATGGCCGTCTAAAGGGCATCTGCATGCACCCCACAGAGGTTTTTGTGAAGGTTGCGGCAACTAGGCGTAAACAAGCTGAGTTTGTTCCCGCAAAAATCATCAGCCCATCCAACAACACATCCATTGCTGAGGTCTATGGAGACCTTTCTGGATCCACTTTCACTGCAAAAGGTGGCTTTGACTTTGCTCTCTTTACAGTCCTAAGTCCTACCGGAGAAGAGTTTCCATTAGTCTTCTCTGCTAAAGACATGGTTGTTAATGCCAGTGGCAAATCCTTATCACCTGGCACAGAATTAACTGGCAAAACCCGCACACCTAGTTACAGAACTGGCGACTTCCTTGACCCTAAAAGTCGTGCAAAAGATACAGGTGTTGACTATGCCCAAGGTCTTATTGCCTTAGGTGGTGATGATGAAGACCTTGCGAAAGAAAACATCAAGAGAGATCTTGAAGGTGAAGGTGTAATGACACTTTCTATTGAAAGTGTTGCTGGTGACGAATTTGCTGGTTCATTCACTGCTATTCAGCCTTCTGACAATGATCTTGGTTCCAAAGATCCAGTGGACATCAAAATTATTGGCGAGCTATACGGCCAAAAGGCTTGAAGAATAAGTTCCCCCTAAAAGGACTTCTCTTTTAAACTTCGCCAAATCACAACATTAAAAGGGGCCTGATCAGGCCCCTTTTAATGTTGTGATTTAAAACCTCTTTTCTGAATCATCCGTCTGGGAGAATCTCCCTATCTTAATCATCCAAGAATGAACTCTAGCCATCCTTCGACTACCAATACATCAGGAGTTATTGCTCCTTACGGAGGCAAGCTTGTAAATCTAATGGTTGGTGAACAAGATATTGAGCAAATCAAATCAAGTGCCAACAAAACACTTGAATGCTCTGATAGAAATGCATGTGATGTTGAATTACTCATTATTGGTGCCTTTTCACCAGAAAGAGGTTTTATGCATCAGGCTGACTATGAAGCAATAGTCGCTGGCTATAGAACAACTTCTGGGTAT
>QCFC01000013.1 GCA_003278465.1 Prochlorococcus sp. AG-363-B04
AGCTGATCCCCTATTGCCCTATGCAATAAAAACGCCAAAGTTGAAGAGTCTACTCCACCTGACAAGGCAAGTAATACTCTTTTCTGGCCAACTTGCTCTCTAACATTTTTTACAGATTCTTCTAGAAAAGTACTTGTAGTCCAATCAGATTTGCAACCACAAATGTGATATACAAAATTACGTATCATCACCATTCCTTGATTAGAATGAACTACCTCAGGATGGAATTGAACACCATAAAGACGTTTAGCATGACATGCAATTGCTGCATGAGAAGTATTTAATGTATGAGCAAGACTCACAAAGTCATTTGGTAAAGTCTTCACCGAATCACCATGGCTCATCCACATTGTCGAACCACTTTCTACATTGATAAGAAGCTCATGAGAGTCATCAACCTCTAAAGGAGCCTTCCCATATTCAGCCATACCAATAGCCCCCTCAACTGTTCCACCAAGCTGATGCACCATCAGTTGCATCCCATAACAAACTCCTAAAACCGGTATTTGAAGATCCCAAATTGATGAATCACAAATTGGAGCTCCATCTTCATAAACAGAGCTTGGACCACCACTAAGAATGATTCCTTTAGGATTAAGGCGCATCAATTCTTCAGCAGATATCGTGTGACTCAAAACCAAGGAATAGACTTCACACTCGCGAACTCTCCGAGCAATAAGCTCAGAATATTGCGAACCAAAATCAAGAATTAGAATTGAAGGTTTGCGTTGATCATTAAAATTGAAATTAGCCATATCAGCGAATTACTCTTAGAGGAAAATAACTCTTAAGTCTTAAGATTAAAGAATTAACCATTAAGAGTCTTCAAGAGTAACTCCAAAAAAAGATAGATATCTCACACCCAACGGTCCAGCCCACCTTAATCTCCTTTGACGATCAAACAAAACTGAACCAATTTGCATGTCCCATTCGCCATAGCGACTGACATACAAAGAACTTCGCACCTCAACAGTTCTAGCTAAACGTAACCAAAGCTTTTTTGCCAGACCTGGGTTTTGAGCATTTAGGCAAAGAAAAGCTGAATTCATAGAATCTGTACTACTTAAAATCTTTATAAGACTCAACGGTAATCCCTCTTTCACTGCAATTGCAATTAAAATCTCTAAACGAGCATCTGCTAAATGATGATGAGTATGAAAAATTCCACCTGCCAATTTAACCAATTTCCCATGATATCCTAACAAAAGAAGTTTTTTAATGCCTGCTTCAGCGGCAGCTACTAATAAAGGTCCAACCCAATTACCAATCTTAATAATTGGTCGACTATTCAAACCAAATTGTTTGGCCAGGTTCAGACCATTTTCTCCAATAACTAAAGAAATAAATCCATCAAAATCATTTTTATTACTACAAGTACGTAACTCCTCTAAACTCTTAACAAGCTGATCAGGGGAAGCACTCTCTTGCGGTTCAGCCTGAGTACCAATTAAAGCTAAGCCATCAACAACACCAAAAGATGCATTACTAGTTCTGAGAGATAAGTCCTTACCTTTTGGAAAAACAATCTCCAGTTCAAGGCAAATATTCTTTGGAAGTAAAGGTTCCAAATTCTTAATCAACAAATCATAGGCAAATCTTGATATGCATATATCACCTTCTTCACCAAGAGTACCCACCCCCATTCCTGGAACTAATTTAAGCCAGCCATTTGCAGAGCAAGATAAATCACCATGCAACTCTTGCATCTGAACACAAGTCCAAATTTCCATTCCTCTAGTGAGATCTAACCCTAAAGAAGAGCAACAATGAGTTATGGCTATAGCTTTTTGGCCGCCAGATAAACAAGCCGCCGACTGAACTGAAACCGATACAAGCTCATCATGTTCAGGCAAAATAAGCAACTGATCTTTTGTAAAAGGCTTTCCTAGCAAAACTTCTGTAGCTGCCTTCGCAGCAGCAGCAACCCACACTGGCAAAGTAAAGCTTTTCAAATCAGAAAATGATTGCCTTTAAAAGTCCTCTCTAGGTGATTTTTTAAGATGACGCATCAATCCATTTAAAAACGTGCAAGAAAAAATCACGCTGATGATCCCTGGACCTACTCCAGTTCCAGAAACAGTACTCAAAGCCATGGCTAGACACCCTATCGGCCATCGAACAAGTGAGTTTCAGTCAGTGGTTCAAAAAACAAACAAACAACTGCAATGGTTACATCAAACATCAAACGATGTCCTAGTAATCACTGGTAGTGGCACTGCAGCAATGGAAGCAGGCATCATTAATACTCTTAGCCGTGGTAATAAAGTAATTTGCGGCAATAATGGAAAATTTGGTGAACGCTGGGTCAAAGTCTGCAGTGCCTATGGCTTAGATGTAATAGAAATAAAAGAAACTTGGGGAACCCCTCTTAATACGGAACAATTTCGCAAAATCCTTGAAGCAGATGAAAATAAAGAAATTAAAGCAGTAATCGTGACACATTCAGAAACATCTACTGGTGTAATAAATGATCTCAAAACTATTAGTAAACATGTCCAGAATCACAAATCAGCTTTAACAATTGCAGATTGCGTCACCAGTCTTGGTGCATGCAATGTACCTATGGATGAATGGGGACTGGACGTAATTGCATCAGGATCTCAAAAAGGCTATATGATGCCACCTGGCCTAAGTTTTGTTGCGATGAGTGACAGAGCCTGGAATGCATATAATGAATCAAATTTACCTAAATTTTATTTAGACTTAGGTCCATACAGAAAAACCTCAAAAAACAACAGCAATCCATTTACTCCTTCCGTAAATCTCTACTTTGCACTAGAAGCTGCTCTTGAAATGATGCAATCAGAAGGTCTAGAACAAATCTTTAAACGTCATTCAAGGCATCGTTACGCTACACAAGAAGGAATGAAAGCTATTGGTATGTCTTTATATGCATCCGAAGGGTATGGAAGTCCTGCAATAACATCAATTTTAACAAAAGATATAGATGCAGAAATAATTCGAAAATTAGTCAAAGATCGTTTCGACATACTTTTAGCAGGAGGACAAGATCATCTCAAAGGAAAGATCTTTCGGATAGGACATCTTGGATTTGTAAACGATAGAGATATACTTACAGTAATAGCAGCTATAGAAGCAGTGATGTCATCTTTAGGCATGCATCATGGCAAAGTTGGAGATGGGATAGCTGCTGCAGCTTCAACTCTTCAATAAATTTACTCTTAAGCTAAATAATGTAGAATAAAATTAAATAATTCAAAACTACTGCGGGTGTAATTCAGTGGTAGAATGTCAGCTTCCCAAGCTGAACGTCGCCGGTTCAAGTCCGGTCACCCGCTTAAATAATAAAAAAAATTTATATCAATTTGTTCTCAAAAAATTCAATTCCTAGGTTTGATCAATTGAAGTACTTGTGGACCTAAGCCTCCTGCTCTCCTTTCTTGATCCAAAGCTTTAAGAATTAAAGATCCAGCTGAATTCAGATCACCAGCTTCTGCCTGTTCACACGCTGAAGCAAACAAATTATTAGCCTCACTCAAATAAACCTCACGCTTATTGGAAGCTGTATTAATTGGAGGAGGTGTTCTTCGAAGGATAGATGTCAAGACTACTCAAATTATGCCCTTGATTTAATTTTAACCTGAATTCCATGCATATCAAACACCATTCATCATCAATTCAAAAAAACCTCAAAGTAAAATTTAATCTCAATTGTTCAGCACAACAATCAAAATTTTCAAGTCCCAGGTTCCTCAATATTTCCTCCCAGGTCCTCAATTTGAGCTCTCAATGATTTTGATCGAATTTGATCACCTTGAGTTTCAGCAACAGCCAGAGCAAATTCAAGTTTTTCAAGATGATGACCACCTTCAAAAAAAGCCTTACTACTGCTGTATGAGGGGGAGGCAGGAATGGTTGAACCCATAATTGCTTTTTTTTTATTGTGCCATCACAAGAGACCTTTATGCTGCAAGCGTGTGTTTTTCCTCAGATAAATCAACCACACACTCTTCAGAAGAAGGACTGATTTCCAAAAGGTCCTTACATTCTCTTAAAAGATTGTCTACGCCATCAAGAATTTCCAATTCCTCTTTGGGTGGCCGATTTTGAGTCTTCTTAAATTCAAGCTCTAACACTTCTTGTCTTTGCTCTAGCTTTACCAAACGATGAGATAAGGCATTGATAGTCTGGGCTAAATCTTCAGCAGTACGGGTGATCCGAAAAGAACATGAAGAAGTCATTATCAAAAATGCAACTTAACTAAATAACAACACAAAGATAGAAATGACTCAAGTGCAAAACAACAGGAAGAAAAATATCTACAAACAAAAAGTACTCTCGCAGCTTAATTGGCTAATCCAACAAGGAACTTCAGAAATTCCTTGTTGCTGGAACAGTTTCTGAAACCTAAACCAAAAAATAATTGACCTTGAATAGCCCTCTGAACAGAATCTAAAGAAGATGCGATCACAATTGCGCCCCCCCCCTGAAAGGGACACTTGATTCATCAGATAACAATCATTACTAAGGATACTTGTTTGTCGAGTCATTTCAAGGTATAAATACGAAATTTTTTTTTGCTACTACTTGTAGTTGATGAAAAATTAGTTAGAATAAAATCCATTTTTAGAGACTCATTAAGACTGACCTAAGCGAGGTTCGATAGACTAACAGTAAAGATTGTATTTTTGTGTTGATTATTATTTTCAAATTTTCTGTAACATATAAAGTAACCATTCAACTATAAGATCTAGACAAGAGAAATTAAGTAGATACTTTTATAACTGTTAGTAGGTTATCCAATGTCAACAGAAAAACGTAAGCGAATTGCCTTGACTCTGGGCATAGTTGGCCTCGGCAGCTTAAATCTACTAGTTTCTAATGCAAACTCTGCAACAAATACCCCAGGAGAAAAAGGTGCACAGATCTATTGCTTCATGAGAAATAATGGAAACAGACATGAAGTTAGCTGGAATGCATCCTATGCTCTCATTAAAAGACAAACAAATAGCCTATTTAAAACATCTCCCAAACATGCTGCTGTAATGATCATCGAATCTGTTGTACAAAATCCAAAAACCTATCCAAATTGCGGGCAATATCTTGGAGATCTCTTTGAAAATAATGAGGTAAAAGCAACTCCTATTATACCCAAAAATAATGAAAATCGCTACAATTATTAAGCTAAACAATTATTTGATTTATTTAGCTTGCTTGACAAGCATAGTAATCCTTGCTGGATGTAATTTTAAATCAAAAAAGCTTCAGCAGGAGCTAAATACAATCGACTCTAACCCAGAATGTTTAAAAAAAATTAATCTTTCCTTGCTAGAAAAATCTATAGAAAAATGCAATAAATTAATTTTGAAAGATACAAAAAATCCAGAATTATTAAGTCACCGTTCATTACTCTATATTCTTGCAGGAAAAAACAAAGATGCTTGCAGAGATGTATCTATAGCTTTTGAATTAATCAACAAAAAGAACGTCAATACTAATCCAATGGTTCTGCATGAACTAAAGGTTAGACAAACCTATTGCAAAGAATTCTTTAAGATTGAAGAGAGAGAATGATTGTCAAGAGGGATTTTCTTATCTTGAATTATAAAGTTAATATGTCTCTCTTTTTTGGCTATCATTCTATCTACTATCTGATCCGCCAATCCTAATTTAAACCAATAACTAACAAGAGGTCCCTCCATTCCTAATCTATGGCAACGATCCTCTGCCTGATCAACCTCTCCGGGGGTCCACGGCCTTTCAAGTAAAATCACATGTCGTGCTTTATGCAAGGTAAAACCAAGCCCACCAACTCCATAAGTAGCTAGCAAAAAATTATTTTTACCTTCTTGAAAGGCTTTCACAATCGTCTTCCTATCATTTAAATTTTGCAATCCCGTTAACATTTGCCCGCCTATTCGCTGTTGCAGAAGTTTTAAAGGTTTTATAAAGCAACTAAACAAAACTACTGACTGATTTGCAGCTAAAAGTTCTAAAACGAGAGAAGTCACTGCTGGCAACTTAAATTCCGAAGAAATCTGACGTAAAGCTGTTAAAGCTACTAAAGATTCTGCTTCAATACATTTTTCACCTTTATTTACTTTATCATGATAATCATCTATGACCAAAGATAACCTATGGTTGAAACCTCTGGTTTTTATGGAGTCCAATCTAACTTGATATATTTGCCGTCTTTTAATTGGTAAAGAATATAGCTTAGCTTTTTTTTGACTTAAAATATATGGCTTCAAATCATTGCTAAGTTCTTCTAAGTCATTTGCACCTTTATTGTACCAATACCTTCGACCATTAACTTCCCTCCAGTGACCATCACAAAATCTTTTTTCAAATGCCTTTTGATCAAACCCTAATGGATGATCAAGTGCTGCCAATAAAGGAAATAAATTAACTGGTCGACCATTTTTAACTGGTGTCCCAGATAATAACCAGATACATCTTAATCGAGGATGTCGAGCTAACCTTAATAATGCTTGTGTCCTACGTGTGTTTAAGGACTGAGCAAAATGAGCCTCATCTACTATCAGAATTGCACCCTGAAGGGGTAAATCTCCAGGCAATTTTGCCCAGCTATAAAGAACAATAGGTAAGCCCAAAAAATGAGCCTCTTCTAACCAAAATGAATGTAGACTTACTGGTGCAATAACAATCACCTGTACATTTATAGATCTATAAATTGCACGAGCAGCCAACAGAGATGTAAGAGTCTTACCTAAACCCATCTCATCCGCTAAAAGAGCTGCTTTTTGCTTTAAAAGCCAACTTGCCCCAAAACGTTGATGTGGAAGAGGAATACGACCATCATCAAGAGAATTTTCAAAATCTGCTTTTTTTATAAGCAAACTGTGATCTGGTAATTTTGGTAAAGGTTTTTTCAATAAAACCAACCAATCCGAAAGATCCGAATCTATTAAAAACCTTGATCCTAATTGGGTTTGTAAGCTCTTAGCAGCAGATAAAGGAAATTGCCACCCCTGATTCCGCCCGCACCAAATTCCTCGGGGCCTAATTTTTCTTAACTCAGCATGAGTTACAGCGTCAAAAGGAAACGTAATCTGAATCAAACCAGATGAAGTTAAACCAAGTAAACAATTACAAGAAGAAATTGAAAAATTCTCCAACACCTAAAACTTAAATTACTCTGATGCAAATCTATTCACATGCTTCATCCATATTTTGTGGTCATATTTTTTTGACCGAGTACAAAAAAACCTTAAAACATTGACGAAAGTCACAGTCAAGGCAAACTACAAATAACTGAGATGCTCGAATGCATAGCAGGGATGCAGTTTTTTTAGAAGATCTATGTCCCAAATTGCGTGTTAGAAGATGGAGACAGTCACTTCATGAGCTAACAGGAAAAAGTTGTATTTATTGTGGTAAAACATCCGAATCAATTGACCATGTCCTCCCACGTAGTCAGGGTGGACTAAGTATTACAGAAAACTGTGTTCCTGCCTGCCTATCCTGTAACGGTGATAAATCGAACAATGACGCTTTTAATTGGTATCGACGTCAACGGTTTTACGATCCACGAAGAGCAATGGCAATCCGCGCTTGGCTAAAAGGGGACTTGAATCTCGCAATGAAATTATTGGACTGGGTTCATCCAATGAAGAATGAATCTTCCAGACACCCTTCAAAAAATAAAGATGCTTCCTTTTGCAGGTCAGATGAAACCCAAATGTTTCAAGCTGCCTAACACAATTCACCATACGGAACATGCCTCAATAGGGTTATGTCTCTGACAAATCGAAGCTTGTTGCTGAGGACTTTGAGGAACTAAAACAATCACACATGCAACGAAAACTGCAACCAAAGCAGGGTGAAAGCAAGAGGAAATCGGCTTTCTTACACGAGACCTCAAAAAATGACTTGAAGACAGAATGGACTCACGAAATGCCAAGCCACCTAAGGAAGAGCTAACCATGGATGCACAGCTCAGAATAATACATTTGTACTCATGCTAAAAGAACTTGTCAAGCGTTGCTCACCTCTTCCTAGTGGTTCTAGGCTTCTGATACTGGGAGGAGGCTTTACTGGTCAGCACGTAGCTTCCCTTGCCAGAAAACTTGGAACAGAAGTGATATGCAGTAGACGAAAAGCTAGTCATAACGCAAATATCGTGTTTGATAGCAAAGCCACAGTTTTACCGCCAAATGAAGCGTTTGAAGGAATAACTCATCTTCTAAGTTGCATTCCACCTACAAACTCAGGTGAAGATCCCGTCATAAAAATTCTCGGAAACCAAATGATAAAAATGCCACTCCAATGGGTTGGATATCTTTCTACTACTGGCGTATATGGGAACTGTAAGGGTGAATGGGTCACAGAAGCAGATCCTGCCAAACCAACCCAGCCGCGAAGTCAAAGAAGACTTGCTTGCGAACAAGCCTGGCAAGAGTCAGGGCTACCAGTCCAGATTCTTCGATTACCAGGGATCTATGGACCTGGAAGATCAGCGCTTGAAACAATTAACAAAGGAGAAGGAAAAATGATAGAAAAAGAAAATCAAGTTTTCTCGAGAATTCATGTAGATGATATTGCAGGGGCAATTATGCACTTAATTAATCTTGCAGAAAATGGCAAAAAGCCGCTGATCATTAATGTCGCTGATAACATTCCTTCAGCAAATACAGAAGTCCTAAAATATGCGGCAAATTTATTAGGCAAGCAATTACCACCTATTATTAAATTTGAAATAGCAGCTAAGGATATGAGTCCTATGGCTCTTTCTTTTTGGCAGGAAAACAGACGAATTAGTAACAAATTACTATGCGAAAATCTAGGATATCAACTTATCCATCCCGATTATCGATCAGGTCTAAAAGATTGTTGGTTACAATATAAAATATGATAAAAAAATGACAATTAACCCCAAAGAATTCACATCAAAAGATAATATTCTAATTACAATTGGAGATCCGACAGGAATTGGAATAGAAATAATTCTCAAAGCTCTTTATTCGGAGAAATTGCCACGAAATCTAAAACCTTTAATTATAGGATGCCGAAAAACACTAAAAATTACATATCAAAAACTTAAGGAAAAAGGAATACTTTCATTAGTCAACCCAGATGATGTAGCAATAATTGATCTTCCTTTGGTCGACAAAATCAAAATAGGTCACCCATGTTCTAAAAGTGGAGAAGCAAGCATTAAATGGATAATTAAAGCTACGCAAATTTTAAAAGAAGGCAAAGCTAGATCACTTGTAACTGCACCAATAGCTAAACATGCATGGTATGCAGCTGGTTACAAATATCCAGGCCAAACTGAACTATTAACAGAGCTCACAAGATCAAAAAATACGTCAATGATGTTTACAGCAATTTCTCCAATAAATAAATGGCGATTAAATACTCTCTTAACAACAACTCATATTCCTTTTTCTAGAATAACTGCAGAGCTGACTCCTCAAATTGTAACTAATAAACTCAATACCTTATTAGAATTCTGTACTAGATTTAAAGAGTATCCATACTTAGCTATTGCTGGATTAAATCCTCATGCTGGTGAAAAAGGTCAATTAGGTAATGAAGAATTAGAATGGCTCATACCATTACTTCACAAATGGAGAGCTAAACATCCTAAGATCACATTAGATGGTCCACTACCTCCTGACACGTGCTGGCTGCCAGCTGCAAAATCCTGGCAAGGAAGTAAAAACATACAAGCACCTGATGGTTATTTAGCTCTTTATCATGATCAAGGCTTAATAGCCGTCAAATTACTAGCTTTTGAAAGAGCAGTAAATACAACATTAGGGCTACCATTTATTAGAACTTCACCTGATCATGGAACTGCCTGCGATATAGCAGGCAAAGGAATTGCAAACCCAGAAAGTATGATTGCTGCAATAAATACAGCCTGGGATTTAAGTAATTGACTTTTATTAACTAGGCTTAATTCTCATTAAAACCTGTCCAAATTCAACAGGAGTCCCATTTTCAATCAATATTTCAACCACCTCACCACTTACTTCTGCTTCAAGTTCATTCATCAATTTCATCGCCTCAAGTATACAAACTGTCTGGCCAGAAGAAATTCGACTACCAATCTCAACAAAAGGAGGATCATCTGGAGCCGGAGCTCTGTAAAAAGTTCCTACCATTGGAGCTGTAATTTCAAGCACATCAGTTCTAGAAGCCGGCACTGGAGGAGGTGGGCTTACAGCAGCACTATTTGAGGTATCAACTCGTGGAACCGAAACGGTAGAAGCAAGAGAATCAACTGCTCTAGAAGAAACACCTTGAGAAGCAATTGAATTAATAGGTAAATTTCGCCTCACCTCTAAGCGAAAATCATCTCCTTCCAGGCGGAATTCCTGGATATCACTGTCTGCCAAAGCAGTCAGTAAACGATGCAGTTGTTCATGATCAAGCTGCATAGCCATTAGTTCTCACGACCCAAATAACTGTCATTGCGGGTATCAACTTTAATTTTTTCACCCACAGAAATAAACAGAGGAACCATGACCTGAGCACCAGTTTCAAGTATGGCAGGTTTTGTTCCACCAGTAGCAGTATCTCCTTTCACTCCTGGATCTGTCTCCTTGATTTCCAAAACAACTGCATTTGGTAACTCAACCTCTAGAGGCTTATCATTCCAGGACACAACATTAACTTCCATACCTTCCTTAAGGTACTTTCGACTATCACCTATTTGACTAGCTGTTAAGCGAGTTTCCTCATAAGTTGCCATATCCATAAAAACGTAATCACCTGATTCCATATAAGTGTGCTGAAGAGTGGACTTTTCCAATAAAGCCTGTGGCAACATCTCCCCTGCTCTAAAGGTCCTTTCAACCACGTTCCCGCTTTGTACGGCTTTAAGCTTCGTGCGAACAAAGGCAGAACCCTTTCCAGGCTTCACATGAAGAAACTCCACAACACGCCAAACTGCACCATCCAGTTCAATTGTGGTACCTGTTCGAAAGTCGTTGCTCGAGATCATTCCCTAGAAACGTATGAATAGATCATAGAACTGTGCCAAAGTCTCAAGTATGAACCACATCAGAATGACTAAGCAAAATTACTTAATCCCACTCATAACAGTGCTTATAGCAATCTGTCTAGGGTGCTCTTCCCCAGTAGAAGCTGTGCTACCTCCCGGTAATGCCGTTAAAGATCCTTCTGCAATACTACGGAAAGCATTGCCAGTGGATCAGAAAGACCTACAAGAAATACAAAATAAGCTAGAGAATACTAATGATGCAATTAAAAATAAAAGATGGAAACTCTTAGGACAAGCTGCCACATCCAGTCAATTTCAACTAAGAGCTCACAAAAATCAAATACTAAATGAGATCCCAAATACTCGCATAAAAAAAGGCAAAGAATTGATAACTCGTTTAGAAGATAATTTAATAGATCTTGAAACTCAGGCTGAAGAGCAAAATCAATCTCAATATATTAATATAAGAAATCAAAGTTTACAAGAAATTGGAAATCTTGAAGCTTTACTTTTAAGTGATGATTTTCCTTTTATCATTCCTGAAAGATTTAATGATCTTCCAAGACTACTAGGCAGATCAACAGTTGCTATAAACACCAATAAAGGCACAATGAAAGCAATAATCGATGGATATAATGCTCCATTGACAGCAGGAGCATTCATTGATCTTTCATTAAAAGGTTTTTATGATGATTTACCCTTTATTCGTGCTGAAGACTTTTATGTACTACAAGCTGGGGACCCAATAGGTGATGCTATTGGATATGAAGATCCAAATACAGGGTTAGAACGTAATGTACCTCTAGAAATTCGTGTACCCGAGAAAGAAGATCCATATTATGGTCAAACTTTAGAAGATATTGGTCTCTATAAAAGCCAGCCTATACTTCCATTTGCTACTCATGGGACACTAGGCTGGGCTCATTCAAATGAAGATGTAAATGACGGTTCATCTCAATTCTTTATTTTCCTTTACGATGCAGAGCTAACACCTGCTGGAAGAAATCTTATCGATGGGCGAAATGCAGCTTTCGGTTACATTATTGATGGATTTAAAGTTTTAGATGAACTAGTTGTAGACGATAAAATTCTATCGATAAAAGTTATCGAAGGAGAAGAATACCTACAAGATCAAGCATAAGGACTCAATGGTATTTTTAACTTTGGCAGATCTTGGTGAAGAAGAAATTCTCAATCGAATCTCGTATTTTGCACCTAAAGGACAAATTAATGATGATACTGCTCAAATTAAGTCAAATCAAAAAGATCTTCTTATTAATTCTGATTTAATGATTGAGGAGGTTCATTTTAGTGAGCTCACAACTAATCCTAATAATGTTGGATGGAGAGTGATTGCTGCAAATCTTTCTGACTTGGCAGCAAGTGGCGTTGATGAAATCATAGGAATTACGGTCTGTCTTGTTGCACCACCCGAAACCAAATGGGCTTGGGTTGAAGGCGTCTATCAAGGCATGAAAGAGGCACTCGATGAATTTGGTGGCTCATTATTAGGAGGAGATTGCTCAAGAGGAAAACAAAAATTATTAGCTGTTACAGCAATTGGGACTACTGGTCCTATCAGATTGCACCGAAGCCAAGCACAGCCAGGAGACTCACTTGTAGTCAGCGGGGCGCACGGATTAAGTCGCATGGGGCTAGCCCTTCTAAGCAATGATGCGTTAATTAAGTCATTGAATCTTCCAGAAAAACTAAAACAACAAGCAATAACTAAGCATCAACGACCAATTCCTCCTTTACAAGCTCTCAAAACTCTTGTCAGATGTAAACCAAAAGGAATTCCGTGGCGAGCAGCTGGAACCGACAGTAGTGACGGTTTACTACAGGCACTGAAAAACCTATGCAAAGAGAGTAAATGCCAAGCTGTTATAGATCAAAAAAATCTTCCAAGAATTTCTCAATGGCCAACCGGAGCTCAATGGGATGAATGGTGCCTGAATGGGGGTGAAGATTATGAACTAGTAATAAGTCTTCCACCTGCTTGGGCAAAAGCATGGTTATCAGAAAATCCCGCCTGTAAAGAAATTGGATTCATGCAAGCAGGAAAACCTAGAGTTTTATGGAACGAATCTAATGAAGAAATTAAAAGCCAAAGGGTTTTCAAACATTTTAAAATATGAAAAACCTTTATATGTAAGCCATATTTACCTACATATAAAGGTTTTTTCAAAGTAATAAAAATATAGTTATAAACTTAAGTTTACTTCCATTTCTTAGCAACAATTTCAGCCAAATCAACCACTCTCTGACTATAACCCCACTCATTATCATACCAAGCAAGAACTTTAATCAAATTGCCTCCTATAGACATAGTTAAATCTTCATCAACAATAGTAGATTCATTAGTACCTGCATAATCACTAGACACAAGCGGAAGATCTCCATACTTAATAATTCCTTTCATGTCTCCTTCTGAAGCTTTCTTTAAAGCGATATTCACTTCTTCGGCAGTTGTAGCTCGGCCTGATTCAAATACTAAATCTACAGCTGATACATTAGGTGTAGGAACACGCATAGCAATTCCAGTAAGTTTACCCTTCATTTGTGGATAAACCAAAGCAACAGCTTTAGCTGCACCAGTTGATGTAGGAACTATATTCATTGCAGCAGCACGTGCTCTTCTTAGATCCCTATGACTATTATCTAGTATTCTTTGATCTCCAGTATAACTATGAATCGTCGTCATCAAGCCTTTATTAATGCCAAATGTTTGATCTAATACTTTAACAATTGGTGCCAGGCAATTTGTTGTACAGCTGGCATTACTTAAAATATTAAAGTCATCATGATTATATTGATCAGCATTGACTCCAACAACATAAGTTCCAACTCCATCTCCCTTGCCTGGCGCAGTCAAAATAACTTTCTTAGCACCGGCTTCTAAATGTTTACTAGCACCTACATCAGTATTAAATACGCCTGTTGATTCAATGACAAGATCTATTCCCCACTCTTTCCAAGGAAGATTTAATGGGTTGCGATCAGAAAAACATTTAATCGTTTTCCCGTTAATAATGAAAGTGTCATCCGTATAACCAATTTCTGCATCTTTAATTTGCCCAAGAATTGAATCATATTTGAGCAGGTGAGCATTGGTTTTCGGATCTGAAGTGACATTAATGCCAACAACCTCAATACCAGTATTAGCGCCACGGCTTAACCAGCAACGCATGAAGTTGCGACCTATTCGGCCAAATCCATTTATCGCAACGCGAAGGGTCATAAGAAAAGCGGTCAACCGCAAGGTGATTAGCCGCTGATCATACAGAAATACCTTTTAGCTGAAAATTCCTGCTGAGAAGAAATTCCCCAAGAATCGGTGAAATCATTGGCCGCAACAGACTCTAAAGGAATCTAAGGACTCCAAAACATTGAGAAAATGGGCCATTAAATGCATCCTGGCTTATCTTTCAAGCCTCTAGAACTTTCCATTGACTAAGGAGATCCTGAAACAACGGCCGATCCACTTCATTGGAATTGGTGGAATAGGCATGTCAGCCCTAGCAACAATTCTTTCAAAAAGAGGCTATTCGGTTTCTGGTTCTGATTCCAAAAAAAACATTGCCATAAGCAACCTAGAAAAAGAAGGAATAAAAATTTTCTCCGGTCAAAATGCATCCAATATTCAAACCATTTGTAATAGCAAAATCCTTCCACTAATAGTTTCTAGCACTGCTATCCCTCCCAATAATCTAGAACTAAAAGCCGCACAAAAAGAGAAATTAGAAATCTGGCATCGCTCTGATCTGCTTGCTTACCTAATTCAAAAACAACCATCAATAGCCATCGCAGGCAGTCATGGAAAAACCACAACCAGTACCATGATCACAACACTGCTGGCAATGGCCAATGAAGATCCAACTGCGATAATTGGAGGATATATCCCTTACTATCGCAGCAATGGCCATGCTGGCTCAGGGAAATTGTTAATTGCAGAAGCCGACGAATCAGACGGAACCTTAGTGAAATTTCAAGCCAAATTAGGATTAATTACCAATCTCGAACTTGATCACACTGATCACTATTGCAACCTAGAAGAAGTTATTCAAGCAATGCAAACATTTGGTAAAGGTTGTAAAAGCCTATTAGCTAACTACGATTGTCCAACTATTAGACAAAATCTCAAAGCTTCTGCTTGGTGGTCAATCAAAACAAAAAAAGGAGTTGAATTTGCAGCTTTACCAGTATCCATCGATGGCAAAGAAACTATTGCTGAGATATACGAAAAAGGTGAATTTTTAGGCGAAATCAAACTTTCTATGCCAGGCCTTCATAACTTAAGTAATGCAATTGCTGCGATAGGAGCCTGCCGCCTAGAAGGCTTTAGCTTCGGAGAACTTCAAAATTTAATTCCCCAACTGCAAGCACCCAAAAGACGCTTCGATTACCGCGGAGAGTGGAATGAAAGATTGATTGTTGACGACTATGCACATCATCCGAGTGAAGTTAGAGCAACCGTTGAGATGGCACGTTTAATGATCAAGACGGGCCGAAGTCCACTCCCAAGGCCGCCAAAACGACTCGTAGTGGTATTCCAACCGCATCGATTTAGTCGAACCCAAGAATTCCTTCATGATTTCGCTTCGGCCCTTGGAGGGGCAGATTCAGTCCTTTTAGCGCCTGTCTATGGAGCTGGAGAAATGGCAATAGAAGGAGCAACCAGTCAAGCTCTTGCCGAATCAATCAAAAAAACGCACTCAAAAATTTTTATTGGCGTGGCAAAAAATTTTAAAGAAATTGAGGTCTTGTTAACAGAAAAGACCAACAGAAATGATCTTATTATTGCAATGGGGGCAGGTGATATCAATACTTTGTTTGACCAACTTCAGTTAAAAAAAAAATAAAAATCTATGGACTTTAAAGATGACAGCTTGATAATTGCACAAGGAATTAAAATACAAAAACTAATCTCATTATCAAATTTCACAACTTGGAGAGTTGGAGGCCGTGCCGAATGGTTTGCAGAGCCAAGCAATCAGGAAGAACTAAAAAAAATAATTTCTTGGGCAAACTTACAAAAAATGCCCATTCAAACTATTGGAGCTGGATCAAATCTTCTAATTAATGATATTAAAATCGAAGGACTAACTATTTGCACTAAAAAATTGCATGGATTCAAGCTTGATAAAACAGATGGATTAATAGAAATCTCTGCAGGAGAATCAATACCAAATTTATCTCGGCGGGCAGCAAGAGCAGGTCTTCATGGATTGGAATGGGCAATTGGGATTCCAGGAACAGTTGGTGGAGCCGCTGTAATGAATGCGGGCGCTCAAGGAGGTTGTACTGCGGAATGGCTAGAATCAATTAAAGTACTACCTTTAAATGGAAAAACAGAATTTGAAATTCAATCTTCGGACATGAATTTTTCCTATCGCCAAAGTAGATTGCAGCATGAAGAACTTTTATTGATTTCAGCTAAGTTCAATCTAGAACCTGGACATGACCATAACAAATTAAACGATTTAACCAATGCAAACCTGAATCATAGAATTAACTCACAGCCTTACCAATTGCCTAGTTGTGGAAGTGTTTTTCGCAATCCTGAACCTCTCAAAGCAGGAAAACTTATTGAAGATCTTGGCTTAAAAGGATTTCGAATTGGAGGAGCGGAGATCTCAAAAATTCACGGTAATTTTATTGTAAATACTGGTAACGCTACTCCAAAAGATATCAAAATATTAATTGAAGTCATACAAAAAAAAGTCCAACAAGCATACGGAGTACTGCTCCAACCAGAGATCAAAAAACTTGGTTTCCAATCAACAGATTAATCTTTCTATTATTCAAAAGAAAAATTCATGGCAGGTTTTGGACTCCCCAATTTCGGTCAGCTCGCAGAAGCATTCCGGAAAGCTAAACAAATTCAAGAAGACGCTCAAAAGCTTCAAGAAGAACTCAATGAAATGGAACTTGAAGGTAAGAGCGAAGATGGACGTGCAAAAATTTGGTTATCAGGCAATCAACAACCACTACGAGTCAAATTAGATCCATCATTAATTTCAGATGGAGAAATTGCTACAGAAAAAGGTGTTCTAGAAGCTCTTCAGAATGCATTTGATCTCTCTACACAAACAATGAAAGAAAAAATGGATGAATTAACAGGTGGTCTTAATTTGAACCTACCTGATCCCAACGACTAAAAGTATTTATCTCGTGTAAAAAATTACAATATAAAATATACCTTTCCCAAGACTTATCAACTTTACAACCAGGTTCATCCAAATGCAAACAATTTCTGAAACGACATGTTGTGCTCTTTAATTGTTCTCGTAACTCAGGGAAAAAGAAAGCAAGTTTATTAGGATCTTTTGGTAATTCTGGTCTATTAAAACCTGGCGTATCTACCAAATATGAATTTGTAGAAAGCTGAAACAACTCAACGTGTCGCGTAGTATGTTTTCCTCTTTGTAAGCGTCCTGACAAATCATCAACTTTCTGATTTGCCTGTGGAACTAAATAATTTAACAAACTACTTTTACCAACTCCGGAAGGGCCACAAAGGACAGAAACCTCAGAATTGATAAATTTATTTTGAAATTCCAAAAGACCTTCAAAAGTTCTTAACGAAACAGAAAAAGGCTGATAACCCCATTGTTTTAATCTTATCTGCTGTTTTTTGAGATAATCAGAACTTACTAAATCTCTTTTAGATAGGACTACACTTATATTTAAATCTGTTTGTTCTGCTGTTATTAAAAACCGACTGACCTGATTAATATCAAAACTTGGATTTTTTAAAGATATTACAACAACAATATCTGTAATATTAGCAACTGCAGGTCTAGATAAGTAACTTTTTCTAGGTTCAACATCACTAACTACGCCTCTTAAATTAGTGAAATCAATTGCTTCAACCCATACACGATCGCCTACATATACAGAAGTACCGTGATGGTTAAGTCGGCTTCTTCGAGTACATAGAAATCGATAAGACCTCAGATCATTAATTTGAGAAGACTTATGTAATAAAGAAAAATAATGACTATCTAACTCAACTTCTAAATAATTCGCTTTTAATGAAACAACTACACCAATTAAACGTTCTAAATTATCCTCCATCACATACCACTCTTAAAGTAATCCAAGAAGAATTATTTTTCAGTATTTCAACAGAATGTCCATCCTTTTGAAGCCCTGGTATAACCATTAATTCAGGCTCACCTCTGTCTAAATCAACCTGCAGTAATTGATTAGACGTTAATTTTTCTAATGCTAATCTACATTTTACAAAATTCAGTGGGCATGAAATGCCACGTAAATCAATATATTTATCAAACTCAGCCTCTGTTCTCATTAATTCTGACCAAATAAACGAGTAAATAAACCACTCTTATGATGATGATGTTGCCTACCTCGTGCAGAATAATGACTTGCTAATTGCTCCAAAAGATTTTTCTCCTGATCCGAAAGTCTATTAGGTAATTGTACATTTACTGTAATACGCTGGTTACCACGTGCAACAGGGTTACCCAGTTTAGGAATACCCTTATTTTCTAGAGTAAGTATCGAATTAGGTTGAGTGCCAACAGGAATTTCCAGCTTTGTAGGTCCGTCAACAGTATCAACTTCGATTATATCTCCCAAAATTGCCTGTAGATAACTAACACTAACCTCAGATAAAATCGTAAGGCCATCTCTATGCAGCTTAGGATGATTTTTTACTCTTAAAAAAACATATAAATCCCCTGGAGGGCCACCTCTAAAGCCTGCATTACCTTCTCCTCCTACTCGCAATTTTGTTCCGCTATCAACACCGGCGGGAATATTAATCAACAATTTCTTACGAACCTGATTAACGCCCTTTCCTGCACACGAAACACATGGATCAGCAATTACTTGCCCACTTCCATCACAATTTGGACATTCAGCTACTTGAGTAAAACTACCAAAAGGTGTACGAGTTGCTCTTCGTACCTGACCTGCACCACCACATGTTGAACATGATATTGGGCCACTACCAACTTTTGCCCCACTACCTCTACACACATCACAGACTTCTAAATGAGGAATTTTTATCTCTCTTTCTTGACCAAAAACAGCTTGATTAAAATCAATAGTTAGATCATATCTGAGGTCATCTCCTTGCTGAGGACCTCTTCTCTGAGGACGTCCGGGTGATCCTCCACCAAAACCACTAAAGAACGTCTCAAAAAGATCTGCAAAACCACCCATATCTCCCATATCAGGCATTCCCGCAGCGCCACCTAAACCAGCCTCACCAAATTGGTCATATCTAGCCCTAGTTTCTGGATTATTTAAAACTTCATACGCACGGCCTATTTCCTTAAATCGATCTTCAGCGCCAGGATCCTTATTGACATCGGGATGATATTGACGAGCCAAGCGTCTATAAGCCCTTTTCAGGGTGTCTCCATCAGCATTACGGCTGACGCCTAACAAATCATAATAATCAGCCATAAGATCAACCTAATTTTCTGAGGTTACAGGTACACATGTTTAATCAGAACTCCTATTCATTAGGGTTAGGTTCAATTTGAGATGACTCAATTTCTTTAGAAACTTGGCTATCTTGATCAACATTTTTTGTCTCAGGACCAGGTCCCATTGAAACTTTAACTAAAGCATGTCGTAGAACTCGGCCATCTAAATGATAACCACGCTGTAATTCCTCTGTAATAACATCTTCTATTTGCTCATCACTTGGTTCTCTAAGGACAGCCTCGTGTAATTGAGGATCAAATACCTGTCCTACTACTCGCATAGGTGCAACCCCTAGTTGCTTCAAGACATCTACAAGTTGTTTATATAATCCTTGATAGCTTCTATGAAGAGCTTGTGCTTCTTCACCTTGTGGATCTAATTGCTGACGAGCACGTTCAAAATTATCAACTACAGGAAGAATTTCACCAAGGGTAGAACAAATCAATTGCAAACGAAGATCATCCTGATCACGTGTTTGTCGCTTCCGGAAATTATCAAAATCAGCCGCTATTCGCATGTATTGGCTACGTAAAGTGTCGTGCTCATCTCGCAAATTGCTGTATTCCAGTTCTAACTGCTGCAAACGAGCTTCATTATCCAATGCAGAAGTTTTCTCATTATTCATAAAATCTTTTTCCTTTTCCTCAACAGCACCTTCAGAAGAATTTTCGCTATCTAACGCATCTGTGACTTGTTCTGAACTCCCTTCATTCTGAGATTCCGTCGTCTCAGTAACACTTGATCCAGAATCATGCTCTGAAGCTGAGACATCACCATTCATGTTGATCATCGCAGAAACTTTTTTAAACATGTTGAAGGAGAACCGGCACCTTCCACAAGCGGCGGAAGCCCGCACCTTCGAAATCTGGGCAGAGGAGTCATTTCATACGGTTTAAACCAACCTAACAAAAAAAAATAACTTGATTTTTCAAGCTCGAAAAAATAATTAATCCAAAAAATCATTTAAATCCTTAGCCACTGATCTACCAGCAAGCCATCCACTAGTCCAACAATGTTGAAAATTAAATCCTCCAGTGACGCCATCAATATTCATCAGTTCTCCTGCAAAATAAAGACCTGAGCAAATCCGACTTTCCATAGTAGACAGATTTACTTCACCAAGATCGACGCCACCTGCAGTTACAAACTCTTCACCAAATGGGCCACGTCCACAAACTTCATAAGTGCTACTTGTCAAAACACCTATCAAATCTTTTTGCAACTTAGCTGAACAATAGGCCCATCTTTGATTATCATTTCCTCCAACTCGTTTAAATAAAATTTTCCATAACTTATTAGGCAAATTAGGAAATGGACTCTTATTAAAGATAAAGCGACGAGCATATTTATAACGAAATAACTGAAATGATTCATTTAGCAAAGAAGATTCCAAATGCGGCAACCAATTAATTGACAATTTAGCTTTATAGTTATTTTCATGTAAAAGCCGAGCCGCAAAAGATGTTAAACGAAGTATTGCAGGACCACTGACCCCCCAATGCGTTAATAAAATTCTGCCTATTTGCTGAGATAATTTACCATTAATATTGATAGTTAGACAAACTTTATCAATAGCAATTCCGGAACATTTTTTTAATGTATTGTCATCTAATTTTAACGTAAAAAGAGAGGGGACAGCAGATATAATCTTATGACCCAAATTCAATGCTAATTCTCTTCCGCTTGGATGACCACCTGTTGCTAACAACACTCTTTTAGAAAAAAAATTTTCCATATCTTTAGATTTAACCTCAAAGATTGATCCAGATTTATTTATAGAAAGTACCCTAGATTTAGGAATTAAAATAACTCCTAAAGATCTAGCCACTCTAATTAAACAATCAACAATTGTTGAAGATTTATTTGTAACAGGAAACATTCTGCCATCGGACTCTTGCTTCAAAGCTACTCCTCGACTTGAAAACCACTCAACAACATCACCTGGTGCAAAACGACTAAAAGGTCCTAATAAAGCATTCCTTCCTCTTGGATAATTAACTACTAAATCCTTAAAATCCCAACAGGCATTTGTAACATTGCAACGACCTCCTCCACTAATTCGAACTTTTTCTAATGGCCTTAATGTGGATTCCAATAAAACAACAGGATTTATTCCTTTCTCTGCAGCGGTAATAGCTCCAATAAAACCTGCTGGTCCCCCGCCAACTACTATTAATTCAGCTGGCTGGTCTAAAAGTAAGGGCAACTCCATTGTTGCAATAGCGTTTACCGGTTGGTCGTGGTCCATCATTAAAAACATGACCTTGATGTCCTCCGCACCTGGAACAGTGATACTCAGTGCGAGGAACAATCAATTTGAAATCTACTTTGGTTTCAATAGCATCAGGTAAAGATTGCCAAAAACTTGGCCATCCTGTCCCACTATCAAATTTAGCTGTTGAAGAAAAAAGAGCTAAATCACATCCAGCACAATGATACATTCCTTTCCTCTTTTCATTATTAAGAAGACTACTAAATGGTCTTTCAGTTCCTTCCTGACGTAAAACATTGTATGAATCTGAAGAAAGACGCTCCCTCCACTCAGAATTATCTAAAGACCAATTACTATCAGAAGCTTTAGAAGCAGCTAGTACAACTTGAGGAGTAAAAAAAACGCCCAAAAAACTATTCACAAAACCAATGAGCATCGAACGACGAGTAAAAAGTGAAAAAATTTGCATTGAACAAAAACTTCAAAAAATCAAATTAAGAATGTAGGACAAATGCTGACATGATTTCCAAAGTCTTAGCAAACCATACAAATGCCTATCAATTCAGCATTGCTCCAATGATGGATTGTACAGATAAGCATTTCAGAGTACTTATGAGACAAATTAGCAGCAAAGCTTTGCTTTATTCCGAAATGGTAGTTGCAAAAGCACTTCATCACAGTAAATATCCCAATAAATTTCTCGATTTCAATGAAATAGAACACCCTATTGCTCTCCAACTTGGAGGAGATGACCCCCATCTTTTAGCTAAAGCAACTCAATTAGCAGAAGCATGGGGATACGACGAAATAAATCTAAATGTGGGCTGTCCAAGTCCAAAAGTTTCTTCAGGCAACTTCGGAGCTTGCCTAATGGGCCAACCAGAAAAAGTTACACGTTGCATAGAAGCAATGTCAAATGCAACCTCTCTACCAATTACCATCAAACATCGTTTAGGAATTGATAACCTAGATACTGATGAATTACTCACAACATTCGTAGATCAAATATCAAAAGCCGGAGCTAAACGTTTTATAATTCATGCACGTAAAGCATGGCTAAAAGGTCTAGATCCAAAACAAAATAGAACAATACCGCCATTACAATATGAACGTGTTATTAAATTAAAAAATAATAGACCAAATCTTATTATTGAACTCAATGGTGGTTTAGATACACCAGAAAAATGTTTAGAAGCACTTAAAACTTGCGATGGTGCCATGGTAGGACGAGCCGCATACTCACATCCGCTTCGATGGCAAACAATCGATGAACAAATTTTTGGAGAATCACCCAAATCTATAAAAGCTTCAGATGTATTAATTGGAATGCTTCCATACATAAACGACCACCTCCAAAAAGGTGGTCGTTTATGGAATATTAGTAAACACCTTTTACAACTTGTTGAAGGTGTTCCTGGGGCTCGATTATGGCGAAAAGAATTGAGTTCTTTGTCGCAAAAACAAGATGCAAATATAAGAATTATCGAAAATGCAGCAAAAAAACTACAAAAAGCAGAACTTTAAATCAAGCTCAACCCTCTGCGCCCCCATAACCGCTGTCATTATCGTCACCAGAAAAACCTCCGCCCTCCGAAGCCGTTCCACGTCGTCTACGACTACGGCCATCATCATGACCACCAGAGTCAGAGGAAGAATTTCCATAGCTACGATCCTCCCATCCTCGTGCCCCAGATCCACGATCAGTGCCTTCTGATCCTCTTGAACCTGTAGCTGCTCCGCCGCCGCCGTTGTAGCCGCCACCGCCGCCGTTGTAGCCGCCACCGCCATAACCGCCGCCTCTTCTTGGACTACTTCCACGTGGTTCTGCTTTGTTAATCCTCAAGGGTCGACCCATCATTTCGGCACCCTGAAGGGCTTCTATGGCTGCAGCTTCAGCAGCCTCATCAGCCATTTCAACAAATGCAAAGCCTCTTTTTCGCCCTGTGTCTCTTTCAAGTGGTAGGGCACAGTTTGAAACTTCTCCAAAGGGAGAAAACAATTCAATGACGTCTTCCTGCTCGGCGCGGAAGGGCAGATTGCCAACAAAAATACTCACTTTCCTTTTGATTTAAACAGTAAAAAATGGACCTGATGATCAAGTAATGCCATTGATGATTGACTCTAGGAAGATTCAAAACATCTCAGGCATCTAATAGCGTAAACCCCCGAGACAACTCGTTCATTGGGTTGTAAGAACTAAACGTGATCGCCAAAGCTGCAATTGCTCTTCCACACGGTCAAAACCTGTTCCTCCTTCACTGATTCTAGCTGACACAACCTTTACAGGAGTCAACTTTTCCAATAGGTCCTCTTCAAAGGATGGATGTAAAGCCTTCCATTGGTCCAGACTCAGATCACGTAACAAATTGCCTTGGCTCAAACATTGCTTTACAAGCCGACCAACCAATTGATAAGCCTCACGAAATGGAACACCCTTTTGAACTAGGTAATCAGCCACATCAGTTGCATTAGAAAAGTCAGATGCAACTGCCAATGCCAATCTCTCTGGACAAAACTCCAAGCCTTCTTCTATCAAAATGGACATTGCCTTAAGACAAGTCTTCAATGTATGAACAACATCAAATAACGCTTCTTTATCTTCTTGAAAATCCTTATTATAAGCAAGAGGTAATCCCTTCATCATAGTCAATAAACCTTGTAAATGTCCAAAAACTCGTCCCGATTTACCTCTTACTAATTCAGGAACATCTGGATTCTTCTTCTGAGGCATTAGACTACTACCAGTAGCACATCTATCTGTTAAGCGAACAAATGAAAATTCTTCAGAGGCCCACAAAATAATCTCTTCTGATAGACGACTTAAATGAACCATAACTAAAGCAGAAGCTCCGCTAAACTCAACAGCAAAATCTCTATCACTTACAGCATCTAAACTATTAGAATAAATCTTCTCAAAACCCAATTGTGATGCGGTTTTTAATCGATCAATAGGGACTGAAGTTCCAGCCAAAGCAGCAGCACCTAAAGGTGAATGATTTACTCTTCTCCTAGTATCTTGTAAGCGATCTCTATCTCTCTGAAGCATTTCTATGTATGCTAATAAATGATGTGCTAAAGAAATTGGCTGCGCTCTTTGAAGATGTGTATATCCTGGAATTAAAGTATAGAGATTTGATTCGGACTTCAGAAATAAAGCTTTTTGTAATCGTTCTATTTCAATATCTATCTCATCAATTTTACGTCGCAACCAAAGTCTTAAGTCAGTACCAACTTGATCATTTCTACTTCTACCAGTATGAAGTTTTTTTCCAAGATTACCTAAAAGATTTATCAAACGTCGTTCTACTGCAAAATGCACATCTTCATCAGTCAAATTAGGATTAAACTTACCCTCTAAAAATTCATCACGAATCTGTTCAAGGCCCCCTTCAAGTTCTTTAGACTCTTGCAAAGTAATGACGCCACAATCTCCAAGCATGTGTGCATGGGCTATAGAAGCATCCAAATCTTCATGCAAAAGAGTGATATCAAAGCCAATAGAAGCATTGAACTCTTCAATAAATGGATTTAAGCCTTGCTCAAACCTGTCACTCCAAGCATCAGCTTCTCCACTTGTAACACCAATTCCCATCACTTAAAAACGCAATTTAATTCATTTGTCAGGCTAATGATTTAGCGACAGAAGGCAGCCTCAATGCATCCTCTACCTTCAAAACCACAATCGAAGCATCATCCTCCAAATCATGATCTGGGCCAACAAATCGGTCCAAACGAACAAATAATTGATCTAAAATCTCTTGAGCATTCAAGCCATGTCTACAAGCAGATTCAAGGCAACGAATCAAGCGAGCTTCATCAAAACGATCTTTATTCAAGCCAGGAGCTTCTGTAACACCATCTGTGTAATACAAAAGAACATCACCTGGTTCCAAGAAAACCTCTGAACATCCATATTCTGCCTCTGGCTCTAAACCAATCAATAATCCAGGGGCATCTAAACGTCTCACACAATGGTGTTCGGCCTTCCAAAGCAAAGGTGGATTATGAGCCGCATTGGCATATCGCAAACGACGAGTTCGAGGATCAAAATCCGAATAAAAAAGCGTGACAAATCTATGAGAGTGAGACAAATCCTCTTGAGCTAGTTGATTTAAATCATGCAGAATTCGATCTGGAGGTAATCCACTTAACACTTCGGCTCTCAACATACCTCTAAGCATTGTCATAAGAAGCCCTGCAGGAATGCCTTTCCCCATAACATCTCCAATTAACAAAGCCCAACGTCCTCGTTCTCTTCGCCCACCAATAAGTTCAGGTCGAGTAGGAATAAAATCGTAATAATCACCTCCAACCTCAAAAGCAGGCCTACATCGAGCCGCCAAATCAACACCTTCAATTTTTGGGCAATAATCAGGTAAAAGTTGAGCTTGTATCTCAGCACCAATACTTAATTGTCGATCCACCCTTTCATGACGACGGATCTGCTGCAAAATTAAATCATTTTCAATAGCCAAAGCAGTTAAATCTGCTATTAACTGAATATGACGTCTATGAACTTCGCTCCAAACAAGTGGTCCCTTTAAATTAAATACATAAATTCGACCTCGAACACGCCCACGAGCTATCAAAGAAGTAGAAAATATTCCTGCATTTTTTAAATACTTTTGAATAAATCGGTCCATTGCCATTAATTTTGTATCTTCAGTCGCAAAACCACTGCTCATACCAGGCTTAAAAGAAATCAAATTTCTAATTAGTGCCTGACTCTCATCAAAAGCAGATATTTGGATATAATCAGTCCAAATACGGCCATCTGATTGGAAAGGAACTAATAAAGCACCTTCAACCCCGATCAAACGTGAAGCTACAACTGGAACTAATTCCAAAAATCTATGCAAATTAGCAAAACTTCTTAAAGCAAACCCCAAAGAAACTAAAAGCTCCTGATTGGATCTTTGCTCCTTTGACAAACTTTCAAGCAACATTCTGACTGATGAAGATTCAGAAAGAGATATCGGAAAAGTTTTCAAAGACTTAAAATGCCTCTTGGATGGCTCACTACTCACGGCATTCCAAGAGCGGAATTAAAAAGTAGCAAAATAAACTGGAAATAGGAAAAAATTAACGTCTTGCCAAAAGAGCCTCAACAAATTCAAAACTTTTAAAAGGCCTTAAATCCCTAATTCCTTCTCCTGCACCTATAAATCTTATCGGCAAATTCGCCTCAGAAGAAACTGCCAAGGCAACACCACCTCGAGAAGTGCCATCCAATTTAGTAATCACAACTCCAGTCAAAGCTGCTGCCTTCGCAAAAGCCATAGCTTGCCGTAATCCATTTTGACCCTGACTAGCATCTAAAACGAGCAATGATTCAACTTGAGCGTCAGGAGCTAATCGACCAATAATACGTCGAACTTTTTGAAGCTCCTCCATCAAATTATGTTTTGTTTGTAATCTACCGGCTGTATCTACTAATAATAAATCAATAGATTTTGACTTAGCAGCACCAATTGCATCAAAAACCACAGCTGCTGGATCTGCATTTGTAGAATTATTAGCGATTACAGATACTCCACTGCGTTGACCCCAAACTTGAACCTGTTGAACTGCAGCAGCTCTAAAAGTATCAGCTGCTGCGATCAAAGCTGAATAACCACTACGAACGGCCAAATTAGCTAATTTACCTAAAGTTGTAGTTTTACCTACGCCATTAACTCCTACTAATAACCAAATATTTAAACGACCTTTTTCTGGCTTTAAAATATCAATATTACTTTTACTAATTGGTTCTTCAACAAGATCACATAATTGCTTTTTTAAAAAACTAAGGCCTTGATCAGGATCTAAAACTTCTTCATTCATTTTTTTTCGTAAAGCATCAAGCACTTGATCAGTGGCAGTTACACCCGCATCCGCTCTTAACAAAAGGGTTTCTAATTCATCAAGAACTTCTGGAGTTAATGGATCATCACCTAGTTTTTCTAATAATCCTGTAACAAATCCCTGACGAGTTTTTTCTAATCCTCGTCTTAATCTACCTAACCAATCAATTTCTTCAATTGAAACATCATTTACTTTTTTCCCTTGTGCAGCCAAAATCTCAGCAGACCAAGTAAAAGTGTCATCAAAGTCACCCAATCTTGGATCCTCCTCCTCAATCTTCTTGACAGGGATATTTGCATGTTCAGAAATATTATTAGAGTATAAATTATTTTCATAATCCTCAGAATCTTGAGATTCTGAATCAACTTCTTTAGATAAAGAATTATCTCTAATTGCAGCAACTTCTATATTCGTTTCTGTATCATCAACCAGCTCTTTTTCGCTATCTTGTTTGGCCTTTAAAGCAGCATAAGCCTGTCGAGCCCATTCCAGAGGATCATCATCAATTGAATCATTATTATTTCCAGAAACAATTTGATCCGATGACTGAGATGAAATATTATCTGAATTGGTCATTATCAAAAGTTAAAAATGAAATAGTAAAATTTAATCATTAAGCAATCACAAATAAGATCAATAGAATTAAGCAAGAATAACATTTTGCACTCTACGTAAAATCCCATTAATCATGCGTCGACCTTGCTCATCGCTATAACGATTCGCAAGCTCAACTGCTTCATTACAGGCAACTGCTGGTGGAGTCTTCAAAGAAATCATGTCAACCATTGCCAAACGCAAAATATCTCGATCAATTCTAGGTAACCTTCTTAAACGCCATCCTTCCATTGCATCATCCAATCGACTATCAATGATACTTCTTTGATCCAAAACTAATTTCACTCTTTTCAAAGTTTCATACCTAATATTTTCTTGATTTGATAATGCCAACAATCTAGGCATCTCAAGACTTGTTGAAAGTCCATTTAATACCTGCTCTGCTACAACAAGAGACTCTTGTAACTGGTCACGAATGAAACCTATAGAGGTTTTATCAAAGAGTTCACTCTCATTTTGATTTAATTTTTCCTGAGCGGCCTCTAGATCAATAGAACAACAATCTAATCCTTCTCTCCAATGATCCATCAAACTGTCTAAAGCCTTATACAAAAGAGATTCTATAGAAATTGACTGCAAGACTTTAGAATCATTGTCTGAAACTTGACCTAATACTAAAAGGGCCAATTCACGTGTCAGAGATCTTTCATGCATCATCAACACCAAAACAAGAAGTAATAAAACTCATATCTCTGTCGAAGTAGGCGAAGAAGTTCCACTAGATCGCAACTGACTAATTAAACCAGAAAAACTACGATTCACTGGAACTTCCTTTTCATCTGGATTAACAATGCCTGCTGAAATAATTGTGCGAAAAGCATCTTCCACTGAAATATTCAAATCTCTTACTGAAGACTCAGGAACTAAGGTATACCAACCAGTTGTAGGATTTGGAGCAGTAGGAATAAAAACACTTAAAAGAGGTTGCTCCAATTCTTCTTGAATCGAAGCTCCAACCAAACCAGTTACAAAACCAACACTAAACAAGCCTTCACGCGGATATTCCACAAGGACAACTCTTCGAAAACGTTTTGAGTTATCTCTCAAAAAAGTTTCTAGCAATTGCTTAAGTGTTTTATACACAGAGCCAGCAAGGGGAATTCTGGACAATGTGCCTTCTCCAAATTCCAAAAGCCAACGCCCAACAATGTTCCTAGCCATCAAACCTATTAAAAGAATCCCAAGCAGTGGAACTGTCAAACCAAGAGCAAGATTGATCAAATCTTGCAGCAAAGGATTCAGGGTAATAAAAGGATTTAGCTGTTTAGGGATCGAAGTAAGAAATGCCAGGACAAATCGACTGACTGTAGTAGCCAACCAGATAGTTGTTGCTAGGGGAATGACCACTAGCAAACCAGCAATTAAATCATTTTTGAGATCCTGCTGAAGCCGTGCAGCTAGAGGAAGATCGGTTCTTGAATTGGACTGCATAAAAAGCGTCCTATAACTGCAGCCTACGACATGTAACCAACTTAACCATCCAAATGAAATTTGCCGACTTTTTATAAAACAGATATGAAAGCCAACAAATAAAAGACATAAAAAGATAAAGCTGTCAGGGTCAAGCCAAAGTGCCCACCTGAAATAAAATAATTTAATTTATCAATTAACAAAATTCAAATCAACTGATTCCTTAATTCATTTCAAATCAATCGTATCTAATAATAAGGTCAAAACAAACACTATATATCAGGTACCCACTTTAAAGAAGATTTAATTTAAGTCCAAACATATTAAAAGATTCATTAATTGAACTAAAGAAAAGTTGTTATTGGTCTAAAACAAAAATAAGTTTAATTAAAGTCATAAAAACCTGTTGTATTAATAGATCTATTCAAGATTTCCATTGACTATTAAACCAATATATAGAAAGAAAACAAATTATAATTCAAGGCTAGCCAATCAAATAGAACGAGTCCTAGCCAAGCAATAGGTATTCTCAAAACAAATTAGAAAATTCTATTGCCCTTGGATTAATATCAAGTAAATTACGAATAGAATCATCACCTCTATTCTGTTAAACCTTGTTAACAGCACAAGAACAATTAAGCATAAATCTTAAAAAAGAAGCCAATAAACAGGGCTTTGATCCTGTTGGTATTGCTCGAATTCCAGGTAGTCACAGAATTCAACTAAGGAATGCAGCTTTACAAAGATGGTTAGAAGCAGGCAATCAAGCAGACATGAAATGGATGGAAACATCTACACGTCAAGACATCAAGCAATTGCTTGATGGAGTACAAAGCATCCTTGCCGTAGGCTTGAATTATTACGTAAACATTAAAAGGCCAAATGAATCTTTGAACATTGCTCGATATGGGTGGGGTCGCGATTATCACCGCATAATCAAACAAAGGCTTAAAAAAGTTGGACAATGGTTAGAAAAACAAAGACCTAAATGTCAATGGAGAATTTGTGTTGACTCAGCACCACTCTTAGATAAAGCATGGGCAGAAGAAGCAGGTCTTGGCTGGATTGGAAAAAACAGCAATATTATTAATCAAAAAAAAGGATCATGGATGATGATAGGACATCTTTTATGCACAGAACCTTTAACAGCTGATACACCATCTAAACCTCTTTGTGGCAGATGCCAAGAATGCCTACAAGCATGCCCTACAAAAGCAATAACTGAGCCATTTGTAATTGATTCAAACCTATGTATTGCGTATCATACTATTGAAAATAAAAACGAAACTATACCAAAAAATATAACATCTTTAATGGGTAAATGGATCGCAGGATGTGATATCTGTCAAGAAGTTTGTCCATGGAATCACCAAACAATTCCAAGTAGTAAAGATGAAGAAATAATGCCAAAAGAATGGATTTTAAAACTAACAAAAGAACAAGTTTTAAGCTGGAATGACAAGACCTGGGATGAAATGCTGCGGGGATCTACACTTAGAAGAATTAAACCTTGGATGTGGAGAAGAAATGCAACTTCTATTCAAGAAACTCAATGAATTACTAACTCATGCATTATGAAAAAACTTATGAATTTTACAGCAAGAAAATCAATCAAACAATTTCTAATCATTCTTGGCTCATTATTTTATATTTCTCCAATACAAGCAGTAGTACCAACAGTATACGAACCAAATCCATTAGAGCTCAGAAAAACAAGTTTATCTATAGCAAAATCTGCAGTTCAAATGTTAGAGTTAGGCATAATAAAAGATGCCATTCGTCTTGCTTCATTAGCAGTTAGAATAGACCCTAGTGATGAAAGGCTATGGACACTACTAGCTGAAGCACAAACACGTGATAATCTTTTAACAGATGCAACCAATTCATTAATAAAAGCAAAATCAATTAAACCAAATAAAGCCAGTCTATGGTTTGCTGAAGCCACATTAGAATTAAAGAAAAATCAACCTAGTAATGCAATAAAACTAATCAATCATGGACTAAAATTAAATCCTAAAAATGCTGATGCATATTTTCATTTGGGTAACGCAAGAATAATGAAAAAGGAATTTGATTTAGCATTAAATGCTTTTAAAGCAGCCATCGATTTAAATCCAAAATTCTGGCAAGCAATAAACAACCAAGGAATTGTACTTTTTGAAACTGATCAAATTAAAAATTCAATCAATAGCTTCCGCAAGGCTCTCAAAATAAATAACAATGCAGAACCAATGCTTGCACTAGCAGTAGCTATATATACCTTAGAAGGCAACAATAATGAGGTCGTAGAATTAACTAAAACTGCTCTCAAAAAGGACCCAAATTATTTTTCCTCTGAATATCAAAAAGAACAATTATGGGGTTTTAAACTTAGGAAAGCCAGCAAAATACTCTTAACTAGCCCCAAACTCTACTCTGACCTGGAAGAAGCAAAGTCAAATGCCAAGACAAATACTGAACTGTAAAGAAAAGAACTGATAACCAAAGAATAAATATGTAGGCTGAGAACTTTCAGTCTTATCTTGCTTCCCTAAATTTGATGGCTGAGGAGCAACTGCAACCAATTTCCCTGCATCTAGAAATGCAGCGCTCCTATCTCGAATACGCAATGAGCGTAATCGTTGGAAGGGCATTACCTGATGCAAGAGACGGATTAAAGCCTGTGCAAAGAAGAATTTTATTTGCTATGCACGAGCTTGGACTGACACCAGAACGTCCTTTTCGGAAATGTGCTCGTGTCGTAGGTGACGTTCTTGGTAAATATCACCCTCATGGAGATCAAGCAGTTTATGACGCCTTGGTTCGTCTTGTTCAACCGTTTTCAAGTCGCTATCCAATCCTTGATGGACACGGAAACTTTGGATCTATAGATGATGATCCTGCTGCAGCTATGAGATATACCGAAACCAGAATGGCATCAATAGCTCACACAACATTACTTGATGAAATCAACAATGACACAGTCGATTTTATAAGTAACTTTGATGGATCTCAACAAGAACCAAGCGTCTTACCAGCACAACTTCCATTTCTGCTACTTAATGGTTGTTCAGGAATTGCTGTGGGAATGGCTACCAGTATTCCCCCACATAATATTAATGAAATTATTAATGCACTAATAGCTCTTATACAAAATCCAGAATTAACAAATGAAAAGTTATTTTCAATAATTCCTGGTCCTGATTTTCCAACAGGTGGTGAAGTACTTCTTGGAACTGGTATACGAGAAACTTATATAAAAGGTCGGGGAAGTATCCCAATGAGAGGTATTGCTCATATTGAAGAAATTCAGCCTGGAAAAGGAAAACATAAAAGAACTGCAATTATTGTTACTGAATTACCATATCAAATAAGCAAAGCTTCTTGGATAGAAAAATTAGCTGATTTGGTAAATGAAAATAAAATAAGTGGAATATCTGATATCAGAGATGAAAGTGACAGAGATGGAATGAGAATTGTAATTGAGTTAAGAAGAGATTCAGATCCAAAAAAAATATTGAATATTTTATATAAACGTACTTCACTACAAAATAATTTTGGTGCGATTTTGTTAGCTCTAGTAAATGGTCAACCTAAACAATTATCTTTACGTGAATTTTTGAACACATTTCTTGAATATAGAGAAAATACAATCATAAGAAGAACAAAATTTTTACTTACCAAAATAGAAAATAGAATAGAAACTTTAGGTGGTCTAATAAAAGCATTAAACAATCTTAGACAAGTGATAGAAATGATTGAAAGAGCCCAGGATTCAGTAGCAGCAAAAGCAAGCCTAATGGTAAATTTGAATATAAATGAAAAACAAGCTGATGCCGTACTTTCAATGCCACTTAGAAAATTAACAAGTTTGGAGCAAAATAGTCTAAGAGAAGAAGCTAAAAATCTGGATATTGAAAAAAATGATTTAAAAAGATTATTAGAAAATCGAAAAGAACTAATGAATATACTCATTAAAGAATTAAAGATAATAAAAAAGAACTTTGGAGACAAAAGGAAAACAAGATTAATTGAAGGTGGTGATGAATTACTTGCCGAAAAGGCTGCTAGCCAAAGACCGAATGCTGAAGTTCAACGTAAAAATGCTTTTGATGCTCTTCCAAGCGAAGGTAAATTAATAATTCAACAAGACTATCAAGTTAAAATTATCAGCCCTCAAACCCTAAAAAGACTACATTTAGATAAAAAATGTGAAATAGATAATTTATCTATAATCTCTGCAAGATTACTAATTCCGATAGACAGTAGCCCACGAATTTTAGCAGTCACATCTACTGGTCGTATTGCACTTGTGAAATGGGAATTTGCTGGACAACAGCCAGGTAAATTAGAACGTTTCCTACCTGGTGGATTAGAAGGAGAAGCCATTAGAGCAATATTTCCCTTACCAAAAAATAGAAATTTAAGCCTAGGTTTATTAAGCAGTGACGGACGGTTAAAAAGATTAGCAGTTGAAGAAATATTAGATTTATCAGGACGTGCATCTACTATTCTAAAATTAAAAGAAGGAGTTCATCTAATATCTGCTGTAATGTGTGATGTAGAGATGAATATTATTTTAGTCAGTAGCATTGGTCGAATTTTAAAAATGCCTGTAAATGATGAGGTGCTTCCTTTAATGGGGAAACTCGCACAAGGACCAATATGTATGAAATTACTACCTGGTGAAACAATAATAGGGTCAATAGCAAGTCCTAATAACGAGAAAGAATCGCTTTTAATAGTTACACGAAAAGGTAAATTTTACAAAATAGATATTGATTCATTAAGATCATGCAAGAAAGGGAATCTAGGAGAGATGAAAAATCTAGATTTAGATAAAGATAAAATAATTGATATCTGTAATGGAAATTCGTTAATAGGTATCAGTACTAACATAGGAAGAAATGGAAGAATAGATTCAAAAGAAATATATGAATATTTAAATATACAATTAAAAGAAGACGAAGAAATAGTTGAAATTGTGACTCTAATTAATGAGAATCAATAAATTTTAGTCATGATAAATATGTATTTTCAACCCATTGTAAATATTCAGGAGTGACTTTTCCTGTAATATATTCACCTGTAAAACATGACAAATCTAATTCTTTAATAGAAGAGCCTTCAAGAATTGAATCCTTTAAATCAGAAACTTCTTGATAAACCAAATAATCTGCTTTTAATTCATGAGAAATTTGAGACAAATTCTTATTATATGCTATTAATTCATAACGAGATGGCATATTAATCCCATAAACATGAGGAAACCTCACTGGTGGAGCAGCTGAAGTAAAAATAACTTTATTAGCACCTGCATCTTTAGCCATTTGTACTATTTCCTTAGAAGTAGTACCTCGAACTATTGAATCATCTACAATTAAAACATTCTTTCCTTGAAATTCGGAACTCATTGCATTTAATTTCTGACGAACAGACTTTTTTCTTTCTAATTGTCCTGGCATAATAAATGTTCTTCCTATATATCTATTTTTAAAAAATCCTTCTCTATACTCAATTCCTAATTGTCTCGCTACCTGCATAGCAGCTGGTCGAGAAGAATCGGGTATGGGCATTACAACATCTATATCACCAGTTGAAACTGAATTAGATATTTTTTTTGCTAAAGAGTCACCCATCCTTAATCTAGCTTCGTATACTGATATTCCATTCATGATCGAATCTGGGCGTGCTAAATATACATATTCAAAAGAACATGGTACCAATTGTGGATAATCAACACATTGCTTTGAATAAAATTTCCCATCAGTAGATATAAAAATTGCTTCGCCTGGTTCAACATCTCTCACTACTTGATAATCTCCATTCTCTAAAACTAACGATTCACTAGCAATTATCCATTCTTCCTTTAAATTCTTTGAATATCTTTTTCCTATAACTAACGGTCTAATACCATAAGGATCTCTAAAAGCTAATAATCCATACCCAGCTATCAATGCTATAGAAGCATAAGAGCCCTCTACTCGTTTATGAACATTTGTAATCGCATCAAAAACAATATCGGGAGAAAATTGAGATTTTTTTATTTCTATTTGCAATTCAGTTGCTAAAACATTGAGTAACATCTCTGTATCACTACTAGAATTAGTATGTCTGCGATCAACATTAAATAAATCTTTCTCTAAAGCTCTTGTGTTAGTCAAATTACCATTGTGAATAAGGATAATTCCATAAGGAGCATTTACATAAAATGGTTGAACTTCCTCTTCTCTACTAGCTGCACCCTTCGTTGCATATCTGACATGACCCAAACCAATCGTACCTTTTAATGTTCTCATATCTCTCGTTCTATAAGCTTCTCTAACTTGACCAGTAGACTTGTGTAAATGAAACAAATTGCCATCCATGGTGGCAATACCTGTTGAGTCTTGTCCCCGATGTTGCAAAAGTAGCAAGCTGTCGTAAATCTGCTGATTTACGACATCACTAGAAACAACACCAACGATTCCACACATTAGAAGCTTTTAGTGAATGAATAAGTCATATAATCTAATTTAGCAAAATAAGTAATTGAATTACCTATAGCTTAACCCCATTCTCCTTGGAATAGCATTTTCAAAAGACTCTGACAAATCCTCTTTACTAAGATTTATCAGGCATTCGTGCCCTTGATAGATTAGCAATTCTGGACTCTCGATAACATTACCAAGATATTGAGGACTCCAATTGTGAAAAGCTTTGCTACTATTTTGTTTTATAAATTGGTACCATATATCGCGATTTTTTGAAGAAATTGTTACTATAATTCTACCTCCTCCTTCGCCAAATAATAAACGATCTAAGCGAATACTTGAATCTTCTAGATGAATTTCTGCTCCATACGTTGATGATATACAGCATTCCGCCAAAGCAACAGCTAATCCTCCATCACTTATATCATGTGCAGATCTAATTAAAGATTTAAAAATTCCTTTTCTAAGAAATGATTGTATATATTTTTCAAATTCTAAATCTATTTCAGGAGGACGACCAGTTATCAAGCCAAAAACATTTTCTAAATAACTACTTCCTGATAAGGTTATCCTGGTATCTATATTAGATGTTGTTTCTAATGAAACTCCTAACATCCATATCTCATCATTAGGGTCTGTCCAACCTTGACCTACTACTTTAGATAAATCATTTACTAAACCAACCATTCCTATTACAGGTGTCGGGTGAATTGGCTGAATTTTATTGTCTTCTAATTTCGTTTCATTATAAAGAGAAACATTACCACCGGTAATAGGCGTTTCCATGACTAAACAGGCTCTAGATAATCCCTTACAAGCCATAGCTAATTGCCAATATCCAAAGGATGTTTCTGGAGAAGAAAAATTTAAATTATTAGTAACAGCTAAAGGTTTTGCTCCAACACAGCTTAAATTTCTAGCTGCTTCAACTACAGCAGCCATAGAACCTCGAATAGGATCTAAAGCAACCCACCTATTAGGACAATCAACAACAGACGCGACTCCTCTATTATAATTTATATCTAAATCTATCTTTTCTTGAGGTCGCAATCTTGTTATTGCTGCATCTGCGAAACCTGGTGCAATAACTGTATTTGCTTGTACTTGATAATCATACTGTCTATAGATCCATTTTTTAGATGCAATTGTTGGGTCATCAAGTAGTTTCAATAAAATTAAATTTAATGATAAATGCTGATTATTATTTAAACTAATTCCATCAAAATTAATTGTAGGCAATTTATCTTCAGTCCACTTCCAGTGATCTTTAATAATTTTTGGCTCCTCATCTAATAAAATATGTTTATTAATAGGTGTATCCTCAGCTAAAGCATTAGCTGGAATATCAGCTGCAATAGATCCATTAATTAACACTCTTACGACATTTTGTTCTAAGACTTTGCCTACAACAGCTGCCTGTAAACCCCAACGTTTAAATTTGAACATTAAGTCATTTTCTTTACCTGGTTTAACAACAAATAACATACGTTCTTGAGATTCTGATAATAAAAATTCATAAGCACTCATTCCAGATTCTCGAGCAGGAACCTTATCTAAATCAATTTCTATACCTAATCCACCCTTGGCTGCCATTTCAGAACAACTACATGTAATTCCCGCAGCTCCCATATCCTGAGCAGCAATCACATCTCCACTTTTAAAAGCTTCTAAGCAAGCTTCAATTAATCCTTTTTCTAAAAAAGGATCTCCAACTTGAACAGCAGGCCTATCATCTAAGGATTCCTTTGTTAATTCAGAACTCGCAAAACTTGCTCCTCCCATACCATCCCTTCCAGTTGTACTTCCTACATAAATAACTGAATATCCAATACCTTTAGCTCCTGAACAAACTATATCTTGAGTTTCTAAAAGTCCTAAAGCCATAGCATTGACTAGTGGATTTCCTGAATAACTATGATCAAACGCAATCTCACCTCCGATAGTTGGTACACCTACACAATTTCCATAATGAGCAATTCCAGATACAACACCTTCCAATAGAGAGACATTTTTTTCATCTTCTAAAGGACCAAAACGTAATGCATTTAATATGGCAATTGGTCTTGCACCCATTGTAAAAATGTCTCTTAAAATACCACCTACACCTGTTGCTGCACCCTGAAAAGGTTCTATAGCTGAAGGATGATTGTGACTTTCAATTTTGAAAACTAAACTTTGTCCTAATCCGAGATCTACAACACCAGCATTTTCACCAGGTCCTACAAGTATGTGTTCGCCCTTGGTGGGAAAACCTTGCAAAAGAGGACGTGAATTTCTATAGCAACAATGCTCAGACCACATGACACCAAACATACCTAATTCGGTTCTATTAGGTGGTCTTTTAAGCCGTCTACAGATTTCGTTAAAATCTTCGGTTGTTAATCCTTCTTTGGTAAGTGCTTCCGAAACATCATAATCGAGAGAAGTGTTGTTTGATATTTCCACAAAATTAATCTCAGAGGAGAATTAAGTATTAGCATATCAAATCCATGGGTCTTCATCATTTTCATAATCATCATATTTGTTATCAGTTCTTTGACGGTTACTTCGTGAAGACGTTTCTACATCAAGATCATTAGGGTCGTCCCAGTTTTCTAAAGGATCTGCAAAAGAATAATCTTGCCTATTGGTAATATTATTATCTTCTTGCCAAGGGGGATACTCCAACCATCCTTCTAAACGTTCAGAAGCATGGTCACTAAGTTTGTCTAAATGATCCTTTATAGATTTGGATTTTTTTAAAAGATCTTGCCTTATACTTGAACGAGCTAAAGGTAACTCGTCAAGAGATTTTATAGAAGTAAAAATAAGGCCAGGTTGTTGATCATCAATTCTCTCTAATGCAAGTCTCCAGCGACTTCCACCTGGTAAACGAGGATCACTTCTAGCAACTAAATAATTTATTATTTTTCCCGTTGAAGGATTAAATACAAAATCGGCAATAACTCCTAGTTTAACTCCTGAATTATTTAAAAGGTCAGAATACATTAATGTGGGTAATCTCTCTAATGTAATTTGATCTGTATTACAACCATTACCCTTTACATATATTTGAGTTTCAGTTATAGCTCTTAATTGCTTTAAACTCCAGACACTACGTGATACTTTTAATAAAGAAGGCTTTGTTGCCCATCCCAATATTCGATGTACAGGGGGATGCATCCATACAATGGATCCTGAACCATGATCAATTCCTTGATCACATCTTACTCGGCTGGCCAAAAGGTTACTTAACAAATACTGATCTGGTAAATTCACATCTAAGTACGTACTTGAACAGGCATAATTAAATAGGTAAATGAATTATTTTTATCATCATCTGGCTTAATAATAGCTGGAGTTGTTGGCGCATTACAATTCATTGATATATTTTCAGAATCAATAGCCTTCAAACCTTCTAATACATATCTAACATTAAAAGCAATTTCGATTGGTTCACCCTTAAATTGAACTGGCAAGGATTCTGAACAAGAACCTACATCTTGAGCATCAGCTGAAATATTTAAAGAATCTGGATTATCAATACTGATTTTTATAACATTATTATGCTGATCTGCTAAAACAGCGACACGTTCTAACGAAGAAATAAAATTCTTTCTATTTAAATTTAATTCACGATTAAATGTATCTGGGAGTAATTGCTTGTAATTAGGATAAACTCCTTCTAAAGTTCTAGTTGTTATTACTTGTTCAGAAGTTAAGAAAACTACTTGACCTTGATCATAAAATAAAGTTATAGGATCATTATCTGTCCAAGAGTTTATTAATCTTTCAACTTCACGTAAAGACCTAGATGGGAGTGTCACATTAAAATCATCGTATGAATTGTTATCAACATTTTTTTCTTCATGAATAGCATTATTTAAAGGCAAAATAGCTAATCTATGACCATCCGTAGCTGCTGCTTCCATTAATTGATTATTAAAGTTCAAATGAACTCCAGTCAATAATTGTTTTGCCTCGTCCTGGCTACTCGCAAATAGAGTAGCCTTTAAGGCTTTTAGAAAAGAATTTTTATTTAATTTTAAAGAAGTTCCGCTTTCTACAAGAGGTAGATCAGGAAAATCTTCCGCTGACATACCTCTCATTTGATAATTACCACTCAAACTCTTTAATTCCACCTGTTCTGAAATTTCGTCACTAGATATTTCTATAGGTGAATCACTAGAAAGCCTAGATACAATTTCACCTAATAAACGAGCTGGCAAAGTAATTGCACCACTAGAATTTACATTTGCTGATAAAGATGTTTGTATACCTAAATTCAAATCAAAACCTGTAAGGCTAAGACGTCCAGTAACTTGATCTGCTGTTAATAAAATATTTGCAAGTACAGGATGAGTCGGTCGAGAAGAAACAGCTCTGCTGACAAGTTGAAGAGCAGTATTCAGTTCAGATTGTGAGCAGACCAGCTTCATTGACCCAAATTATCTAGAGAGGAAACAAAAAATGACTTTTTAGTCACCTCCAAGGTTTCATAAACTAGCAACGAATGCAATATTTTGGTACCTCCTGAAATTTATTCATATTAAAAAAAAAACAATAACAGTAGTAGTAGAGACTGAGGAAAAGTGGAAAAGTCTGTTTTTTCCTTGCTTTGGTTTGGTTTATAAAAATTTTATCTGTGGAATTGATTTTGATTTTTGAGGAAAATTTATAAGTATATAAACTTAATCCACAGCTATTTTGTTATTTGTGGAGTATTTATTGTAATAAAAAAAACTTTACCTAAAGTTTTCCACAGAACTTGAATACCTTTTTTATTTTTTACACATCCTCTATTTTGTTTTTTATTAAGTATTAAAAACCTAATGTTTTGGCGACAGTTTTTATATCATTTTCTATATTTGAATGAAAAATTGCCTTATTATTATTATTTGCACAATCTGGATCTTTTAAACCATTTCCCGTTAGTACACAAACAATAGTTGTGTTGTTTGGAACTTCATTTGCAAATTTTAAAAGACCTGCAACTGATGCAGCACTTGCAGGTTCACAAAAAATTCCTTCTTCTGATCCTAATATTTGATATGCATTGATAATTTCTTTATCTGTAACATCAGAAAACGCACCTTTACTCATTTCTTTTGCTTTAATTGCTTTTTCACGATTTACAGGATTTCCAATTCTTATTGCAGTTGCTATTGTTTCTGGATTTTCTATGATTTTATTAAAAACCAAAGGTGCAGATTCATGTGCTTGAAATCCCATCATTTTTGGTAATTTTTTACATTTATTTGCCTTATAATATTCGTTAAAACCCATCCAATAAGCGCTTATGTTTCCAGCATTTCCCATTGGTATACATAGCCAATCTGGAGCTTCACCAAGAGTATCAACTATTTCAAATGCCGCTGTTTTCTGACCTTGTAACCTGTATGGATTAACTGAATTAACTAGTTTAATAGGATATTTCGTTGAAATTTCTTGAACTATTTCTAGCGCATCATCAAAATTACCTCTTATAGCAATTATTTCTGCTCCATATACCAAAGCTTGCGCAAGTTTCCCTTGTGCAACATAACCATCTGGTATTAACACGAAAGCCTTTAAACCACCTCTTTTTGCATAAGCAGCAGCAGATGCAGAAGTGTTGCCTGTACTTGCACAAATTACTGCTTCACACCCTTCTTCTTTTGCTTTGCTTATTGCCATAGTCATTCCTCTATCTTTGAATGATCCTGTTGGATTTAGACCGTCGTATTTAACGTAGACTTTTGATCCTTTTCCTATTCGATTTGCTATTGATGGGACTGGTATTAAAGGTGTAGATCCTTCATGAAGAGAAATAATAGGTGTTTCTTCTGATACAGGCAACCATGATCTGTAAGCATTAATCAATCCAGTCCAGCTTGAAATGAATTCTTGAGCCATTAATTCTTACCTGATTGTTGTGTTGTTGATTCTAAATCTAGAGGTTTTGATTGTTTTAGCCCATTTAAAGGAGAATTAGAATAAAATTTTACTAATTCATTTACTGATTCTACTTTATTTATTACATTAAATAGAGCAGGTAAGTTTATGGTCATTATTTTATTTGGATATGCTTTGATAAAATTTATAGTGTTTAAACTTCCATTACCTTTAACTAGACCATTAATTATTGCAGCTCTTAATGCTGGAACACTAACCTTTGGATCCGAAATTTTCGATGGATAAATAATCTTAGCAATTCTTTTTAGGATTACTTCACCAATTTTACTATTTAACAATTTACTTGCCACCCTTGTTTTTGACCTAGTATCTTGCTTTAAAATTAAGGCTATTTGATCTGGTTTTTGATTGGTAAACTTAAGAAGATCAGTAAGAACCCCTTTTGCTATTCCTGTCTCGGCAAGGTATTCAATTTCTGATACATTAATGGATCTTTGAAAAATTCCATTTATAATATGTATTTTATCGGCTGCCTTTAATGATTTGTTATTAAAAAAAAATAATATGAGAAGTGAAAATATCCATAAAGTTTTTTTATATGTTTTTGGTATGGGGTTCATTTTCCAGCCGCACCATTAACTATTCTAATCATATTGCGTTCAGCTAGACCTTGTATTATTTCAAGCCCCATTTTTTGTAAATTTCGTTTAAATATAATTTTTGGTATCTTTTTAAATATTATTCTTTTTTTAAAATTCGGTATTTTAGATATAATTGAATATAATCCAAACTTTTTGTTTTTTAATTGAATATTAGATTTCGTTATCTTAGTAGGTTCTATGTAACTTTTTCTCAAAAATAATATTTTAGTTTTTGTTTTAAATTTATTAATGATTTTTAGACTTAAAGTGTCTAATTTGTTGATTGATATTTCTATTAATTCAGATCTTAAATAAGATCCATTATATGAAACAATGTATTCTAAAACTTGATCAAATAGTTTATCTATGTCTAATTTATATTCTTTGCTAACAGTTGTTATTAACCCGTCAAACTCTTGCCATTTAAACATATCTCCATCAAATAGCATTTCTTTTAGACTTTTTCTAAGTTCTGGATCAGGATCCTCCATTAGTCTTTTTGCGAAGTATGGATATGCTGCACCAAGAATTTTGAATTGAGGATCAACATTTAAAGCAATACCTTCTAATGTTATTAATGACCTTATAATTAATGCATAATACGGTGGAACCCTAAAAGGAAATTTATACATTATACTTGACATGTCATCAGTTACGGCTTTGAAATCCAATTTGTTTACGCCAATTTCTAATGCTTGAGTAAATACCTTTTCAAATGCTGGAACTATCGGATCTAATTTTACTTCTTTGGATAAAAATCCAAGTGTGACGAAGTCTTTGGATAATTTATCAAATCTTCTATTTACTAAATGAACAACAGCTTGTATAAGACCAGTTCTGGAATCTCTAGTGACTTCACTCATCATTCCAAAATCTAAATAGCAAAGCCTTCCATCTGGAAGGGCTAATAAGTTACCCGGATGTGGATCAGCATGAAAGAAACCATGTTCTAACAGTTGTTGAAGACTACAATTTACTCCTATTTCTATCATTTTATTGGGATCTATCCCTAAATTTTTTACTTCTTCTAAATTAGTTAATTTCACACCATCTACCCATTCCATAGTAAGAACTCTACGACTTGTATAGTTACTATAAATTTTTGGCACTGCAATATCTTTATTATTTGAGTGTAAATAAGCAAATTTCTCAGCGTTTTTTGCTTCATTTAAATAATCCATTTCTTCAAATATTCTTTTTCCAAGTTCATCGATTAATGCAACTAAATCACTTCTTATTAATCCAATATTTTTATTTAGCCATTCTGCAATATTTCTTACTATATATAAATCAAGAGTGATTTGTTCTCTTAAACCAGGTCTTTGTACCTTGACAGCTACCTTGTCACCATTTAATAAAATACCTTTATGGACTTGCCCTAGGGAAGCGGCAGATATAGGTTTATAATCTATTGATTCAAATATATTCTTGATTGAATTTTCTAAATCTTCTTCAATGCATGCCATAGCAAGTTCACTAGAAAATGCCGGAAGTTGATCCTGTAATTGTGCTAATTCTTCTAAGACCAAAGCAGGAACTATGTCTGGTCTAGTTGATAACGCCTGACCTGCTTTTACGAAAGCAGGTCCTAATCCAACAAGTAATTGAGTAAATTCCTTTGCTCTTGCTTTAGCTCTGCTTTCGTCTTTTAGTAGACCTAATATTTTGTCAATGAAAATATTGAATAGAAAAACTGAAATTGGGATCAGTGTTTGCCATATTCTTTTAATCAGTCTTAATGGATGTCCTACATAAATCTTTTGAATTGCTATAGGATCGTATTCCAGTAGTCCAGAGGCTTCAATAAAATCACCAATATTCTTTTTATTTTTCAAATTAGGCATTGCTTACCCCTTCAAATTTTGAAATCTATAGCTAATCTCTAATAAATTATTAGAGATATCAGTGCTAACAGGTTTGAGATTAAAAAACATAGCTCTGATCGATTTCCTCGATTTAGAATTTAAGGATGGATTTACTGTACTTACTGGAGAAACAGGTGCAGGCAAATCAATTCTGCTTGATGCGTTAGATGCTTTGTTAGGTGGCTTGCAAGGACCAGCAGGTTATCGCATGCTGGCAAATAAAGCAGAACGTGGTTTTGTTGAGGCTACTTTTGAACCAAGTGCTTTTACGCAAAAGTGGCTACGCGATCATGAAATTGACCTAGAGGATTTCTTCGACATTACCCGTGAGTGGATTAGGAAAAATGATCGAATCATCAGTCGTTTTAGAATTAACGGAATTTCAATAAGCAGATCTCAAATTCTCGAATTAAGACCATTGCTCATAGATTTATCCTTACAAGGTCAAACATCACAATTATCTAGTTCTCAGGAACAAAGAATACTTTTAGACAATTTTGGAAAAATGGAACTAACAGAAGCCATAGAGGAATCTAAAAAAGCATGGTATGAATGGAAAAAAGCATTAGAAATCTACGAAATTATATTTAGACAATTTGCAGAGAATCAAGATTTATTGGGTGAAAGGAAACGAATACTTCATGACCTTCTTACAGCAAATATTAATGAAAAAAATGAAATAGAAAATTTAGAAACTGAACAAGAACGCCTGTCTTGCTCAGTTCGTCTATTTGAAGGGTTAGGATTATTAAATGGTTGTTTATCCGAAGGTATAGATGAGGCTCCTTCTGTTTTAGCACATTTCTCTACATGCATTAATGAATTTAATATATTAATTAGCAAGGATAAGAGTCTGACAGAAATGAAGTCTCGATTTTTGGAAATTGAGGCTTGTTTAAACGATTTAATTAATGATTTGAGGCACTATGAGAAAGATTTAAATAGTGAACCTGATCGACTCGATCATGTACAAGAGCGTTTATTATGTTTGAAACGATTAGAGAATCGTTATAATATGAAACTTCCAGAATTGATCTCTTTCAGAAATGAATTGGATAATTCAATTAATACAAATAATATTGAAATTAGATTGAGTGAATCAAAGAAGAAACTATCAATAGCAAAAGAAAATCTTGATTTATTGAATAAGTCATTAACTCAGAAAAGAATAGTAGTTGCCAGAGAGCTAGAAAAAAATTGTACAACTTATCTTAGTTCTCTTGGGTTGAAGAATGTTATCTTCAAAATAGATATTTCTCCTTGTGAACCTAATGAGTTTGGTGCAGACTCTATTAAATTTTTGTGCTCGACAAACTTAGGAGTGGGTTTAGCGCCATTAGGGGAAGTTGCTTCTGGGGGAGAAATGTCTCGTTTTTATCTAGCTATAAAAGCTGCATTGGCTAAGGTTCATGATGGCAGGACATTAATTTTTGACGAGATTGATTCTGGGGTTAGCGGTAGGGTTAGTAAAGCGGTCGCTAGAGCACTGAAGGAATTATCTTGTGATCGACAAGTGTTTTGCATTACCCATCAACCTTTAGTAGCCGTAGCAGCTGATCAGCACTATCGAGTTTCAAAATCTATCAATGGTGGAGTAACTCGATCTCAAGTCACATGCCTTCATACCAAAAAGGAACGCTTGCAAGAGTTGGCTGAACTTGCAGGAGGTGGTTCAGAACAGGCTTCCATTTATGCAGCCAGCTTGCTGGAACAACAAGCTGCCTAATTTGTATCTTTATCTATAGAATTCAATGCTCTTCCTGATTTTTTATGGGGCGACCGGCTTCTAAGGTCAAAAATGGAGACAAAAAAATTCCCTCAAACTTAAGCCATGGCTCACCGCACGATGTCATAGTTGTTAGGGGTGCTCGTCAGCATAATCTCAAGAATGTAGATCTTTCTATACCAAGAGATAAACTCGTTGTTTTTACTGGTGTCAGTGGAAGTGGGAAAAGTTCTTTAGCTTTTGATACGATTTTTGCGGAAGGGCAGAGGCGTTATGTAGAAAGTCTTTCTGCCTATGCTAGGCAGTTTTTAGGACAAGTTGACAAACCAGATGTAGATGCAATTGAGGGTTTATCACCTGCAATTTCTATAGATCAAAAATCAACAAGTCATAATCCTCGCTCCACTGTAGGTACTGTTACTGAGATTCAAGATTATTTAAGGTTGTTATTTGGCAGAGCAGGAGAGCCCCATTGCCCTCAATGTGATCGTCATATAAGACCTCAAACGATTGATGAGATGGTTGATCAGATATTGCTTTTGCCAGAAGGGACTAGATATCAACTGCTAGCCCCAGTTGTTCGCGGAAAAAAAGGAACACATTCAAAGTTGATTAGTGGTTTAGCAGCAGAAGGATTTGCTCGAGTACGTATTAATGGAGAGGTTAGAGAACTTTCAGATAATATAGAATTAGATAAAAATCAATCTCATAGTATAGAAGTTGTTGTAGATCGTTTAATTGCAAGAGATGAGATTCAAGAACGACTTAATGATTCACTAAGAACAGCTCTGAAGCGTGGAGATGGATTGGCTTTAGTTGAAGTTGTTCCTAAGCCAGGCGAGGAATTACCTGATGGAGTAGATCGAGAGAGGCTTTATTCGGAAAATTTCGCTTGTCCTGTTCATGGAGCAGTAATAGAAGAGCTTTCTCCAAGATTGTTTTCTTTTAATAGTCCTTATGGTGCTTGTCCTGATTGTCATGGACTTGGTTATTTGCGTAAATTTACACCTGAAAGAGTTGTACCTGATCCTTCCTTACCAGTTTATGCTGCTGTAGCACCTTGGAGTGATAAAGATAATAGTTATTATTTCTCTCTTTTATTCTCTGTTGGAGAGGAATATGGTTTTGAAATAAAAACCCCATGGACTACTTTGTCAAAAGAGCAACAATCTGTTTTGTTATATGGAACAAAAGATCCTATAAAAATTCAAGTCGATAGTCGGTATGGAAAAAGTTCTTCAATAGAAAGACCTTTCGAAGGAATATTACCTATCTTAGAAAGACAATTAAAAGATGCTAGCGGTGAATCAATTCGTCAAAAGTTAGAAAAATATTTGGAATTAGTTCCCTGCTCATCTTGTCATGGCAAGCGATTACGCCCAGAAGCTCTTGCTGTCAAAGTAGGTGATTTTAAAATTATTGATTTTACTAATATTAGTGTTTCAGAAACCTTAGATCGTATTGAGCAATTGATGGGAGTCGGAAAGTCATCAGTTTCTAAACCACTCTTAACACCTCGTCAAATGCAAATTGGTGAATTGGTGCTGAAGGAAATACGTTTAAGATTACGCTTTCTGTTGGATGTAGGCCTTGATTATCTCACTTTAGATAGGCCTGCCATGACACTTTCCGGAGGTGAAGCACAAAGAATTCGTCTTGCTACACAAATTGGAGCTGGTTTAACAGGTGTTTTATATGTTTTAGATGAGCCAAGTATTGGTCTTCACCAACGTGATAATGATAGATTACTTGCTACATTAAAACATTTAAGAGATTTAGGTAATACTCTTATAGTTGTAGAACATGATGAGGAAACAATTAGAGCTTCAGATTATTTAGTAGATATAGGTCCTGGAGCAGGAGTTCACGGCGGAGAAATTGTTGCTCAAGGAACAGTAGATGATTTGTTAAAGGCTAAGCATTCATTAACAGGAGATTATTTAAGTGGAGTGAAATCTATTCCTACTCCTGAAAAGCGTAGAGATTCCGTATCAAGAACTTTAAGACTAATAGATTGTAATCTAAATAATCTCAAAAATATTTCTGTTTCTTTTCCTTTAGGTAGATTGATTGCTGTAACCGGAGTTAGTGGTAGTGGTAAAAGTACTTTAATTAATGAGTTACTGCATCCAGCATTAAATCATTCGTTAGGATTAAAAATCCCTTTTCCAAAGGGGTTAGGAGAATTACGTGGTATTGATTCAATCGACAAAGTAATTGTTATTGATCAGTCACCTATCGGACGGACCCCTAGATCTAACCCAGCTACATATACAGGTGCGTTTGATCCTATTCGTCAGATTTTTGCTGCTTCTATAGAAGCTAAAGCGCGAGGATATCAAGTTGGTCAGTTTAGTTTCAATGTAAAAGGTGGTAGATGTGAAGCATGTAGAGGGCAAGGAGTCAATGTAATAGAAATGAATTTTTTACCTGATGTTTATGTGCAATGTGATGTGTGTAAGGGTGCTAGATTTAATCGAGAAACATTGCAAGTTAAATATAAAGGTTATAGTATTTCAGATGTTTTAGAAATGACTGTAGAGCAAGCAGCAGAAGTTTTTTCGGCGATTCCTCAAGCAGCAGATAGACTACATACTTTGGTAGATGTTGGCTTGGGTTATGTCAAACTAGGGCAACCTGCTCCTACTCTTTCAGGTGGTGAGGCGCAAAGAGTTAAATTGGCAACTGAATTATCTAGACGAGCAACTGGAAAGACTTTATATCTAATTGATGAACCTACAACTGGATTAAGTTTTGCTGATGTGCATAAATTAATGGATGTTTTACAACGTTTAGTAGATAAAGGTAATTCGATAATTGTTATTGAGCATAATCTTGATGTTATTCGATGTTCAGATTGGATAATTGATTTAGGTCCAGAAGGAGGTGATCGAGGAGGTCAGATTTTAGTTACTGGAACGCCAGAAGAAGTTGCTAATGATAAAACTAGTCATACTGCAAGATATTTAAAGAAAGCTTTGGCCAATCATTCTTGAAATTTCAAGTATTTTTCTAATCTATTTTCGTTTTGTAGTTGTTTCTTTGCATTTCTCCATGATTGAGCGGTTATTTTATTTTTTCTTAATGCGTGAAACATAAGTGATACCAGTCCTTTTTAAGAAATTAGTCAGTTTCAGGCAAATTTTATCAACCTTTCTTTATGTTTGTATGCTCGAAAATCTCTTATTTGTTTAAGCCCATTAGATGAGGAATCAGTGGGTTTGCGATTGCTTCATCTGAATCTCCATGGACTAGTTAGGTCTCATGACCTTGAGTTGGGCCGTGATGCTGATACTGGAGGTCAGACTCTTTATGTTCTTGAATTAGTAAGAGGCTTGGCAGCTCGTCCAGAAGTTGATCAAATTGATCTTGTTACTAGATTAATTCAAGATCGTAAAGTCTCATCAGATTATTCACAGCCAATAGAAACTATTTCTTCTTCAGCTAGAATTTTACGCTTACCATTTGGACCTAAACGATATTTACGAAAGGAGCTTTTATGGCCTTATTTAGATGCTTTGGCTGATCAACTAGTTAGAAAACTTCAGGATTCTAATAATCTACCTGATTGGATTCATGCTCATTATGCAGATGCAGGATATGTAGGTTCTTTAGTTAGCAGGCGACTCAATATACCTTTAGTTTTTACAGCTCATTCTTTAGGCCGAGAGAAGCAAAGACGATTATTAGCAGCTGGTTTAGATCATGAACAAATTGAGCAAAACTATTCTATAAGTAGGCGTATTGAGGCAGAAGAATTAGCATTAGATCAATCATGTTTAGTTGTTACTAGTACTAAACAGGAAGCAGAAGATCAATACTCTCGTTATGGACGTTATGTTTTAGAAAGATCGGAAGTTGTTCCTCCTGGAGTTGATTCAAAGCGTTTTCATCCCAAATCAACACCACATGAGATAAACCAAATTGATCAATTAGTCTCGCCATTTTTACAAAATTCATCCTTACCTCCTTTATTGGCTATTTCTAGAGCAGTCAGACGTAAGAATATACCAGCGTTAGTAGAAGCATATGGCCGTTCATCTGTTTTACGTCAACGCCATAATTTGGTTCTGATTTTAGGATGTAGAAATGATTTACGTCAGTTAGAAAAACAACAAAGGGAAGTCTTTCAGCAATTATTTGATCTAGTAGATCGTTATGATTTATATGGTCATATTGCTTATCCGAAAACTCATAAAAGAGATCAAATTCCTTCTATTTATCGTTGGGCCGCTGATTTAAAAGGTTTGTTTGTTAATCCTGCTTTAACTGAGCCATTTGGTTTGACTTTGCTTGAAGCCTCTGCATCTGGCTTGCCTACTGTTGCTACTGATGATGGTGGACCTAAGGATATTTTGTTAAAATGTGAGAATGGATTATTAGCAGATGTTACTGATCTGGAGTCACTTCAAGATACTATTGAACAGGCTGGTTCAGAAAGAAATAGATGGCATCGATGGAGTGACAATGGTATTGAAGCGATAGCAAGACATTTCAGTTGGGATGCTCACGTTTGTAATTACCTAGCCTTATCAAAAACCTATATTAGTAAATCTAAATCCCATCCAAAACTTCAGTTAAATCCTGATACTCAAACCTCTAATTATTTAGGTAATAGACTTTTGTTGCTGGATTTAGATAGTAGTTTAGAACTTCCGGAAACCGAAGACTTAACAATATTGAGGATGTCTTTAGAAAATGAAGCTCATAAAAATATAAATAGTTTAGGAATACTTACAGGTCGAGGATTAAAGGCAGCTCGTCAACGTTATTCTGAATTACATTTACCTGAACCTAAACTCTGGATTTGTAATGCAGGAACAGAAATCTATTATGGAATCGAAGATAAGCCTGATTTGTTATGGGAATCTTTCATTGCTTTAGATTGGAATAAAGAAACAGTTCAACAGTCACTATCTGATCTAAAAGATCATTTAGAGGAGCAGGAAACTTTAAATCAAGGTCCTTTTAAGGTTAGTTATTTATTGAAAGAACCAGGTGAGTCGATTTTGTCCTTAGTAAGAAAGCGGTTACGAAATGATGGGCTAGCAGCAATGCCCTATCTTCGTTGTCATTGGTATTTAGATGTTTTGCCTATAAGGGCTTCACGAAAAGAAGCTATTAGATATTTGGCAGTAAGATATGAAATTCCTCTCGAAGACGTTTTAGTAGTAGCCAGTGAGCAAGGTGATGGAGAATTAATTAGAGGATTAACCTCAGCTATAATTCCAGCAGAGCATGATCCCTGCCTAGAGCTTTTGAGATCGCAGCAAGGTGTTTATTTTTCTCCGAAAAGTAAAGTAAATGGTTTATTAGATGGGATAAATCACTATCGTTATTTTTCTAGTCATTAAATAATAAGTAGGTTAATCTATAATTCGAATACTTCTATTGCTTTAGCTGCTTTATCAGCTTTCAGCTTTGCTTCTTGTATATTTTTTGCTCTTGAGAGTGCAACACCCATCCTTCGTCCTTTCTTACTATCTGGTTTCCCAAAGATTAATACCGATGTATTTGGTTCTTCCAATGCTTTTTCTATACCTCTATAAGCCACAGATTCTATTGAACTATTACTTAAAATAACACGACTTGCCGAACTATCTTGTAAAGTAATTTCAGGGATAGGAATTCCTAAAATTGCTCTTAAATGTAACTCAAATTCGCTTAGGTTTTGGCTCATTAGAGTTACAAGGCCTGTATCATGAGGTCTAGGAGAAAGTTCTGAGAAGATAACATCGTCACCGCTTATAAAAAATTCAACTCCAAATAAACCTACGCCACCTAATTCTTGTGTTATTTGATGAGCCATAGATTGCGCTAATGACAGTTGTTTTTTATTTAGTTCAGCAGGTTGCCAACTACATTGATAATCACCATTTTTTTGTTCATGTCCAATAGGTTGGCAAAAAAGCGTTTCTCCTTTCCTTTGACGAATTGTTAGTAACGTAATCTCTAATTCAAAATCAATAAATTCTTCTGCAATTACCTTTCTAGATTTACCTCTTGCAGAAGCTATTGCTGTTTCCCATGCTAATTCAAGAGATTTACTATCATGTACTAAAGTTTGGCCTTTTCCTGATGAACTCATTACAGGTTTCACGATTAAGGGAAAGCCCATTTGCTTACCTACTGCAACTAGTTCTTTAGCATTTGAGGCGTAAGCAAATTTAGCGGTTTTGATACCTAGTTTTTTGTGAGCCAGATCTCTTATTTGATCTCTATTCATAGTGATTGCAGTTGTTTTTGCTGTAGGAATAATTTCAATTCCTTCTTTCTCAATTTCTACTAATGTATTTACAGCGAGAGCTTCAATCTCAGGAACAACATAGTCTGGATTGTGTTTTCTGATTATTAATTGTAATTGGTTTTCATTAGTCATATCTAATACTTCAAAATAATCAGCTACTTGCATTGCAGGTGCATTTGCATAACGATCACAAGCAATTACATTACAACCTAATCTTTGCGCTGCAATAGCGATTTCTTTACCTAGCTCTCCACTCCCGAGCAACATTATGCTTTTTGGATACTGATTCATCATTTTATTTTTTGTAAATGCTTTGATAAGCAAGCCATACCTTTTTATAGCCCATTTAAATTTTATGTTTTTATTTTTCCATGTTTTATTTATTTTTGCCTGGGATATGTGTTATCTAATCTTCATATCTTCTACGATTAGGGTAAGTTGTTTGCAGGGTGATTCTTCATTAATAAAGCCCCATTCTTTGAAAATATCTGAATCATGATGGCTTATAACTTGTTTCTTATCTTTATGTTCCAATTTAAAGCCTTTTTTAGCCATCCGACGCATTAAACTTGCAGCTTCTTCAAATCTTGAAGCCATTGCCTCAAGACTTTGACAATCACTTGTTAAACCTATTTCTTTCCACGTAAAATAACTCATCTTGTTAAGTTTTCAGAGGATATTTGGTCGGAATATTAACCCTAGAATTACTAGGAATACAGATGATAACCAAAAGTATTTTACTACAACATATTCTTTGGTTCCCTGTATCTCAAAGTGATGATGTAAAGGAGCCATACGAAATATTCTATAGCCTTTTCCAAATAAAATTTTTGTTATTTTAAAAATAATGACTTGAAAAATTACTGATAGAGATTCGATTAGAAAAACACCTCCCATTATCAAAAGTGGCCATAGACTGTCTGAGAGAAGTGCAACTGCACTTAATGAACCTCCCATCGCCAATGATCCTGCATCTCCCATGAAAATCCTTGCAGGATGGTTGTTATGTAGTAAGAATCCTAACCATGCTCCAGCCATAGCCATACAAAAACCAGCGATGACAGGGTCGCCATTATTTCCTCTTAGCATGAGTTGTATAGCAAGTCCTGCAAATGTCAGAGCACCGCATCCACTTGCAAGTCCATCTAGCCCATCAGTAAGGTTAGTGGCATTACTTTGTGCTAGAAAAACGAATAATGACAACGGCCAAATAAGAATGCCTAGTGGAAGTGATATGCCGAAAGCAAGAGATATACTTGAATCAATCCATCCTTGACTGGCTGAAAAATATAGAAAAACTATAGCTACTATGGCTTCTAAATTTATTTTTTCTTGAGCATTTAAGCCTTTATTTGTTTGATTAGAAAGACTTTTCCAATCGTCAAGTCCTCCAATAACCATAAATGCCAATGTGATTCCACATATAGCAATTAGCTTTTCGCTACTTTCTCCATTAATGCTTATTAAGCTTCCAACAATTAAACCGACAGGAATTATAAAAATACCTCCCATGGTTGGAGTGCCTGATTTGTTATAGTGTTGTTTTGGTCCCTCTCTGCGAATAATCTGCCCTATTTTTTGTTCTTTTAATTTAATAATCCCAAATTGAGTAATTAATGCAGAAGTTATTGAAGCTATTAGTAGTGGAATTGTTAAAAGACTGTTGGGTATAAAACGGTCTGAAAAGAAACTAGCAGCAAAGATTAAAAGAGTTAATAAAATTGAATTGATTTTACTGCTAGTGATCACTTTAATTTTTTTTGATAGCAGTTAACTTTTTTAATTTTGATTAAATTTTAAAAATATCTAATTTAGACGTGGCTATAGATTTATTTAATCCTCCCAGTCCTCTTCAGTTTGCTCATCGTCAGCTTTATAGTCTTCTTTTTCTCCCATCAATGCGGAGAGCTCCTCTTCTTCGACTGTACTGACCTCCGGTGAAGATGAATCTTCATCTGCAACGAGTCGCCCACTCGATTCGAGCCATGAAATCAAGTCAGGTTCCTCTCTGAGAGGTAAAACAGGAGCAGGATCCCTTCTTCCGTACCTGGTTAAAGCTGGATTGATCCCATCGAGTGCACTCAGGTTGATTTTGTTGAGAGCGCTCATTAGACAAAAATGAAGATTAATGCTTCAACATAGAGCATTACCTACCTATTTTCAGCTAGTTGTGACTATCAAATTAATTCTTTTGGGCCTAACGTGGGGATTTGCTTTCTTTCTTAGCCTTGGTTTGCGTTTATGGGGTTTTCATCATCCTGATCCGTTTGTAATTCGTCCATGGATTGTTTTTGCCTTGTTATTGGTTCCTTCAGTTGTAGTCGGATTATGGGTTGTTTGGGATGGCTTTTTATCTGAAAATGGAAGTTAATTATTTCTTTTTGATTGTTTTGATTAGATATTTTCTTTCATTATATATTTAGGAGTTGTTTTTGCACATTCTAAGCAGCCTCCATTAATTCTATATGGAGAGAGATGACCTTTTAAGCAATGAGTTCCTCTAAAGAATTTTTTTAAACCTAATTCTCTTGCATGTGCGTCTGTCAAAGGTAATTCCAACCAAGTATCTGGTACTTTCCCTTTTAGTTGAATACGATTTTGTATTGCATCATTCCTTCTTACTTGTTCTTGTTTATCATTTTTTTTGCATACACCCTCTGTTGCTAGCTCTCTAGCACAAATTAGGCATTCGGTAACATTTTTTTTCTTTCTAGGTCTAGTTGATAAGGAATCACTTGGTACTTCTCTAGTTC
>QCFC01000014.1 GCA_003278465.1 Prochlorococcus sp. AG-363-B04
TTAGTAGGACTTCGCTTGAAAGAGATGATTAGTGCCTATTTCAATGGACAGCCAGCAATTGCACTTAGTCATCATGAGAAACTTCAACCTCTTTTTAAAGCCTTGTTTGCAACAACAAATCCAATACCAATTAAAGCTGCTTTAGAACTCACCGGTTGGCCTGTTGGATCACCTAGAAGTCCATTGATTCCCCTCAATAACAAGATGAGACATGCACTTTCAGAAACTATAAATGCCCTACGTCAAACGTGACGTTTTGGCTTGTTGATGCCATGGATTTCCTTGGCGAATCATTCAATCAGTTTCCCCATTGTCAGTTTTAATACGTAATTAACCCATGACTTCTAGCTCCACAACAACCAGAGTAAATACTTCTTCCAGAGAAGTTCAATCTAAGAAGCCTTGCTTGAGAGTGATCCCTTTAGGTGGGCTGCATGAAATTGGCAAGAACACATGTGTTTTTGAATATGGCAAAGACATTATGTTGGTTGATGCCGGACTTGCATTTCCTAGTGATGGCATGCACGGGGTAAATGTGGTGATGCCTGATACAAGTTATTTACGCGAGAATCAGGATCGTATTAGGGGAATGATTGTTACTCATGGACATGAAGATCATATTGGAGGAATTTCACATCATCTAAAGAATTTCAATATCCCTGTTATTTATGGCCCTCGTTTGGCAATGTCAATGTTGCAAGGAAAAATGGAGGAAGCTGGGGTTACTGATAGAACTACAATTCAGACGGTTAACCCTCGTGATGTAGTCAAAGTAGGTCAATATTTTTCAGTTGAATTTATTAGAAATACTCATTCAATGGCTGATAGTTTTTCATTAGCCATAACTACCCCAGAAGGTGTAGTTATTTTTACAGGAGATTTTAAATTTGATCACACTCCAGTTGATGGAGAGCATTTTGATCTTGCAAGACTTGCTCATCATGGAGAACAAGGGGTTTTATGCCTTTTTAGTGACTCTACGAATGCTGAGGTTCCAGGATTTTGCCCACCTGAACGGTCTGTATTTCCAAGTTTAGACCGACATATTTCTCAAGCTGAAGGTCGTGTAATTGTTACCACATTTGCGAGTTCCATTCATCGTGTATCGATGATTTTGGAATTAGCTTTAAAAAATGGGCGAAAAGTTGGTTTATTAGGCCGTTCTATGCTCAATGTAATAGCTAAAGCGAGAGAACTTGGCTATATGCGGGCTCCAGATGATCTTTTTGTGCCTATTAAACAGATCCGAGATTTACCTGATAGGGAGACACTTTTACTGATGACTGGAAGTCAAGGTGAACCACTAGCTGCGCTAAGTCGAATTTCTAGAGGAGAACATCAACATGTTCAAGTAAAGACTAGTGATACCATAATTTTTTCTGCAAGTCCTATTCCTGGCAATACTATTTCAGTAGTCAATACGATTGACCGTTTGATGATGCTGGGGGCAAAAGTTATTTATGGAAAATCAGAGGGTATTCATGTATCTGGTCATGGATTTCAAGAAGATCAAAAGTTAATGCTTGCTTTAACAAAGCCAAAGTTTTTTGTTCCTGTTCATGGTGAACATCGCATGCTTGTTTGTCATAGCAAGAGTGCTCAGTCGATGGGAATTCCTTCTGAAAATATCCTTATTCTTGATAACGGTGATGTGGTTGAGTTGACAACAGATTCAATTTCTAAGGGTGATGCTGTTAAGGCTGGCATTGAGCTTTTAGATGCATCTAGAAATGGGATTGTTGATGCAAGAGTTTTAAAAGAGAGACAACAATTAGCAGAAGATGGTGTGGTTACTATTCTCGCAGCTGTAAGTACAGATGGTGTAATGGTGGCACCACCTAGAGTGAATTTACGAGGTGTTGTTACAACTGCTGATGCACGTAAGATGTCTCATTGGACTGAACGTGAAATTGGTTGGGTCCTTGAAAATCGATGGAAGCAATTAACTCGTCAAAGTTCCGGTAGAGCTATAGAAGTTGATTGGATGGGTGTCCAGAGAGAAGTTGAAGTGGGTCTAGCAAGGAGGATGCGTAGAGAGTTACAGGTAGAGCCGCTCATACTGTGTTTGGTACAACCAGCTCCATCTGGTACACCAGCTTATAAAGGAAGTTTGGATAATTTAGATCATGAAGATAGATCGACTATTCGAGAGCGTGAAGCCACAAAGAATGGAAGATTAAAGACAACAACTAATTCTGTAGAAAAGTCTGAAAAGATTAGATCTGCAGCTGACAATCCACAGCAGTTAGATAAATCTGCATTGACTCAAGAAACTGAAGCAAAAGATGAAGTTCCTTCAGGAAGAACAAGACGTCGTCGTTCAGCAGCAGCTTGATTAGAGATCAATTTATGATTGAATGATTTTTATATAATTATCTACTTTAATAATATTTTTAGTTAAGTAATTTTTTATTGGGTTTGAAATATCTCTAATGATTCTCTGTCCCATTTAACTTTCCAACCATTAGAGAAGTGTCGAATATTCGGAGGTTTGCCTTTTTCAATACTTCTACTGATTTCTTCAAGTTGTTTACTTGATAGGCTTGGTAGGTTTGAGTTCCTGAACCAGTAATTTAAGATAGTTGTTCTTGTTGAAAATGGAATATTAGCTAGTTTTTGCCTAGAAAGTCCTTTTGAATCTTGTAAAGAATTAATAGCTATTTGAGTTAAGTTGTTTTGAGTGTCTTGGTGATGAGCTAATCGTTCAGCAAGTGCTGCTATCCGTATACTGCAGCCTGGATGTATTTCTTCTAGAACGCTTAGAACTTTTAGGCGAACTTTATTTCGCTTGTAGCTTGAGTCTAGGTTTGAAGGGTCAGGCCAAAAAGGAATTGCAAAGTCTGAACAGATAGAGGCTGTATCTTTTCTACTAAAATTCAGCAGAGGTCTAACGAGCTTTATTTTTTTATTCGAACAATGATTTTTTAGTGCTCTAGATTTGCGTAAGCTTCCGAGTCCTGGTAAATCACTTCCCCTGGCAAGATTGAGTAGAAGAGTTTCTGCCCTATCGCTACCAGTATGCCCAGTAAGTACATGAGAACAAAAAATTTTGGATTCAGATTTAGAGATTTTTTCTGTCTGCTCGCATAGCATTTGATATCGCCAATTTCTTGCAGATTCTTCGGTCTTCGCTTCTCCTATTTCAGCTTGATTGATATGAAACGGTAAGTGGTGACTTTCACACCATTTTTTTAATGAGGTGGCAATTTCTTGCGATTGGGTATGCCAGTTGTGGTCACCATGCCAGACGTGTAGTTTCCAGTGATGTAAACGTTGCAGATCCATTAATAATCTGAGCATGGACATAGAGTCTTGCCCCCCGGAGACGGCTAGAAGTAGGCAAGCACCTTGAGGAAGGAGGTTTGGTTCTATAAGAAGATGTTTATGGAGACTGTAATGCCAGTGACTCCAGTCTTTTTTATTTCGGGTTGATTGAGTCATATGAGCTTTGTTATCCTCCACCTTTCTTTAGTTTGCAGGATTTTGTTAGAACTAATGAGAGAATCCTTTCATCTCTTGTTGTTTACATGACTCGTTTACGTCATTTGTCTGCTTCATTACAGCAAAGTCTTACTGACTCTTGTTTGCTGAAGGTAATCGCCGGACTGAATAATTTTGATGCTTCTTCAGTTCATCGAGTTGCTCTTGCCGCGGATTCAGGCGGTGCAGATCTGTTGGATATAGCCTGTGATCCAGCTTTGATAAGTGTTGCTAGGAAATCTTGCAATTTACCAATTTGTGTAAGTGCTGTTGATCCTTATCTTTTTCCCGCAGCAATTTCTGCAGGTGCAGACATGATTGAAATTGGTAATTTTGATTCTTTTTATCCTGAAGGCAGAATTTTTGATGCGGAGGAAGTCCTTTCCTTAAGTAGAGCCACTAGGAATCTCTTACCTGAGACTGTTTTATCTGTCACAGTTCCTCATGTTTTGCCTCTTGATCAACAGGCACAATTGGCATTGGATTTAGCTGCTACTGATGTTGATTTGATACAGACCGAGGGTGGGACTAGTTCTAGGCCACTTACTTCAGGTGCTCAGGGATTAATAGAAAAGGCAACACCTGCTTTGGCAGCTGCTTACGAAATTAGTAAGGCAATTAGTTTATCTGGATTCAGTATTCCAATTCTTTGTTCATCAGGGTTGTCTGATGTCACAGCACCTATGGCAATAGCTGCAGGGGCTTCGGGAGTCGGGATAGGTTCTGCCGTTAATAGGTTGGAAGATGAAGTTGCTATGGTCGCTGTGGTTAAGCGTGTTAGAGAAGCATTGGTAAATAAATCTAGAATTCCAATCAAATAGAATCTTGAGACATTTGTAGAATTTAAATCTTTTACTTTTGGTCATTCCTTTTAATATTTTTGAAATCTATCACTTGGCTTGATGAATGACTAAATATTATCTAAAAGCACCTTATAAACCCCAAGGTGATCAACCAAAAGCCATTGCACAATTAGTGGCTGGAGTAAATGGAGGTAAGCAATACCAGACTCTTCTAGGTGCGACAGGGACAGGGAAAACATTTACTATTGCAAATGTTATCGCTCAAACATCAAGGCCAACATTGGTCTTGGCACATAATAAGACCCTTGCTGCGCAATTATGTAATGAGTTAAGAGAATTTTTTCCTCGCAATGCTGTTGAATACTTTATATCTTATTATGATTATTATCAGCCAGAAGCATATGTACCTGTAAGTGATACCTATATTGCAAAGACGGCTTCAGTTAATGAAGAGATTGATATGTTAAGACACTCAGCTACTCGATCATTATTTGAGCGTAAAGATGTTATCGTTGTAGCCTCTATTAGTTGTATTTATGGTCTGGGGATACCAAGTGAATACCTGAAGGCTGCTGTGAAATTTAGGGTTGGGGAAAGTATTAATTTAAGGAGTACATTAAGAGATCTAGTGAATAATCAATATAGTCGAAATGATATTCAGATTGCACGAGGATATTTTCGTCTTAAGGGAGATGTATTGGAAATAGGTCCAGCTTATGAAGATCGTTTGGTTCGAATAGAATTTTTTGGCGATGAAGTAGATTCTATTCAATATTTAGATCCAATAACAGGCTCTGTTCTTAAGAAATTAGCTTCAATTAATATTTATCCTGCGAAACATTTTGTTACTCCTAAAGATCGTTTAAGTTTGGCGATAAATGCTATTAAAAATGAGTTAATTGATCGATTAGAAGTTCTCAATACTCAAGGTAGATTGCTAGAGGCTCAGCGACTTGAACAGCGTACTAAATATGATCTAGAGATGCTAAGAGAAGTAGGCTATTGCAATGGTGTTGAAAATTATGCGCGCCATCTTTCTGGTCGACCTGAAGGAACACCTCCAGAGTGTTTAATTGATTATTTTCCGAACGACTGGTTACTGGTTGTAGATGAAAGTCATGTAACATGTTCTCAGTTGCAAGCCATGTATAATGGTGATCAATCGCGAAAAAAAGTCTTAATTGAACATGGTTTTAGATTGCCTAGCGCTGCTGATAATAGACCATTAAAAAGTGATGAATTTTGGTCTAAAGCAAAACAAACAGTTTTTATAAGTGCAACACCAGGGGATTGGGAGTTAGAAAAAAGTAAGGAAGATATAGCTGAACAAGTGATTAGGCCGACTGGGGTTTTGGATCCTTTGGTTGAGGTTCGACCTACAGGGGGTCAGGTTGACGATTTATTAGGCGAGATCAATATTAGATCAAAAAAGAATCAGCGTGTTTTGATTACAACTTTGACAAAGAGGATGGCAGAAGATTTAACAGATTATCTTTCAGAAAATAATGTTCGTGTACGATATTTGCATTCTGAAATTCACTCTATAGAAAGAATTGAAATAATTCAGGATCTTAGATTAGGTGAATATGATGTTCTTGTAGGTGTTAATCTTTTAAGGGAGGGATTAGATCTGCCAGAAGTTTCTTTAGTTGTTATTTTAGATGCAGATAAAGAAGGTTTTTTAAGGGCATATCGGTCTCTTATTCAGACGATAGGAAGAGCCGCAAGGCATATTGAAGGTCTTGCAATTTTGTATGCAGATAACTTAACAGATTCAATGAAAAGGGCTATTGAGGAGACACAAAGACGTAGATTTATTCAAGATGAATATAATAGAGTTCATTCAATACAGCCTAAACCAGCGGGTAAGAAATCTGCCAATTCTATTCTTAATTTTTTGGAAATTTCCAGGCGTCTGCAAGCAGAGACTACTGCTAATGAAGATTTATATTTGATTGCAGAAGATGCTATTAAATCTATTAAAGATGACTCAATATCAGGAATCTCATTGGAAGCTCTACCTGAAATTGTTAATGAGTTGGAACACAAAATGAAGGCAGCAGCAAAAGAACTTGATTTTGAAAAGGCAGCAAAATTAAGAGATCGTATTCAGCAATTAAGAGCCAGGATGAGCCGCAACCTTGCATGAAGATTGCTTTATAGAATTATCTTTTCAAACTTGTTTTTGTTGTTGTTTTTCAAGTCCAAACTCTTTGTGAATTGCTCTCACTGCTGACATGCCATTAGCTTCTGCTACGACACAGCTTGTTCTTATTTCACTTGTGGCAATCATTGAAATGTTAATTCCTGCATTGGCTAAAGCTCGAAATATGCGTCCGGCTGTCCCTGGTGTGGCAGGCATTCCGGCTCCAACAGCACTTACCCGAGCAATTGCTGGCCCATCTTCTAAATAGGCACCTGGCCATTGAGCTAAGAGTGGCCCTAATGCAATATCGGCTTGTTTTCTATCTTCTTTTTTAAGTGTGAAGCTAATATCTCTACTACCGTCTGAATGTTGTCTTTCAGATTGAACTATTGTATCCAGGCTAATACTAGCTTCTGCCATGGCTGTGCATAAATATGCAGCTGTTCCTGGCTTGTCAGGTATTTTTTTAACACTTAGTTGCGCTTGATGTTTATCCAATGCAATTCCACGAACTTCGGGTTTATTGGTTTCAGAAATGATTGGGTTAATAGAGATGTGATTGTCATTAATTTCAAATGTTTCAGTTACTGCTCTAAGAGCTTTGTTACCTAGTGATTGTTCAATCACGCAACTCACTTTTACTTCGCTAGTTGCAATGAGTCGGAGATTTACTCCAGCTCTAGAAAGTGAATTAAATAAGCCTGCAGCAATCCCTGGTCGCCCCATTATTCCAGCACCGCTAATACTTAATTTTGTCATGCCACTTTCGGCTGATAGTTGACCTCCTACATTGCTTAGAAACTTTTCGCAGAGTATTTTCGCTCTATTTAGTTCTTCATCAGCTACGGTAAAGGTAATGTCATTGCTGTTTCCTTCATGAGTTGATTGAATGATTAAATCGACATTTACGTTATCTTTAGAGAGAATTTCGAAAAGTTGAGCTGCAATCCCAGGTTGGTCTGGGACATGAGATAAAGCTAATACTCCTTGCTTTTCTATTAATTCAACTCCATCGACTGGTCGATTGAGTTCTAGCCCTTCTTTTTTTAATGGTCTTTCTCCTTGACTGGTCAGAGTGGTCCCAGGGTTTTGTGTCCAGCTAGATCTGACAACCATTGTCACTCCATAGTTTCTTGCAATCTCTACTGCTCTTGGATGTAGTACTGCAGCTCCAAGACTGGCTAACTCAAGCATTTCATCACAACTGATTTCTTGCATTAGTTGTGCTTCAGGAACGTTCCGAGGATCAGTGGTGAGAACTCCAGGGACATCTGTGTAGATTTCGCAAGTATCTGCACCAAGCGCCGCTGCGAGAGCGACTCCAGAAGTGTCCGAACCTCCTCTGCCAAGAGTTGTTATCTCTGATGTACCGCCACTACTGAGGCTCGTTCCTTGAAAACCAGCCACGACAACGACTTGGCCTTCTTCTAGAAGATTTCTTAGTCTCTCTGTTCGAATTTCTAAAATTCTGGCCTTGCCATGGGCTGATTCAGTCACAATGCCAACTTGGGCACCCGTCATTGAGATTGCTTGTATCCCAAGTTCATGCAATGCCATTGTTAGCAAGGCGATGGAAACTTGCTCTCCTGTGGAGAGCAACATGTCCATTTCCCTTTGAGGAGGGTTTCCGCTTATTGACTGAGCAAGAGCAGTTAATTGATCAGTTGTGTCTCCCATTGCAGAAACAACAATTACAAGATCATTCCCAAGCTCTTTGCTGGCGCTAATTCGCTTGGCTACAGCTTTAATGCGCTCTACGTTTCCGACGGACGTACCGCCGAATTTTTGAACCAATAATGCCATCCATGCCTAAGAAGTATTAATTGATTATTTCAGTGCATCGATCCAAATGATGCATTCATGATCAGACCTTCTCGAAAAGCAGCTTTTGGTTCTATCCCTCTCTTTAGTGAGACTTCCACTTCTAGCAATTGATCTAGTAATTTGAGAAAACGCTGTGGAGGTCTACGATTTACTTGTTTTCTCATGATGTAAATACGCTTTGGATTACTTATTCCGGCTGCTTTGGCAATTACACCAACATCTTTTTCTCCCTTTTGCTCTAAAAGACTTACCCATAACCATCCTCTTATTTGACTAGTAAGTCCAGCTAAGATACGAAGTGCAGGCTCTCCTGCATCTAGCAAGATATCTAGTTGGGTGATAACCTCACTAATATTTTGTTCTAAAATCGAATTACTAATTTGAAATATATTTGTTGTTTTTCCTTCAATAAGTGCGTTAATATTTTTTGTTGTTATGAGTATTGAATTCTTTGCTGGATTCGAATCAATTTGGTTTGTTTCTGCATGAATAGCTAATTTTTGTAATTCGCTTCTTAAGCGTGTACTATCACTCCCAATGGCATTGACTAGATAAGAAATAGCATTTTTTTCTATTTGAATCCCTAATTCCTGAGCAGTTCTCTCAACTAGTTTTTTTAAGCCTTCATGGTCCCATATTGCTGGCAAAATATATTTTTTTTCTGTTGCTTGTTTAATATTAATTAATTTTTGTATGGCTTTTGTAGTTTTTAGACGGCCATCAGGTTTGTTTGTATTTTTAAGCACTAGATGGTTATTTTTGGGAATCATTTCAAGGATGCTTTCAAAACGTTCTATTAGTTCTTTAGGACAGTTGTTGCAAAATGGACTTTGTCCTAATACAACCATCCGTCCTCCATTACCAAAGGGTGCTGTAAGTATTTCTTCTAGTGCCTGTTTTGCTTGATTTGTTTCAGAACCATTCAGTCTAGTAACATTAAAATCTTTCCATTGTGGATTAACAATGGATCCGATTAATTGCTCTATAGCTTGGTTGCAAGCTGCAACATCGTCACCCCAAATCAGATGAATTGGCATTGCAATAGAGCAAGATTACAAATTTAATCATGACTTAATGAATTCTGAGCAAGTACATCAATTTGAAAATCCTGACCATCCGATTTTTCATGAGAGTATTAGTTTTATTCGTAGCCATTTAGGAAAAACACAATTAGGGCCATTAGAGCAGGCTGTTTTAGAACGTTTGATTCATAGCAGTGGTGATTTTAGCCTTAAGTCTTTGTTGAGTTTTAGCTCAGATGCTTGCAGTTTTGGTTTGACTGCTTTGAAAAATGGAGCGCCAATTTTAGTTGATACTTCTATGGCATTAGCTGCTGTGAGTCCTATGGCTAGTCGCACTTTAAATCCAACTGTGAAAACTATTCTTGATTGGGCTCCCAAGCAGATACCAGTGGGTTCTACAAGAACAGCTTTGGGTATGGAACAAGCATGGATTGATTTTTCTAATAAATACACATTAAATCAATCACCAGTTGTCTTGATTGGAAGTTCTCCAACAGCATTAGTTTCATTATTGAAGTTAGTCGAATCTGGCGCACCCGCTCCAAGTTTGATTATTGGAATGCCAGTTGGCTTTATTGGTGTGGAGCAGAGTAAGAAGCAATTAGCTGCTAGTGGGTTGCCTTATATCCTTTTAAAAGGAAGTCGTGGCGGAGCAGGCTTAGCTGCTGCAACTGTAAATTCATTATTAAAGGCCGCTATGTTTCACTGAAGTCAAAAGATTTCATTTAAGCAAAATAATCTTAATTTTTATAGCTTAGTCTTTATAGGTTCATTATTTTTTTGAAGAGTATCTAGTACTTCATAAGATCTTTGAATAACTTGGTCTGGAACCCCAGCTAATCTAGCTGCTTCAATTCCATAGCTTCGGCTAGCTCCTCCTGGAATTACACGATGGAGAAACAGTATTTTGCCGCCTATTTCTTCAACTAGAACTTGAAAATTGGCAACATTTTTAAAGTTTTTTGCAAGTGTATTTAATTCATGATAATGAGTCGCAAAGATCGTTCTACTTCTAAGATCTTTTGCTAAAAATTCACTGACTGCCCATGCTATAGATAAACCATCAAATGTTGCTGTCCCTCTACCAATTTCATCTAGAAGAACCAGAGAATGTTTAGTTGCTTGATTAAGAATGTAGGCAGTTTCTGCCATCTCAACCATAAAAGTTGATTGGCCCGCGGCTAAATCGTCTACAGCACCTACTCTTGTAAATATTCGATCTGCAATGCTTATTGTTGCTTCCTTTGCTGGCACCCAACTTCCAATTTGAGCTAGCAATTGTATCAAACCAATTTGTCGTAAATAACAGCTTTTTCCACTTGCATTGGGACCAGTTAGAACAATTAGATCGATCCCGTTTCCAATATTTACATCGTTTGGTTGAAACGTTTCATCGGCTAGCAATTGCTCTACTACTGGGTGTCTGCATTTTTCTATTTTGATTATTCTGGAAAAATTTTCTTCTTTCGATTCTATGATCTTTGGCTTACAGTATCCTTCAGTTGCAGCAACCTCAGCCAGGCTAAGTAATGAATCGAGAGCTGCAATTGAACGAGCATATTCTCTGATTAAATTTGATTCTTTTCCTACATCATTTCGTAATTGACAGAAAATCTCATATTCTCTTTGGAATGTTCTTGATTTTGTTTGAAATATTTTTCCTTCACGTGTTTTGAGTTCTGGAGTGATAAATCTTTCTTCATTGCTTAGAGTTTGTTTCCTAATCCAGTGAGAAGGAATTTTATTAAGTTTTGCTTTGCTTGCTGATAAGAAGTATCCAAAAGTTCGGTGATATTGAAGTTTTAAATTTGGATTTTCACTATTTTTTCTTTCTATAATCTCTTGGCCAGAGAGCCAAATTTCATGATCATCTAGTTGGTTTCTAAGCCCATCAAGAAGATCATCAACCCCATCTTGAATTAATCCTCCTTCATTGAGATTTAAAGGAGGATTTTCTAGAAGATATCTATGTACTTTATTGGCAAGATGAGGCGTTTTCGACTCTTTTTGGGTTAAGATTTTAATTATTTTTGGTGTTTGCTTCCATAAATCTTTTAGTTGCGCACCTATTCTGGGTATCTGTTTTAGCCCGTTTGCAATAGCTACTAAGTCTCTTGCTGATGCGTGACCTGTACTTGCTCGGCCTGCGAGTCTTTCTAGGTCACCCATTGTTTTGATTGAACTTTGTAGTGAAAGACGAAGCTTTCTTGACTTTACAAACGTGCTAATAATTTTCTGTCGTGAATTAATTTCAATTGTATTTATAAGGGGTGCTTCAATCCAACGTCTTAAACATCGAGCTCCCATTGCTGTCAGAGTTCGATCTATTGACCAAAGTAATGAGCCATGAAATTGATTATCACGTTGAGTGATAGTTAGTTCAAGATTTCGACGTGTTTGTGAATCAAGAATTAATGATTCTGCTGCTGATTTAATTCTGGGACGATCTAGTGGAATTTGAATATACGTATTTTCTTGATTTATTTCACTTTCAAAAGGTTTGGTTTCCCTTAGGTAATTTAATAATCCACCAGTTGTTCTTATTGATAAAGGCTTATCTTTAAGACCTAAACCATCGATAGTACTTAGCTGATAATATTTTTTTAGTGCAAGTTCTGCTTCTGGATAGGAGAAATGAGTATTTCCTATCAATGTGAGGTGAAGATGTGATGGGCACCAATCTTCTGTTGTTGATGTGTTTTGTGTTCCAAAAATAACTTCTGAAGCTTCCATTTGAGATAGAAGTTGCTTGAGTTCTGTCTTGCCTATGCCTTCTGTAACTATGAATTCTCCAGTGCTTATATCTGCACTAGCTAGTGCCCACTGATTGGATAGGGAATTTTGACTTTCGTCAATAAAAACTGCTGCTAACCAATTGTTTTTGCGAGCTGTCAGCATTCCCTCTTCAAGAATGGTTCCAGGGGTGAGAATTCTTGTTATTTCCCTTTTTAGAAGTGATCCTTGAGATGGGGCAGTTTCTATCTGATCACATATAGCTACGCTTAAACCAAGCTTGATTAGCTCTGAGCAATATCTTTCGGCAGCATGATGAGGAATACCTGCCATAGGTACACGGCCAATTTCCTTCCCACCTTCTTTCCCAGTAAGTGTGAGCTCGAGAATGTTCGAAAGTCGAATAGCATCTTCAAAAAAACATTCAAAAAAGTCACCTAGTCGATAAAGGAGAATTCTTTCTGGGTTGGCAATTTTCAATTCCACATAGTGACGAAGTACGGGAGTTAACTGGTTTATGTCCACTAAGTTGTGATGAGACCATGCTGGTAGTAACTCTTTGGTTGTGTTAAATCTTTGACTCTCCTTGTAAGCAGCCTTCTTTTGCTTTGTAAATTGTGAGCCTTTTTTTATGCGAGGTCTGGTTTGAGCATCCTTCAACAATTCCTCATCAGAAAGTGAAATACTCTGATTTGAGGAAGCCTTTGAAGTGGCCTTTGGATCTTTTTTGGGGTTGATGAAATCCTCAAAAAGACTGCCCTGTAGTGCTTCTGAGCCGTCAGCCATTGGTGACTATTGCCCTCCAACAGAACGCATCGTAAAGCGGGGATATTTTTCTCCATGTGAAGCCTCGCGACATAGGAGGCTTTCTTTGGTGCGTATTACACGTCTTCATGGGAGAATTTATGAATGCCATAAGTATTGGCAAATTCACCAGTACCCATGAATACAATTAATTTCGTCCTAATCAACGCTTTTCTGTTGATGTCATTGGTTCTGGTAGTGGGAGCTCCTGTTCTTTTCGCTACTAACCCAGCACCATATGGCTCAGATAATTATCGTGGCCAAAATATCCGTTTGATTGAGATTGGCAGTGGAATTTGGTTCCATCTTCTTCTCATCTGTGGATTATTCAGCCTTCTAATCGTCTGAACCATTACAACGCACCTTTAGAGAGTGTCACCATATAGGCAGTTTTGCCACTTGCATGATGGCTACTTTTGAAGGCACTTTTACTGATGCAGCAGATTTACGTGTTGCGATAGTTGTTGCTAGATTTAATGATCTAGTGACATCAAAGCTTCTTAGTGGATGTTTTGATTGCTTGCAGAGACATGGTTTAGATACATCAAGCAATAGTAAACAGCTTGATGTTGCTTGGGTACCTGGCTCATTCGAGCTCCCTCTTGTATCTCAAGCTTTGGCCAGAACTCGAAAATATGATGTGATCATTACTCTTGGTGCGGTTATTCGAGGAGATACGCCTCATTTTGATGTCGTTATTGCTGAAGCTAGTAAAGGGATTGCATCTGTTTCTCGAGAGACGGGTGTTCCTGTAGTTTTTGGTGTGCTTACCACTGACACAATGCAACAGGCACTTGAGAGGGCTGGAATTAAGAGTAATCTTGGTTGGTCCTATGCCTTACAGGCTTTAGAAATGGGGTCATTAATAAAGGGAATTTCAGTAGACGATCAATAGTATTGATTTTTTGTTTGACCAAATCACCTTTCTTACGTCATGCTGTTTATGTTCTAATGAAAATTGTTCATTGGTTTTGCGGATGTAGCTCAGTGGTAGAGCATCTCCTTGCCAAGGAGAGGGTCGAGAGTTCGAATCTCTTCATCCGCTTTTAAGGTTCAACTCTCCTTATGTTCTTTTTCTTTAATTAGAAGTTGTTGTGATACACAGCTTAGAAATTTCATTTGTTTGTAAAACTCTCCACTTTTCGTGGTCATAAGATAAATCCTTTCCACAGCTTTGATTGATTTTGCTTGCAATAGGGCTTCGACTACTCTTCGACCTAGTCCAAGGCCTTGCAGATTCTCATCAACGACTACGTCCCATAAGACTGCTCGATAGATTCCATCACTAGTTGCTCTACCGAATCCAACCAATTTCTGGCCATGCCAGATGGTCACTATTACTGTGCTACCTGCCAGCATTTTTTTTAAATCATTTGCTCTACGATTTTCTGCCCAAAATGCATGATTATTTAATAGTTTCTGAAGTTTATATAATCCTTGGTTAGGGATTAGCCAAGGACCCAATCCAAACCATCGGAGTCCTGGTGCTCCTGGGGCATGTTTAACAAGTTGCGTTTTGGCCATAAAATGTTCTATGAACCTATCCACCCATTGGATGGGGGCAATATGTAGTTAGGTTTCATTTTCAATATGTAACTAGCATAAATGATGAACTTTCTTTTTTGAAAAAATGGGTAATTTGTTAGTAGCAAGTAAAGACAGTAAAGACAGTAAAGACAGTAAAGACAGTAAAGACTCGAAATTAAAATGTAATCCTTAAAGAATTAGTTTGCTATAGAAGAACAAGGTTATCTTGCCTATTGCAGAGCCACTATTAATTTTTTTAGCTGTGAGTGATCTCAGTCTTCTTCAGAATTGGCTTTTGATTACCTTTGACCAATGGAGAGGCGATTGGTTACATCAGTCATGGTTAGATCTTCCGAATCTAAGATTTTTGGCTAATTCTGGCTGGGACGTGCGAAGGTGTTATACCTCCAGTCCTCAGTGTGTTCCAGCTCGAGCGAGTTGGTTAACTGGTATGAGTCCTGGAGACCTTGGGGTTACTCACAATAAGGTTTATACAGTACCTAATGATGCGCCATCGTTTGTCAGAGAACTTCGAGATGACTATGGTTATGTCACTTCATTAGTTGGAAAGACACATTGGACACCTCATCAAGAGGGAGTTGATTTAAGAGATAATTTGTCTTTGTTGAAAGATCTTGGCTTTGATCATGTTAGAGAAATTGCTGGTCCGCGTGCTTTGGCAATCTTGAATTGCGAGTTGACAGATCTTTGGAAAAAAGAGGGAGTATTAAATAAGTATAGAAATGACTTAGAAGAAAGATATCGGAATGGTTGTATTCATACCGTAAGACCAACAGTTTTACCGGATCATTTGTACCCAGATATCTGGATGACTGGAGTAGCTCTTGAAGAATTATCTAAGTTACCTGTTGATCAACCATGGTTTCTTTGGATAAGTTTTCCAGGACCTCATGAGCCATTTGATGTCCCTTCTTCTTGGAGAAAAAAGAATCGGAATGCTTTGATTCCTTCTCCCGAAAGCCGTCCAAAAGATCATAAGAAGTTATTAGAACTTGCCCCTATAGGAAGTGAGTTATATCGTAAGCTCGCTCGCTGGCCTGATGGGATACCAGCGAAGCCTTTGATAGATTTGAGAGAGGATTATGTGGATCATTTAGGCTTATTAGATTCACAAGTTGGAGAGATTTTAAGAGCTCTTTTTAAAAGAGATGATGCAACAAGAACAGCTATTAGTGTTTGTAGTGATCATGGCGAGCTTTTAGGAGATTGGGGTCTTCTTCTTAAAGGTTGTTTTTTAGAAGGAGCTATTAGAACCTTATTTATTCATAGGCCTCCTAAAGGGAGGAATTTAATAAAACGCCTATGGCAGCCGTCGAAAAAGCCTTATGGCCTGACCCAGCTCCTTTGGGCGTCTGCTTTAAATATTCGCAAACAAGATAATATTAGTTTTGGTTCATATCTGAGAAATACGAATCAAAAGGTCTTGATTGAATTTGGAACTGAGAAATTAACTATAAACTCTTGATTACTTATCGCATATCTTTAGTGTTCTGACTGTTCTAAATGTCCAATTATTTTTTTGCTGATTTATTGTTAGTGATCTTCCCATTTCCATCCAAACCCATACCGTTCTTTGACTCCATTTATAGTTGGTAAGAGTTCTTTTTCTAACCTAGACCTTATTAATTGATCTACTTGTTTGGCTTCATTATTGCCAGCATTTTCTTGAGGAATTTCGTTGAGGATAGGCCTGTGAAAAACCCCTATAAAATTTTCTATTGTTCTCCATATTTTTTTAGGATCTGTAAAAAGATCTTCACTACGTAGAATTAGTAACTGTGATTCTGGAAAGAGTCTTTCGTATCTAGATAGTTGTTCTAAATATAGACTACGACTGAGGTAGCTATGTTTTTGATGGCTATACATATTACCAGTCTTTAGTCTACTTTGCTCTGCGTTTAGAGCTTCTTCTAGAGATAAATGTTCAAAACCAAGTCTTTTTGCATGAAAATATTGAGATAGTGTCCTCTCTAATGGATCCCTTAAAAGTACAATTAATTTTACACTGGGTAATAGTGTTTGAATACGTTTTGGAACTTCTGGGTGAAAAAGATAGTAAGGAGTTATTTCTCCTCTTTTTTGTTTGGAATGAGATAAATTATAATGACTAGCGTACCAGCTTGCTGGTTTATTTGTGTGAAAAGTGAAGTAATGAAGTTCTTTTTGTTCAGGTAGGTAAATTCCTGGATGTTGCATCAGGAGTTTATGAAGGGTTGTTGTTCCTCCCTTTTGGGTACCTAGAACGATGAAGTGAGGAAGCGGTTGTCTGTCAAATTGGTTTAGTAGATTTAGTCGAAAAGTTTTGAAGGCATGCTGGATGAGTTGAAATCTTGCCATGTCATCATCTTTTTATTTCTATGGCTGTATTCTTAAGATGAAAGGTTTCTATGAAGCGTAAAGGAATCATCCTTGCAGGGGGTAGCGGAACACGTCTGCATCCAATTACTCAGGCCGTTAGTAAGCAGCTTCTTCCAGTGTATGACAAGCCTATGATTTTCTATCCTTTGACTACTTTGATGTTGGCTGGGATTAGAGAGGTTTTGATCATTACCACTCCTCATGATCACGATTCTTTTGAACGTTTGCTAGGGGATGGTAGTGCTTTTGGGATGTCCATTTGTTATGAGATTCAGAAGAGTCCTGATGGATTGGCTCAAGCTTTTTTGATTGGTGCTGATTTCATAGATCGATCTCCTGTTGCACTTATTTTGGGGGACAATTTGTTTCATGGTGATGATTTGGTTCATCAGTTGCAAGCCACTTCACGTATGGAAGTAGGTGCCACAGTATTTGCATATCCCGTTGGCGATCCTGAACGTTATGGAGTGGTTGAGTTTGCCGAGAATGGTCAAGTTCTAAGTATTGAAGAAAAACCATTGAAACCAAAGAGTCGTTATGCAGTTACTGGCTTATATTTTTATGACAACACTGTGTTAGATAGGGCTATGAAAGTTCAACCCTCTAATCGAGGTGAATTAGAAATTACAGATCTAAATCAACAATATTTAGCTGAAGGTTCATTGCAAGTAGAGCTGATGGGGCGAGGAATGGCATGGCTAGATACTGGAACATGTGATTCATTGCATGAAGCTTCTGCTTATATTCGCACTCTTGAACATCGACAAGGACTAAAGGTTGGTTGCCCTGAGGAAGTTGCATGGAGGCTTGGATGGATAAGTGACTCTCAAATGATTTCTTTGGCTAAACCTCTTTTAAAGAGTGGATATGGGAATTATTTATTGCAAATTCTAGAAACTAATAATCCTATATTGTAATCATGAAAGTTGAATCATTAAAAAATCATTCTGGATTAACTGTTGAAGGACCTCTTCTTATCCAACCAAAAATCTTTAAAGATGCTAGAGGATTCTTCTTTGAAAGTTGGAATCAAAATCTTTGGAATCAACAATTAGAAAAATTACAACAAAAAGAATATAATTTTGTTCAAGATAATCATTCTAGATCTTCTAAAGGAGTATTACGTGGTCTCCATTATCAGCTACCTCCTACACCGCAAGGAAAGTTAGTCAGATGCATCTTTGGTGAAATTTATGATGTAGCTGTTGATATTCGCTTAAGTTCAGTCACCTTTGGGACGTGGGTGGGTGCTTCTCTTACTAGCAAAAACCATAATCAACTTTGGATTCCCCCTGGTTTTGCGCATGGATTTTTAACATTATCCGATTATGCAGAGGTACTTTATAAGACAACTGATTTTTGGAGTCGAGAGTCAGAGCGTTCAATTCGTTGGAATGATACCGATATAGCTATTTCTTGGCCTGAGCTTCAAATTGGTTGTGAGTTAATGCAACCAATACTTTCTGAAAAAGATAATATTGCGCCACACTTCTCTGAACTTATAGATGAGGACTTTTTTGTATGAAGGTTTTAATAATAGGTGCTAGTGGACAGTTAGGTACTGAATTAATTATGCAAAGTCCAATTTATCTAAATGGCTCAAAAGTTGAGATAATTGTTTCTAATCGAGATAATTTGGATCTAAGTGATCCGCAAGCTTGCCCTGAATTCATTTACGCGTGTAATCCAGATTGGGTAATAAATTCAGGAGCATATACAGCTGTTGATGAGGCAGAAAGTCAAGTAGATATTGCTTATGCGGTGAATGCAGAGGCTCCCGCGAAAATAGCTGAGGCTTTGTTAAAAACTGGTGGGAGAATACTCCAAATTAGTACAGATTTTGTATTTGATGGAACACAAAGCCAGCCATATAATCCTGAACAGGCTTTGTGCCCATTAAATGTTTATGGTGCTAGTAAGGCTGCCGGTGAGGTTGCTGTACTTAAGACTAATCAGGCTAATGTTTTGAGAACTAGTTGGTTATATGGTCCTTTTGGAAAGAACTTTGTACTAACAATGCTTAAGTTGCATGCTTTAAAAGCTAGCTTAGGTGAGCCTTTGCAGGTTGTAGCTGATCAGGTTGGATGCCCTACAAGTGTTACAGGATTAGCTAAAGCTTGTTGGTGTCTTCTTGAAAAAACTTCTTCAGGTACCTCTGTTCCAGCAACAATGCATTGGAGTGATGCTGGTGTAGCTAGTTGGTATGACTTTGCTGTGGCAATTGGTGAGTTGGGTAAGGATTTAGGTCTTATCAATCAATCGACAGAAGTTCAGCCTATTACTTCAGCTCAATACCCGACGCCAGCAAGAAGGCCAAGTTATTCAGTTTTGGACTGTTCTGCTACTCATGAGGTTTTAGAGATCAATCCAGTTCATTGGCGAAATGCCTTGAAGTCTGTTTTGCGCACTCTTTTAGATTCTTAAACTATAGAATTAGCGTTAAGGCAATGTCAGCCTAGTCTCGATTGAAGCACAGAGTTTTTCTATGTCTAACTGGTTTTCATCGAAAATAAGAGTTCTTGTTACAGGTGGGGCAGGGTTTATAGGGAGTTGTGTGGTACGTCATTTATTAAAAGAAACGCAAGCAATTATCTTTAATCTCGATAAAATTGGCTATGCAAGTGATTGTAAAAGTATTGACTTACTTAATTTACATGAGAGATATACACTTTTAAAAGTTAATTTGTCAGACCCAGTAAGAACAGCTGAGGCTGTAAAGAAAGCTGATCCAGATTTAGTTATGCATTTGGCTGCCGAAAGCCATGTAGATAGATCAATCGATGGACCAGAAGTCTTTATAGAGAGTAATATTTTAGGTACTTTTAATTTACTCCAGGCAGTAAAGAAACATTGGGAAAGTCTGAACTATGAACGTAAGACAAAATTTCGTATGCATCATATAAGCACTGATGAAGTATTTGGTTCCTTAGGGGAATTTGGTAGTTTTTCTGAGACCACTGCTTATGACCCTCGTTCACCTTATTCTGCTAGTAAAGCAGCTAGTGATCATCTAGTTAGAGCCTGGTACCATACATATGGTTTACCAGTGATAATAACTAATTGTAGTAATAATTTTGGCCCTTGGCAGTTCCCAGAAAAACTAATACCTTTAGTTATCAATAATGCAATTCATGGAAAAACTATTCCACTTTATGGAGATGGTTCTAATGTGAGAGATTGGCTTTTTGTCGAAGATCATGTTGAAGCTCTTCTCTTGGCAGCGACAACTGGGAGACTAGGCGAAAGTTATTGTATAGGTGGTTATGGTGAACGAACTAATAGACAGGTTGTTGAATCAATTTGTTGTTTGCTTGATAAATTTCGTCCTCAAAGTAAAAGTCATATTTCCTTAGTTAAAACTGTTTCTGATCGTCCTGGTCATGATAAGCGCTATTCTATTGACTCTTCAAAAATAAATAATGAACTGAATTGGCAACCTAGGCATACATTTGAAAGTGGATTAGAGTTAACTGTTTTATGGTATTTGAATAATTTAAAGTGGTCTAATGATGTATTGAAAAAATCTGGCTATAGTGGAAATCGTATTGGAACTTCAAGATAATTTTTTTGTATTCATCTAGTTTTCGATTTTGTTATGGAACCAACTGGAGAATTAAGAAGAATCCGGAGGAAATTAATTTTAATTTTGGTTTCTTATCATATGACAATCAAACAAGCTAAAGAACTTGGTTTATGTTTATCAGATTTATCAGTTGAAATAGGATATGCAGTGGTTGTAAACGATCATAAAGAAAATGATCCAGCAGATAGACTTGCTAATAAGGCTGATTTTTTTCTTCGAAATAAAGATAATCCTGGTTATGGTAGAGCAGTTAATATGCTATTTAAAAGCTTTGATTACCAACCTGATTATATTGGTGTTTTAAATATAGATTTATCTTGGGAGTTACAAACATTTGAAAGAGCTTTTAATTGGCTTGTTCAACATCCGAGTGTTGTTTTGGCTGTGCCTAAAATTTTAGATGAGAGGGGAAAAATACAAAAATTATGCAAGCAAAATCCTACGGTTTTGGCTTTATTAAGCCGTCGTTTTGTTTCGCAGCAATTTAAGCCAGCATGGATGAAAAGATATGATCAATGGTACGTAATGTCTGATTTTGATTACAATAAAGTGTTTGAGGTTCAATATCTAAGTGGTTGTTGTATGATAATTAAAAGTCAATCTTTTCGAAGAATAGGAGGATTTGACGAACGTTTTTTCCTTTATCTTGAAGATGCAGACATTACTCGAATGCTTTCTTACGAAGGTCAATGTATTCATTTGCCTCTAGTCTCAGTTACACACGTATGGGGGAAGGGTAGCTATAAAAGTTTCTTCCTTTTATTAGTCAACGTAATGAGTGCATTTTATTATTTTTCTAAGTGGAGAGTAAAGCTTTGGTAGTTAACCATAGGGATGAAATTGAAGTTGTTATGGCTGTTTATAATGGATCTTGTTACCTTGAAGAACAAATAAATAGTATTTACAATCAGACTCTTAAACCGGTAAGATTAATAGTAAGAGATGATTGTTCGTCAGATTCTAGTTTTGATTTATTACAGGAACTGCAGACTAGATATGGAAAATGGTTAATACTATTAACTTCAAAGAAAAGATTAGGTTGCACAGAGAATTTTTCAATACTATTGCAAACAAGTCAAGCACCTTATGTTGCTATAGCTGATCAGGATGACATATGGGATCCTGACAAACTTGAAATTTCTTATTCAGCATGTAAAAACAATGAGATTACTTTTTCAGTTAATACTCCAATATTAATCCATTCCGATCTTCGCTTGATTGATCATAATGGATTTCAATTTAAAAATTCATTTTTAAATTCAGAGGGCTTAAACCCAAACAAAAACTCAATAGATGATCTTTTGCTTCAAAATGTTATTACTGGCTGTACAATTTTTGTCAATAGATCCCTTTTAAATAAGGCTCTACCTATACCAACCCATAATTTTATGCATGACTTATGGCTAGGATTAGTTGCTGCCAGATTCGGCCATATTGAATTTATTCCTAAATCATTAATTTCATATCGTCAACATCATGCAAATTTGCTTGGCGCCAAAGGTATGGGACTATCTTATGGACTTAGTAAGATAGTTCATATTTTTAGATATGGACGGGCAGATTCCGTATCAAATTATTTTCTTCAGTCAGAAATATTTTACAATCGTTATGCTGGAAACCCTCCCTTATTGTTAGAATATAAAAAAGCAGGAATTTTAAAGAGATCTTATATTTTGATTTTGGCAGTTTTTAAGAAACATGGTTTAAAAAGGCAAATATTATTTGCCTTTTCTTTATTGGCTATACTGTGTTTAGATTCAGATCGCTTATTAGATTAGTTTATCCAGTACCTAAACTTTTCAGAATTATTTGTAGATTAATATTATTTACCATAGAGGTATTTGCATATTTATATGAATTTTAAGAGCATGCGATTTGGAAATGGCCTACTATAATTATAAATGAATATTTAGATTTAAATTTGGATTACTCGAAATATCCCTTTTGCTCATGTTTATTATATCCAATTCACATTCTATCACGAATCCGATCAGAACGTACCTAAGATGTGAATATGCTCTAGAAGCATTGAATAGCATTTAACTTCATGACGTTTTGGTTCATTCTAATCTCCGAGGATATGTTAGGAATTCATTAACTCTGACCTCCTGATAATTATTTAAATAAGCAATCAAATGTTTTTTGTTATTAAGCTTTAATGAGGCTGAATGCCTCATCTACTAAAATTCTAATCTTAGATTAAATCTGTGGAATTAAATTACTCTTCTGATAAAGCAATAGTTTTTAAGGATGTGTCTTTACAAATCCCTGTTAATAACCTATCCAAAAGATCCTTGGCCAAGTCATTTATACGATCTGCTGCAGGAGGTTCTTTAGGCTCTTCTCGTAACAAAACCTACGTAAATGCATTGAAAGACATAAATATTGTTATTAAGTCTGGAGATCGTTTAGGAATACTTGGCCATAATGGCTCTGGGAAGTCTACATTTTTACGACTAGCTTCAAATATCTATACTCCAACATCAGGTTGTATTTATAGAAATGTAAAAGTACATCCAATGATCAATAAAAGTTTTCCTACACCACCTGATCTTAGTGGCTATGAAGCCGCAAAAGGTGCATTTCTACTTTTGAAATATAGCTTGAATGGATTTGAAGAATATATCTCAGATGTAGTTGAGTTCTCAGGAATAGGAGATTTCATACATTTACCTGTAAAAACATATAGTGAAGGGATGTGTTCCAGGCTTTTGTTTTCTATTTTAACTTCTATCACTCACGAGTGTTTAGCAATCGATGAGGGTTTTGGTGCAGGAGATCAAGGGTTTTATCAAAGAGCAACAAAGAGACTTGATTCTTTTATTAACCATTCCGGAACATTATTATTAGCTAGTCATTCCGAATCCCTATTAACTAGGTTTTGTAAACGTGGTATTGTAATTACTAAAGGCAATATCGTTTTTGACGGTGACATCATGCAAGCTATCGAGTTTTATCATGAAAGCCGTAATTCAATCACTTAGATACGCATTTAATACTCGAAGAGCTTGGTGGTTTACAGCTACTTCAAGAAGTAGAGCAAGGTTTGCAAGAACCACTTTAGGAAGTTTTTGGTTAGGTATATCTAATCTCCTTTCTGTGAGTGTTTTGGCTGCTGTCTATGGAACAGTTTTTAAAGTAAATAACTTTAATGAATATGTTGTTTATTTAGGGATAGGATTAGTAGTCTGGAATTCTTTGTCTTCGGCTGTATGTGCTGCACCAACATTATTAGATTATAATGCAAATAATCTTAAAAATGTTAATCTTCATCCCGTTTTTTATACCTTAGAGGAATGGGCATTTCAGTTACAGACTTTTTTTCAATCTTTTTTACTCGTATTATTATGCCTTGCATTCTTTCAGCCTAATCTACTGTTTAATTTATTTATACCTGGAGTAATTCCATTGATAAATTTATTACTATTTTTGTATTGGTTCCCTTTGTTGGTATGTTTACTAGGTGTACGTTTTTATGATATCTATCAACTTGTACCTATATTAATGCAATTACTATTTTTACTATCTCCTATCCTTTATGTAAAGGAAAATCTAGGTAATTTGGCTTGGTTTGCAGATCTAAATATTTTTTATTGTTATCTTAGCTCTGTTAGATACTCTCTGATATATGGAGAAGTTCACTTACTTAATTGTTTTATTCTTTTACTAATAAATATTTTTGGCATCTATATAAGTCTTTCACAACTCTCTAAAGACAGAAAGATTCTTCCGTTTTTGGTTTAGTTAAGATTAGATACCTCCTATTTTTTAGAATTGATTTATTTGTTATTGTTATATAGATCATCATAACCCTTTTGAGAAGAGCACCCCTGATACTTGTAGTTGGGATGCATCGAAGCGGAACTTCCCTATTGAGCTCTATCCTTAAGTCTTTGGGCGTTACCTTTCCAGGCCAGCAAATTAAAGGTGATATTCACAATCCTGAAGGGTATTTTGAGTGGGATGAAGTTGTTGCGTTGCAAGAAAAATTACTTATAGATTTAGATCGTTGGTGGCCTTCTCACAAGGGCTCGTTTTACTTGCCAGAGAATTGGCTTGAGGAACCTTTAGCTCAACACGCATATCAATGTCTTCGCCGGATTCTACTGAGTCAATTAAATTGTCAAGAAGGTGTCTTAGCTATTAAGGATCCACGTACAAGTCTTTTGTTGCCTTTATGGATACGCCTAACAAAAGAGCTGCAAATTCCTATAAGTGTGATTTTAGCAGTTAGAAATCCTGCAGAGGTAGCAGCCTCCTTAATAAGTCGAGATGGTGAAGTGACTGGTATGAATCTGACACGTGCTCAGAATCTTTGGTTGAAACATAATTTAGATGTTCTTACAAATGTTCCAGATGAAGTCAGATTATCGATTATTCATTATTCGGATTGGTTTGATAATCCTAAAAAGCAATTAGAAATATTGTTACACAACATTGATTTTTTGAAACCAAGTGAGGAGAAAAAAACAGAAGCTCTTTCTTGTATCCGTAATGAGCTTTATCGCAATTCAAAAAATTTACCGATGATTAGGAGAGGAGTTAAGAAACTTTATAAAGATATCTTTTCAGATGATTGGATTAATTCGAAAAATTTTTATCTATATTACCAATATATAGATCATAAGGGTGATATTTTGATTCCACCACCTTCAATTGATTTGATTAATAAAATCAGTTGTTGGGATGATTGGATAAGGGTTTGGTCTCATTATCCAGCACCTTGTTTCCCTAAGCTTTTAATAGCAGCTGACCAATTAAATATTAAAATTTTCGGATTGACAATTTTTCAGTGGCAAATATATTATCTTCTTCAAAAGTTACCTATTGAAGGTTTCGAAGATCCAACATTTAGCTTTGATGATGAGATGATTTCTACTTTGATTATCGAGAATAACAAAATGAATTCAAATAGTCAGAAATTAATCCATAAAATTGCTTTAAATTTTGAGTACCCTGTATATGAAAATAGAAAGCAATGGGTTGATGAATTATCAGAATTTGAAATCATTTGGGATCCAGATAGTGCAAGAGTCAATCTTTTAAGGTCATTAGGTTTGAATGCTTTTTACCTAGATATTAATATTAAATCTAATAAGTTACTTGATCAACCTTTAACAACTAGCTTAGAGAATTGGCTGGTCAATTTGGGCTTGCCATGTCCTCCTAAGAATGTTGTGTGTGTATTAGGAGATGTTGGATCAAAATGGAATAAGGCTTTAGCTTATGAGTCAAAGGAATTATCTAAAACAAAGTTTCCTAAAATTTCATATTTTCCAGGATGGAATGAATTAATCATAAATACACCAGAAGCTGCTATTCATCAGGCTAGATGGATTGAAGTCGCTGATAAAAATTGCCTTAAGATAGTTTGGACTGATTCAAATAATAATATACCTAATACCTCAGTTCATATTAAATCAGATACAACTCCAACTGAACTCAGAAATTACTTACTAGGCTTGCAAAATAATCTTTTAGTAGAAGATCGTGATTTACCTATATCAGACAAAGTTTATACTTGGGAAAGTTCTATGATGCCTAAAGTGTCTGTTTTAGTTAGTTTATTTAATTATAGCAACAAAATTCTAAATGCTTTAAATAGTATAGCTTCACAGTCCCAAAATGGTATTGAATTAATAGTAGTCGATGATAACTCTACTGACCAAAGTGTAAAAATTGTGCATGATTGGATGGTCAATAAATGCCTTGCTAATCCGAATCCTTTTGCAAGTATTAAACTCCTAAGCCATAGGCGAAATACTGGACTTGCTACAACCAGGAATACTGCTTTCTTCCATGCATGTTCAGAATGGTGTTTCGTACTTGATGCAGATAATGAAATTTTACCTAATGGAATTTTAGAGTGCTTGCAATTAGTTTCAGATGCGCCTGACTGCTTGGCTGTTATTCATCCGTTAATAGAAGTGCAATCTGAGTTTGGAAAATTTAATGACAACCGATCTATAATTTCACCCAAAAGTTGGCAGCGAGATCATTTTAAAGAGGCTAATTTTGTTGATGCTATGGCTTTAGTCAGACGTTCCGCGTGGAAATCAGTTGGTGGCTACACACATATTGAACATGGTTGGGAAGACTATGACTTTTGGTGCAAGCTAATAGAAGGAGGTTATCATGGTGTGCAATGTCCTTATTTTGCAGCAGTTTATAATTCCCATGATAATTCAATGACAAAAAAATCTACTCAAAACAATTACTTAAATTTGGAGACAGTAATCCAATCTAGGCATTCTTGGTTAGATAAAAAAAAATAGCGTTTTAAAGAATTAATTATTTTTATTATATCGAATGATTGCTTAAACCATGGCACCCGCTAAATCTTGTTTTAATAAGCTCTTTTAAGTCTTCGATTAGTTCGCTATCATATATAGATAGCTTATTACCTAATTCACTTAGTGGTATTGGAATATGTGCAATTTCAAAAAGTAATTGCTTTTTAATTAGCGGACAGCCGGCGGCTAAAAGATTTTTCCAAGCATGGATACTTGGATTCAATTGTGTAGGTTCATGCACACCATAACTTGTGAGTTCTTGAGGAATGTCTGAATGTTCTAAAATGACATTGATCACTGAATGCATAGCTTGAATATTGATTCCGGCTTTCTGCATAGATTGGCTAAGACCAAATTCTCCATCCAGAATTAATTGTCTTTTATTATCTGTAATCGGTAGATTCGCCCAGAATTGACTCCAATTTTTATTTTGCAGCAGTTGATAATTAACGCCAATTAGGTAAGATTGAATGTGATATATACTTTCTTGTACAGAATCTGTTGCTCCAATCATTAAAGGTTCATTATCATTGAGTTTTTGCGAAACTGATTCAATATACCTTCCAAATTTTGCAGGGCCACCAATAGGAATGGAGCTATCATTTGCAAGAATAATTTGATTGAATGAATTCTTTAATTCTTTCTGACTATTTAAGAGTTGTATGAAATCTTTATAAGCCCCTAAGCAGCGACCTATGTTTTGTCGAAAACTAATTATTATATTTCGTTCCCGTAGACTTTGAATAGAATTTTTTGATAAATTTGAACTCGAAACAATAACTTTCCAATCAAGTTGTCTTAATTCTTCTAGTGCAGATTGCCATGAAAATGGGAAATAACCATTGCAATCATAATGATGCAAAATAAATAATCTTTCATGTCGATATTCTTTGATTGTATTTATTAGTGCTTCCGATTCACTTAATCTTGACTTGTAATTCCAAGAGCTTTGAGATAGTTCTTGCTTAGCATGTAACCAAGCGGATGTTTCTTTGAGTGAGGATTTTAACTTATCAGTATTTATTTGATTGATTAATTTTCTAGGGTTTGAAATCGCCATCCATAAGTTCAATTTTGTCAATTTTGAAGCTGGTAGTCTATTTAAAAACCAGATAAATTGAAAAGCAAAAATGATTTTTGGTCGATCAGATCTTAGGTACCTTAGAGCTTTATAAGAAAGTAACAGTTCCTGCTTGTTGGAAGTACCTTCTTTAGATTGCATAGCTGCAGCTAGTTTCCTTAGAGCTATGCCAGTACTAGCCTTTCGGGGCTTCTGTTTGGGGATTTTCATAATCATTTTTGTATCCATGAGTTGATTGAAGGCATTCCATAGGTTGATACAAGGTTTTGAAAGAGATCTCTTGATGCCTTCAGTTTTGGCTTGTTACGTGTTTTTAGTATCAGGGATTATCTACGAAATCTCAAGTTCCTCATAACTCTAGTTAGGCTTAAGCGATATATCTTAGTTGCTCAAAGCATGTTAAATCTCCTATTAGGTGATCCCAATGGTCGCAAATTAAGGCGGTATCAGCCTCTTGTAACGGATATAAACGTCTTGGAAGAGGAAATTTCTTCACTTACGGACTCTGAACTTCGTTCTAGAACAGCTTCCTTTAGGAATAATTTAGAAAAAATAGATGATCTCGAAAAACAAAGGCGAGCTTTAGATGATTTACTACCAGAAGCTTTTTCCATAGTTAGAGAAGCTTCAAAAAGAGTTCTTGGAATGAGGCATTTTGATGTTCAATTGATAGGAGGAATGGTTTTACATGAAGGCCAAATTTCAGAGATGAAAACTGGAGAGGGAAAAACACTTGTAGCTACTCTCCCTTCTTATCTAAATGCTTTAACCGGACGTGGTGTACATGTGGTTACTGTTAATGATTACTTAGCCAGGAGAGATGCGGAATGGATGGGACAAGTTCATCGATTTCTAGGTTTATCTGTCGGTTTAATCCAGCAAGATATGTCTCCCTCTGATAGAAGAAAAAATTATGCATGTGATATTACCTATGCAACTAATTCAGAATTGGGGTTTGATTATTTAAGAGATAATATGGCAAATGATATAAGTGAAGTTGTTCAAAGAAAGTTTTATTATTGTGTTATTGATGAAGTAGATTCTATATTAATAGATGAAGCAAGGACACCTTTAATTATTTCCGGACAGGTTGAACGTCCGCAGGAAAAATATCAACAAGCAGCTAAAGTTGCGGCTGCGTTGGAAAGATCTGCTGAAATAGGTAAAGATGGAATAGATCCAGAAGGTGATTATGAAGTTGATGAGAAGCAGAGAAGTTGCACCTTGACTGATGAAGGCTTCTCTAAGGCTGAAACAATGCTAGAGGTTAATGATCTTTTTGATCCATCTGACCCTTGGGCGCATTATATTACTAATGCATTAAAAGCAAAAGAATTATTTATTCGTGATGTTAATTATATAGTTAGAGATGGAGATGCAGTAATAGTAGATGAATTTACTGGTCGTGTAATGCCTGGCAGACGTTGGAGTGATGGTCAGCATCAGGCTATAGAAGCTAAGGAAGAGCTTAAAATTCAACCAGAAACTCAGACCTTGGCTTCTATTACATATCAGAATTTCTTTTTATTGTATCCATGTTTGGCAGGAATGACTGGAACTGCAAAAACAGAGGAAGTAGAATTTGAGAAAACTTATAAACTAGAGACTACGGTTATTCCTACTAATAGAAAATTATCTCGTCAGGATTGGGTTGATCAAGTTTACAAGACTGAAGAAGCGAAATGGAGAGCAGTTGCGCGGGAGACGGCAGAAATTCATAAGTTGGGTAGACCAGTTTTAGTTGGCACGACCAGTGTTGAAAAAAGTGAGTTATTAAGTGTTCTTTTATCAGAACAAGATGTACCTCATAATCTTCTAAATGCTAAGCCTGAAAATGTTGAAAGAGAAGCAGAAATAGTTGCCCAGGCTGGTAGGGCTGGCGCAGTGACAATTGCCACGAACATGGCAGGTAGAGGAACGGATATTATTCTTGGAGGTAATAGTGATTATATGGCGCGATTGAAGATGAGAGAAGTTTTACTACCTCGTCTAGTAAAACCGGAAGAGGGTCATCGACCACCAGTTCCAATACAACGTTTGAAGGAAAATAAGCCTGGATTTGTTACAAAGAATACAGCTAAAGGTAGCGGGAAAAATGAAGCAAAAGCCATAGTAAGTTTGTATCCTTGTGCATTAACTGAAGAAACTGATAATTCTATAGCTGAGTTAGCAAGACAATTAGTTAAAGTTTGGGGCGATAGACAATTAAGCATTATTGAACTAGAAGATCGAATAGCTACCGCGGCAGAAAAAGCCCCAACTCAAGATCAGGAGATAGCTTCACTTAGGGAACTAATTAATGTAGTTAAGGCTGAGTACGATGTTGTTGTAAAGCAAGAGGAAACTAGGGTCAGAGAGGCTGGTGGTCTCCATGTAATTGGTACAGAACGCCATGAATCTCGAAGAGTAGATAATCAGCTGAGAGGCCGTGCTGGACGCCAAGGTGATTTAGGAAGCACGAGATTTTTTCTGTCCTTGGGAGATAATTTATTGCGTATATTTGGTGGTGAGCGCGTAGCCTCATTAATGAATGCCTTTCGAGTTGAGGAAGATATGCCAATTGAATCTGGCATGCTTACTAGATCTTTAGAGGGAGCACAAAAGAAGGTAGAAACATATTATTATGATATTAGGAAACAAGTTTTTGAATACGATGAGGTTATGAATAATCAGCGCCGTGCTGTTTATTCTGAACGTAAACGTGTACTAGATGGTTTAGCACTAAAGAAGCAAGTAATTGGCTATGGAGAAAGAACTATGAATGATATTGTTGATGCTTATGCAAATCCAGATCTACCACCAGAAGAATGGGATACTGTTCAACTTGTTGGGAAAGTTAAGCAATTCGTTTATTTGTTAGAAGATTTAAATCCTGAGCAGATTATTGGTTTAAATATGGATGAACTAAAGGTATTTTTGCAAGAGCAAGTAAGGAATGCATATGACATGAAAGAAGCTCAGATTGAGGCAGATCATCCTGGAATGATGCGTGAGGCGGAACGTTTCTTTATACTTCAGCAAATTGATACTTTATGGCGTGAACATCTTCAGGCAATGGATGCTTTGAGAGAATCAGTTGGTTTAAGGGGGTATGGCCAAAAGGATCCATTAATAGAATATAAGAATGAAGGCTATGATATGTTCTTAGAAATGATGACAAATATGCGACGGAATGTAATTTACTCACTGTTTATGTTTCAACCGGCTCCCCAGGTGAATCAAGCTGATGAATAGATTATTCGAAATCAATGGATTTCTCTGTTGGAAAATTTTGACTTAACCTATCCCAGTAATTTTGTGCATCTATTAATTCTTTTCTTGCATCTTCTTCCCAGATCTTGAGAGTAATTTCTTTACTTGGTAAGTGAAATGAATTGACATGTTCTGGATGCAGGGAGGAATCTTTTGCATCCAGACAAAAGAGTGGATAACTACTTACATAACAACTATCTTTAGGCAGTAAGCCAAATAGCCACTTATCTGCAACAGGCCTTATTGCCCATGGATGTGCAATTGGGTGAAAATTGGAAGCTAATTTTTCTGCGATTCGACTAATTGATGAAATTAGTCTTTTGTAGGCTGCATCTTTCAAAAGTATTGCACCATTCCCATTACTTCGGATTAACTTTTTAGGAACTAGCCATTCTCTGTGACCACTGTTGATCCACATTTTATATAATTCAACTCTTGCGCTACTGCTTATTGGAGCCATTTGGATTGCTAAAGCATTTTGAGGTGTGCGATCTATTAATTCATCAAGACTGATTGGCCAAGAAGCAGGGACAGCGAGACTTGATCCAATATCATCTTCTATCAAAAGAACCCAAGATTTGTTTAATTGCTCAGCTTTGATTAAAATTCTTTGCCAGCTTGCTAAGCATGCTAATTCCTTGCGAGTTGTAATTCTCCAAGGGTTTGGTTCCTCTGCTCTCCTGAGTCCAGGAAGAGTTGATCCTGATTGCCATGGAATGGGTATTGAAAGAAAAAGTTGATTGTGATTATCTGCATCAATTGCTTCAAATCTTTTTTGTTCCCATTGACCAGATTCTAATGCCCATTCCATGCACTTTCGCCTCCTTTCAGCCCTGGCTAGGTTCATCCAAAGAATTGGAATATTCTGATTAAGATTTTTATTGAACATCTTGATATTCTGATTCTGCAATTTTTCTTGCTAGCTCTAATTGAGCTTTTGTATCTACTGATAATGATTCACCTTCGACAGGGAATGTGCCTATTTCAATGCCTGCCTCAATTAATCTTAATTGTTCAAGTTTTTCAATACTTTCAAGATTGGATTTTGGGAAATTATTCCAATTTGCTAATACATCACCTCGATAACCATATATGCCAACATGTCCCCAGTAAGTTGTATATTTATGCCATTCTTTCTCATTAACACCTCTTACATGAGGTATGGCAGATCGTGAAAAATAGATCGCTCGACCATTTCCAGTAACTAGTGTTTTGACTACATTGGGATCATGTATATTTTGACTTTGCATTTTATATATAGGAGTAAGCATTTCGGGAGTTGGTTTTCTTTTTAAGAATTCTTCTGCCATTAAATCTATAGATGAAGGATTTATAAATGGTTGATCACCTTGAACATTGATTATTAAACAATTACTCAGTGATTCTCCACTTGCAAGTTCCTCTACCACAGAAGAAATTCTTTCGCTACCTGATTCACATTTAGAGCTTGTAAGAATGCTCTTATGGCCCCATTCAATAGCTTGATTGCATAAATGCTGATTGTCACTACAAAGAACTATTGAGTCTGCACGATTCGCCATTGCACATCTTTCAAGGACTCTTTGAATCATCGGCTTGCCTCCGATCTTGGCGAGCACTTTTTCGGGCAGTCTTGAGGATTCGAGACGTGCGGGGATCGCAACAACTATGCGCATTGGTTAAATACCGTTTAGGAAAGGTTTGGATAATTGATGCGAGGACATCCTTTTGAAAGTAATCAATTTTTGATTACCTTTCTACCCTGTCATCTTGCTATTTAAGTTTCCCTTTTGGTTCTTATTTGCTTTAAGGGCTTAATCTGTTTCTATCTCGAAGTACATTGTGTCGAATCCATCCACTTCTGAGGAGAACCCTACAAAAGGGGCAAAAATTTCTGAACCTGATCAGGTTCAGAAATTAACTCCCAAGCAGGTACTTGGGGATGCTGCTAATCAATGGTTAGCTCGTAACCGTTCTCTTGTTTTAAGGCAGACTCCAGTTTGGGCTCAGAGCTTGGCAGCGATATTTATTGGGCTGGGAACTATTGCAGTAGTCGGAAGTGTGATATTTCGCATTGATGAGGTTGTGACTGTTCAAGGTCAACTAGAGGCAATAACCGGGAGTGTTGGTGTAAAGACGCCTTCTGGTGGCAAGGTTGCTGCAGTGTTTTTTAAAGATGGCCAAATGGTTAAGAAAGGCCAGTTACTAGTGAGGTTTGATACTCGTCAGGCAGCAGATCAAAAAGCTACATTGACAAGGTTGATTGAGTTAGAAAGAAGAGATCTGGAAAGTAAGTTGACAATTCTTCATCAGCGTGAGCAAGTTTTGACTAAGAAAGTTGACACAAGTGAGAAGATTATTCGAGATTTAAAAGATCTTGTTGAAAGAGGTGGTTTTCAAAGAGTTCAGTATCTTCAACAACTAGATCAGCATTATGAATTAAAAAGTCAACTTTCAAATGTAAAACTTGATATGAATCGTGCAAAGTTGGAGACAGAGAAGTCACTAGGACAAATGCTTAATCGTTTACGGACATCGGAATTACAACTTCAGTATCAAGAGGTGTCTGCGCCTGTTACAGGTCTAGTCTTTGATCCACAAGTAGGGGTTGACGGTGTTTTCCAACCAGGTGAGACAATACTTACTATTGTTCCTCAAACTGGTTTAAAGGCTCAGGTTTTAGTTCCTAATCAAGATATAGGTTTTGTTAAAACAGGACAGAAAGCCAAAGTTCGAGTTGTTGCATTCCCATTCACCCGTTATGGCGAACTTGAAGGTGAAGTGACTCAGATAGGAGCCGATGCATTACCTCCTGATGCGAATTTTAACTTTTATAGATTTCCTGTTAAATTAAGTCTGAATAGATCTTATTTGCAAACCAAAGATATAAAGGTTCCACTTAGGAGTGGTATGGCTATTACAGCAAATTTAAAACTAAGAGAGAAAAGAGTAATTAGCCTGGTTTCTGATATTTTTGTAGACCAAACTGACAGTATCAAAAGTATCCGCCAACAGTGAACAATTGTTATCTATTTAAAGGCCATTAGCTACATTGTGAATTAATTGAATTTGTCGATTTAAACAATCTTTAAGTTCATATGATTGTTTTATTGAATTCCTGGCATTTTTTCTTAATTCATGAAAAGATTTTGGCTTTGAAAGACATTCAATAATTTGATCTGATAAATGATTAGGAGAAGAGAAAGGAACTAATAATCCATTTTTACCATGTTTGATTACTTCTTTTACTGGAGAAGTATCACTAGCAACAATTAAGGACTCGCAACTCATTGCCTCTAATAAGCTCCAGCTAAGTACAAAAGGATAAGTCAGATATATATGTACTGAGCTAATTTGAAAGGCTTGTTTTAATACTGAGTGCGGTACTCTGCCAAGATGGTGTACTCGTTTCCAGTCAATTAATTCCCCAGACATTTCTTTAAGTGCAGTTAGCCAACCTTTACCATCTTTACGGTTTGCTCCATAGCTAACAATTGGAGTATCCTCTCCAATTAGAAGGACATGAACATTAGGCCGAGCTTTCAGTATTGCTGGAAGTGCTTCCAGGAAGATGTGAATTCCACGATAGGGCTCAAATGTTCGGTTTACAAATGTAATGATCTCATCGTGATAATTTAATCGAATACCATTAGGAAGATCTAGCATTGCTTGTTGATCGGGATGAGCCCAATCTGTATCAATTCCATCATGGATAACACTTGTTTTATTTTGTGCCCATAAAGGCAAAGTACTCAATTGAAAATTAGTTGGAGTAATACCTCTTGACATCGAATCTAAGTTTAAAAAAACATTGGCATTTTTCATTCTTACTTTTGCTTCTTCCTTCCAAGTTTTGGATGGAGAATATTTATCGGGGAAGTCAGTATCTGTATTTTTTACTTTATATGCAAACTCTACATAGTGTAGTTGAGGCACTGTTGGCCAAATATCAGCAAGGAATAGACTTTCTCCCCATCCAGGATGTGCAAAGATAAGATCAGGTTTGTATCCTTGCATGAACAATTTTTTTGCTACTAAGCCAACAGCTTCGCCACGTAAAACTTTTGTTTCTGTTTCCAGCGCAAGTGGGTGAATACCTTTCGAGTTGCCTCTAGTTAAATGGTATGTATAATAATTGACAGATTGAAGTATATGATCTTTTGATTTTTTGCTACTTATAGTACTTAAGTTATATCCCATTGCACTCAATTTCGGAATCAAATGTTTAAATTGACCAGGGAATCCTTTATGAATAAAAAGTAATTTCACTGCTGAATTTTTAATGCTGGATGAGGAATTGGTCTGGGATCTGGATCAGCTCTCAGAGGAAGGTTATTAGGATTACTTTCGCCTGGCATGGCTATCCATATATCTCGAGTTTGATGTGCCCATTCATGGTAGGGGTACAATTGTTTTAACACAGATCCAAATCCAGCCATAATTAATGCATTGCATAGGCTTCTTTCTGTCAACCAGAATGCCTTATTATTTTCTAGACTGCTCCATGAGTGTTTTATTCTCTCTTCTATGTTCCTATCTTCTGGATGCTCAATCCATTCACATCCATAGAGGAAGGTCGACTCCTTTATATTTATTCTTTGTTTTGGCTGAGGAGCAATATTAGTATCGATAATTGCCATTCCGTTTTTCTTACATTTGTCGTTTATTCGTTTTAGGGTTGGTAAAATATCTTGTGCATCTAAATGATATAAGAGTCCCGAACATATAACAATATCAAATGACCCAATTTCTAACCATAAGGAAGGATCAGTCACATCCCCTAATATCCATTTGCATCGTTGATTAATTTTAAGAGATTTGGCAGCAAATTCTGCTTTAGCTAGATGACCTGGCCTTACGTCTATGCCAGTACATTTTGCTCCTTGTAGACTTAGTGCAATGCTTATTCCGCCTTCTAAGCAGCCAAGATCTAAAATCTTGAGCCCTTTAATATTCTTTCGTTTTAAAAGAGTCGTTGAGAGACCAGCATAAATTAATGCTCTTTGCTGTGCTCTATCAGCCTTATCCTCTTTAATGGTGAATATGCCAGGTGCAATTTCTATATTATGAGCAGTCCATGGGCCGTATTTCTCTTGTACAAGCTGAAGTTTCGATTGAATATCCATTTCGTAATTTTCTTGTTTAATTATTTTAGATTGCCTCCTGGTCCTGCAAGCATTCTCATGTTAAAAATATCAAGTTTATATAGAAATTGATATAGAGCAGGAATGTGAATGGATTTTTTAGCTAAACCAAGTACTAATTTTTGGTCAAATCCTTTTAAATGCTTAATAGGAAAGCTAATTACAACTGGGAAATGATGAGCAAATTTTGAAACCCACCATTCTGGTGGAGCCAGTAAGATATGAGTATTTCTTCCATCGGGTAGGACTTTAACTGCTGGTTGAAGATCAATTACTATGTAAGATAAATATGTACATAGGCTATGAATATCATTAATGACTTCATCAATCACACTTATATCAATATGTTCAAGTACATCTAGACAAAGCAAAAGATCAACCTTTTCTCGAGGTTTTTTATCAAATTTATGAATTGCAGGATCATATCCTAATAATTTGATATCCATTGGTAGTTCTTTAGTTAGTCTTGAAATTAAGGTCCCTTTACCTGCACCATAATCTAATATTGAATTACAAATGCCTATCTTATGTAATAATCTTATTGCTTTAGGAAGAAATTCTGAAAGAGCTGAATCCTCAGGCCTGTTGCCAAACTCTTTATTGCTCTCGTGTAATGCCTTATTAAGGCTTGTCATTTCTGTCTCAATTTCCTTTGCCATTCCAGAGGCCCTCTAAGCTGATCACATGACATATTCTCACTTATGAAGGAGCTTGACAAAAGTATTGCTCCTAATGAGCCTTCTCCTAAGGATTGGTTGACTAAAGATAGACTTGAGAAAGTCAATTCTATTATTCACCCAGCTTTTGATTTGCTTTCAGAAAGTGGACTGGTAAGAGGTGTATTGGCTTATTGGATTAGATCTGAACTTTCTTTAGAGATCGAAGAATTAAATCAATCAGAAAAAGAAGAATTCAAAATCTCTTTTGAAAAATGGAGTCAGATGAATAGTTCAGCTTCTGAATTATCTGTAGAGCAGATCCGAAAGAGAATTCGAGTCTCTATAGCTACTAGTAAGTGGTCTAGTCAGCAATGGAGTAATAGGTTAGAAACTTTATATTTATATCGAAAGGAAAGTTTGGATTCTGCAAGTTGTCGACTCTTACGGTTTAGTGATAAATATTTAGGAATGGAATTATATCATCGAATTAAAGCAGGTGAGACAACTTTTGAGCAGGCATCACTTAAGTATGGAGAGGGCCAGGAACGTTTTAGAGGTGGATTAATTCCTTTGCAATCACTAGAGAAAATGCCGAATGGCTTAGCACCAATTTTGCAGCGACTTCAACCTGGTTCATTGAGCATGCCTTTGGGATTGAATAAAGGTTTTTGCTTGGTTCAATTAGTGGAATGGAAACCCAGTCAGCTTGATGAGGAGACTAAGGGTTTTCTTTTGGCAGAGCAATTACGCTACTGGATCGACATGGTTGTTGATCAGCTACTAACTGAACTAAATTTGAGTTATCACAAAGATCATCGAGAATCTTGACAGCAATTAACGACTTAGAACTGGCAGCAACGCTATTTAAAGACCTTGCAGCTAAGCCACCATATTCTCTTTTGCCACCAGAGAAGCTTCGAGAATGGATAAATGAAGGTAATCAACAAACTTTTAGGCCTGGACAAAGACTTATAAGACCTGATGAACTTACAGATAAAATTTATTTAGTTTTAAGAGGAGAAGTAAGACTACTAGCTTTAGGAGATGAAGCGGAAGGACAAATTAGTTTAGGCAAAAGAAGTAGTGGTCAGTTGTTGGGTTGGGTAAGTTTATATAGAGGGGGACCATGTGAGTTTGTCCAAGCAAGTACCGATGTACTTGCTTTTTCTTTATCTGCAAGAAAATTTGTTGATTTTTTACATGCAGTACCAGAATTTACTAATCACTTTTCTCAGCTAACAAATCCACATGAAGTATATGAAGTTGCAGTAGCAGCTTGGGAGCTTCAGCCTCGTCGCCCTTCAGGATGGAGAACCGAATTAATAAATAGTATGGCTATGGCAAAGGCAATAGGCCTTTCCCTAACTACAGAAAATAAAGATCTTCCTAAACTCCCAGATAAATGGAGATGGCTTTTAAGTACACCAGGTTTGTCAGATCAACCAGTAGGAAGTTTGATTGATAATGACACAGAATTAAAAGAGAGAAAAGGTTACAAATTACCTTATAGATTTATAGCTATTCCATTTGATCTTAATGATAAGACAACAGACACAGTCCAATCTAATTCTCTAAAGAAAGAAAATAACGAATTAGATTTAAATGAATCTAATCCAATGAACTTGCATCAACTTGGAATTATTGAGCCAAAATTACTATCACTTGAAATGCAATATCCATCAATTAAAGGCAAAGGAGATATGAAGGAGGCAATGGCTGTATGTGAGATGATTGCTTTGCAGCAACGGGTGCCTTTTAGAAGAGATAATGTTGCGAAGATTATCGAAGATCAAGTAAGAAGGAATAAACGAACTTCTTTGGAATTAATCGGAAGTTTATGCCAGCAATTAGGATTAAATGCTCAATTAGCAAAAACTAATAAATCATTTATTGCAAGCATAGAGGGACCCGCTGTATTAATGTATAATGAAATTCCTGTTGTTTTTTATGAGTCAGGAAGTGGGAAGGTAATTATTGGTCATCCACATTTAGGTGTAATTAAAAGAGATATTGAGGAATTTATAGAAGAGTTAAGTGAAGAGATTCGCTTTGTTCTCCCTAGACGTGTAGCATCAACACCAACGAGTCGATTTGGATGGAATTGGTTTACTCCACTACTTTCAAAATATCGTGGATCATTAGCTTTAGTTTTTATTGCTTCATTATTAGCTCAAGTATTTGGATTGGCCATACCTCTTCTGTTACAACAAATAATAGATAAAGTTCTATCTCAAGGAAATTTAAGCAGTTTGAATGTTCTTGGAACTGCAATGGTTGTAATGGCCCTGTTCCAAGGAATCCTTCAGGCACTAAGAACCTATATATTTGTTGATACTACCGATAGAATGGACTTAACTCTTGGCAGTGCCGTCATAGATCGACTGTTATCTTTGCCATTAAAATATTTTGAGAAGCGTCCAGTTGGAGAGCTTAGTCAAAGATTGGGTGAGCTAAATACAATTCGAGGATTTTTAACAGGTACGGCTCTTCTTTCAGTGTTAAATATGATTTTTGCTATTTTATACCTTGTAGTAATGCTTATATATTCTCCATTCTTAACTGCTATAGCGCTCTCAACATTTCCTATATACCTATTACTTGTATTTGTTGTTGCTCCAATTTATAGAGTTCTTTTACGTAGACGTGCAATTGCTCAAGCAAGGACTCAAAGTCATTTAATTGAAGTTTTAGGCGGTATTCAGACAGTTAAAGCCCAACATTTTGAATTGACCGCAAGATGGAAATGGCAAGATAGATATCGTGAATTTGTTAATGAAGGTTTTCGATCAGTTGCTTTAGGTGCTGCATCTGGCGAAATTGGCGGTTTTCTAAATTCTCTTAGCGGATTATTAATTTTATGGGTTGGAATGGGAATGGTTTTGAAGGGAGAATTTACCTTGGGAATGTTGATAGCTTTTAGAATTATTGCAAGTAATGTTACAGGACCCTTGCTTCAATTGGCTGGTTTGTATCAGGGCTTTCAAAAAGTTTCTTTATCGATGGAGCGCTTAGGTGACATTATTGATCAAAGTCCTGAGCTTCAGAATGCCGAAGAAATAGGTCAAATTTCATTACCAACAATAGTTGGAAATGTTCGATTTGAAAATGTTAGCTTCAGATTTACTAATGAAGGTCCATATCAATTAGATGATGTTAGTTTGATTGTTAATCCTGGTAATTTTGTTGGAATTGTTGGCCAGAGTGGTAGTGGAAAGAGTACATTAATGAAATTACTTCCAAGGCTTTATAATCCAGCTAGAGGAAGAATATTTATTGATGATTATGATATTGATAAAGTAGATTTAAGCAGTCTAAGAAGACAAATAGGAATTGTCCCCCAAGATTCCTTATTATTTGAAGGAACTATTGCAGATAATATATCACTTAATGATCCTCAGGCAACTACTGAATCTATAATAGAAGCTGCTCGTATAGCATGTGCTCATGATTTTATTATGAGTTTAGGTAATGGCTATGCCACCAAAATAGCTGAGAGAGGCTCTAATCTTTCAGGTGGACAGCGCCAAAGAATTGCAATAGCTAGAACTATTTTAGCTAATCCTCAGTTATTAGTGATGGATGAGGCTACAAGCGCACTAGATTATGATACTGAACGTCAATTATGCCTGAATTTACAGCAATGGGCAAAAGAAAGAACAGTATTTTTTATAACTCATAGATTAAGCACTATTCGAGATAGTGATATTATCGTAGTTATGCATCAAGGTAAGTTAGTAGAGCAAGGTAAGCATCAAGATTTAGTTGATCAAAATGGTCGTTATTCTAGTTTATATAGGCAGCAACAGTCGAGTGGGTAAATTGACTTACTGAATAACAAAATTATATTCTGAACAAGTGTTGTTTTAGTTTTGATGCATATGCATCAAAACTAAAAGCCTCTGCTCTGGTTCTTAATTTGGATTGATTTTGAAAATTCTGGATATAAAATTCTGCCTCATTAATTAATTTCATGATTTCATTGATACTTGAAAAAGGCTGCATTAACATTCCATGTTCTCTAGTTTTAATGATGTCAGGAGCAAAGCCTGAGTTGGTAACAATCGGATAGACTCCACTCGCCATAGATTCTAGAAGTGGAATCGGTCCACCATCAAAGGTGGTTACAGATACAAAGATTTTCATTAAATTATAAAAGCAATTATATTCTTTATATTTTGGATCTATTACATATAATTTAGGATGCTGAGCTAATTTAGATGATCCCCAACCATCACCAATTACTATAACATCTCTTCCTGAATCTAATAGAACTTGAATTAGTTTTAAAAGTAATTTATAGTTTTTTCTTCTTATATATGTTGGTTTTTGACTATACCTTGTGCAAAATCCTATTGTTGATCTTTTAGATAAATGACTTAATTTAGGATAATTTTTTTCTATGAAAGTATTTATAGAGCTGCCTTTTAATGGAAAATGACGATCTATACGGACTCCTAGAGGTAATAACAATGAGTTTTGATTATATACACCTACTGACATTGCGATAGCCATCTGATGAGATGACATATAAGTAACAGTGTGAATACTATTTAGCAGCTTAATATTACAATTCTTTCTATCATAATGAGTAAAGATACAAATAGATCGACTATTTAAATCATATTTTTTCCATTTGCCCAGAATATTTTCCATTTGGCCAATATGCACAAAGAAATGCCATTTTGCGTTAGGTGGACTACCTATATCATTTTTTTGAAATAAAATCTCTTTGCGAATAACTTTTAGACCAATTGAAGTGAATGAATTTTCAAGATCTATAGCTAAACCTCTTAGGATCCACCTCTCATTGCCATGATAAATAGCTATATCGAATTCATCCATCATGCATTTAAAATATTTAATTACTATAGCAGATAGAGCATATTTTTAAATAGGTTAAATTTTCAATAAATTATATTTAATTTATGCAACCATTTTCCATTGAATTATCAATATCTAAATTGATATTAATGGAAATACGCTTGCCATAATCTATCTCTTGAAGGTAATCAACTGAATGCCATGAATTAGAGGTTCTAAAAAAAACCAAAATTTGTTGCGAACGGAAAATAGTTTTAGTTTGAGTAAACCTTTCTTTCAGCCAATTTAATCTATTTAATTCATGCTTATCAGTATCTACCAACTGTTTATCAGTATAGGTTCGTGTAGGTTGCCAGAAGGTTGTACCTAATTCTTTAATTCCATTTTGTTCAATTGAAGGGAGATATATCAGCATTGAAGCCAATTTTGTTTTTTTATCAGTATGAGGATTAATAAATGAATTATTTTTCATTACCGAAATTTGATAACTGATATTTACATCTATATGATTAATCTCACTATTTATATCACCGTTGACTATTTCTTGTACCGCAAGTTTAATGATTGGTGATTTGAATCCTTTAAAAATAGAATCAAAGATATAGTCCTGTTGCGATTGATTTGTATTGTGTAGTAAAATACCATTTTTTATGTAACATTTTCTTAGATTAATAACTGTGTTAAGATTGTCTTTGATTATCTTGGCAACAGTAAATCTGATTTCTAAAGGGATTATTGATGATATATCTGTGGAATTATCTAATTTCATTTTATGGCCATATTCTGCATCTTTCATAAGACTTTCAGGGATATCTAGGATTAGATCTCTCAACATATGAAAATAATCAAAGCTATAGATTTCAGACAGGTCGATTATTGAATACATTTAAAAACTTCTCCCAAAAAAGTGAAGTAAAGATAGTGGATTTAAGGGCCTTAATTCAAAATAAATACTATTTCGTGGCTTGTATGTTTTAAACTTTGTTCGACAATGAAATGCTCTTGTGTTAACTAAAACTAAACTATTAGCTGGTAATTCTAGTTGATCCAAATCATTTATTTTGTAACCAAATTCTGTTGCCTTCTCATTGTGAAAACGATATGCAAAATTTTTACTAGGGTCTTGTAATTCATTTTTGTCATTTAATATACTATTATTTAAATATGTTTCATAATGAAGTCTTTTTTTTGTTACCTTGTGACTAGATGGTGATATGCATAGATTTGACTGATCACTATTAACATCATTTAAATATATCCATACTTTAAATATAGGATGAAAGCTATCACAATGAAGCTGTGTTTGCTCATCATTAAGTGATAATAACTCCAAATTATTTGCATGTAATGTTTGATAGAATGCAGTTTTTAAAATGCCTTCACTTATTGTTCCCTTATGTAAAGGTGGGACTCCAATAATGTCAGATACTAAATCAATTATATCTGAGGATCTCATATATTCATATAAGGATTGATTAGCTTGTGTTGGACCAGCAATTTCCTTATTGCGATTATACTGAATAGCTGATGAGAAATTTGCCTTCATTTCGCCAGGTAAGCATTTACCCTTCCAAAAATCTTCAATTTTTTTGGTCGTTTCATAGATTATTTCTGCTTCCTTTCTAAGCTTTTTAAATTTCTTTTCTGGAATAGCATTATATATAATTACATAACCTTTTTCTTTTAGTAACTTCTGAGCTTCTTCGATAGATTTACTATTGTAAGTAGTAGATAAGACAGGAACATTGAAGAGTGAGATAATGTAATTCGAAAGAATAGTTCTGAGATTTAAAATACCAGATTTGCATAAAATATCCCTTTTGGGATAAAGATGATTGTCTGTATTATTACTAATTAGTTGGACAAATTCTTTTTCATTAAGTCCATGTATCTTACATATTGATTCAAAACAATATTTGATGACTCCATCTGTTTGGATGAATGAAGAATCCTGCTTAGCAAGGATATCTAATAAGTCGAAAATAATACCATATGAACCAGGTATTTCAAAGTTTAGTGAATCATAAAATAATTTTGATAGGTTTGATTTCATTATAATTTTGCTAAATTATCTAGAAATAAATCTATCATTGGAATTATATTTATATGATGATTCCCAATGAAAAATCCTCTTTCGTGTAAAGCACTTGCATTAGAAAGTTCTAAATCACAATTTAATTTTTTGGCTAATGGGTGGTATTGAATACTACCCGAAACAATCGGTCTAGTCTGTATACCCTTATCTCTAAGTTGATTAATAATTTGATTTCTATTTAAATTTTCTTTAATAATAAATCCGAATCCAAAGCTACTGGATCTTCCTGTTTCTTGTTGTAACTTTATTGGATAATTTTCCTTTGCTAGTCGCTGCTCAAGATATTCAAGATTTCCTCTTCTAATATTTATAAAATCTTTCAGTTTATTTATCTGTATGATGCCAATACCACCTTGAACCTCTGTCGGGCGAAGATTAAAACCTGGCATGATAAAATAAAAATCTTTTTGAAATAATTCATTATCAGTTTTAAAGCTACACAAACTTTTTATATATTTACTAACTTCTGAATCGCATTTCATTGTATCAATTACTTTTTCTACTTCTCTTACCCATCCATGATTTCTTTGAAGTAAGGCTAACAAAAATATGTCCTTATTTGATGTGGATAATGATCCTCCTTCCATAGTATTTAAGTGATGACTATAAAAAAAACTATGCGATGACATTAATCCTATTGACCCTGCTTTATTATTCATCTTAGTAATTGACCCCAAACTCTCACAGTTATCTTCTAGTAAATATATGTTGAGTTTTTGGCAGTGATTATATATTTCTTCTAAATTACAACTATTACCCAGGATATTTATTGCCAATACAGCAGCAGTTTCATTGCTAATGCATTTTTTCATAGAATCTAATGAGAGATTAAATGTGTTGATATCTATATCACATACTCTTACCTTAAAACCCATTTGAATAAATGGAGAATAACTTGTTGACCAACCAACTGCTGGTATTACTATTTCATTTCTAGAGTCATTATTTAACTCTAGAAATGTTTTTAGTACTGATGCCATAAGCAAGTTCGCCGAAGAACCGGAATTAACCATTAAGGAATAGTCAACCCCTATATAATTAGAAAGTAGCTGTTCGAATTCTTTAACCTTTTTGCCCATTGTCGTATTACCAGATTTAATTATTTCACAGGCTTGTTCAACCTCTTTGTTATCCCAGCTAGATATTGCGAGGGGATATGATTGATGGTTTTTGTTCATATCAAGTAATCTTCAGATCTTCTTCAAGCATTTCATCTATTAACTCTTCTATAGTAATTTTAGGTTCCCACCCTAGTTTTCTTTTGGCTTTCTCAGAGTTACCTTGTAGGCTATGTACCTCACATGGCCTGTAATAAATTGGGTCAATCTTTATAATTTCATCACCAGTATCCATTCTGATTCCAACTTCATTCTTACCTTCGCCTTTCCATGCGATTCCTTTCCATCCCAACTTAATAGCACATGATTGTATAAATTCTCTAACTGATAGTTGATTCCCAGTAGCTATTACATAATCATCTGCCTGTTTTTGTTGAAGAATTAACCACATAGCTTTTACATAGTCTTTTGCATGTCCCCAATCTCTTTTGGCATCAAGATTTCCCAAATATAACTTCTGCTTTGTATTGTTTTGAATCTTGCAAAGCCCTCTAGTAATCTTTCTTGTAACAAAGGTTTCACCACGTCTTGGGCTTTCATGATTGAATAAAATTCCATTGCATGCAAACATTCCGTATGCCTCTCGATAATTTACTGTAATCCAATATGCGTATTGTTTCGCTATTGCATAGGGGCTTTTAGGATTAAAAGGGGTTATTTCATCTTGAGGATCTTTGTAAATACCCCCATAGAGCTCACTAGTACTAGCCTGATAGATTTTGCACTTATCAAGAGACAGTGATTTCACTGATTGAAGAATTCTTAATGGACCTAGAGCATCACAATTTGCCGTATATTCAGGTGATTCAAAACTAACTGCAACATGACTTTGTGCAGCTAAATTATAAATTTCGTCAGGTCTTACTTCTGCTATAATATTGTGAATTGAAGATGAATCTGTAATATCTCCATATCTCAAATACAAATTTGTTGCGGATTCATGTGGATCTTTATATAAGTGATCTATTCTCCCTGTATTGAATGAGCTAGACCTTCTTCGAATACCATGTACTTCATAGCCTTTGCTCAGCAGCAGCTCGGCTAGATAACTTCCGTCTTGTCCAGTAATACCAGTTAATAGAGCTACTTTGCTCATTCATCTAATTTCCATTCATTTAAAGTCTACCATCATATTTTGACTAGGTTTTCTCCGGAGATAGTTTGTGGGCAATAACCTATTTCATTCATAAGAATCTTTGTATCCACTATTGGATAGTAAATATTTTTTCCTTCCTTTTCACGTATGTGCATTGCATCGTTAGGATCAATATTATTTTCTTTTAATACTTCATAGCAGATTTCAATAATCTTTTTGCTTTTACCTGTACCAATTACAAAGTCTTGATTGACTTTGTCTTGTTCAATTATGTCACCCAATATGTGCATAAAATCTTTTGCACTACCTATATCAACATGAATATTTAAGTTCCCATAATTCATTTTGATCACCTTACCATTTTGTTTATATTGATTTATTGTTTTTTTAATCTTTGATAAGACATAATCTCCTTGCCTAAGAGGTGACTCATGCATTGCAAATATCATATTAAATACACTTATTTTCTTTTCTGACCTGATTTTTTGAGAATACTGAAAAGAGTGGAGTCTAGATAGCCCATAAGTTGTTGAAGGAGGAACCTTTATTGATTCAGGATCAAAAATTGGATTATTAACAAAACTTGTTTCACCTGTCATATCCGTTGAGCAGAAATTTATAAGAGTAGGTTGATTATTTAAAGATTGAATTGAATTGATGACATTAAATAATGTACACATATTAGTTTGATATAGTTTTATTGGATTTTCTCTGCCTTTCTGGTTACCTACAACAGCCCCTACAAGAATCACATAATCATAAAATTTTTTTTGTAATATATTTTTAATAGATTCATTCGAATATTCATCTACTCTTATCTTCTTTAGATTGATATTGATCATATTTTCAGATGCTTGATTCCAATTATTTCTATATAAAAGGGTTACCTGATGCCCCTTGCGAATTAGATAATTAATCAAATAGTATCCATCTTGACCACTACCTCCTATTATAAGGATCCGCATTAATTCCTTCTAGATTTTCCCATTATAGCCTCTACTGCTAGTTCAAGATGTCAGAATCTAAACAAACCTCTATTTCAGAAAGATTTTCGAATTGTATTGATTTACCCATTATTCATGATGTTGATTTGAAGACGAGTTCAAAGGGAGTAAATTCCCATTTAATAAATTCTAATAAAAGAGCCTTGAAAATCTATATTGGAACGGGACCAGAAGATCCAGATAGATGCTTTGAGACTAGCCCAGGTTTTATCAAAACATTCCTAGATAATTCTATATTTGTCTTCAATCAAGGAGGCTTAGGCAATTCAGTTATTCAATCATTTGCAAGCTCTACTAATGCCAAACTTGTGGGTGTAGAGAGTTATTTTAAGGAATTTTCTGGATACAATCCCGTTTTTTGGGGCTCAATTCGCGGTAGCCATGCAATTCGCATGTATAGGGAATTATCCAGTTTAGATTATATACATTTAGACCACGCTTATTTTACTCGAGGACATAACAAAAATAATTATAGAATCTCAATAACCAATACACATGCCTCAGATATCAAATTAGTCCCAAATGACAGATTTTCTCTACACAAAATCAAACTTAGCAAATGGAGATCTGCTGGTGAGCATATTTTAGTGTGTCCTCCAAGCAAGACTGCTTTAGCAAATAGCAACCAAAAAACATGGCTGGAATCAACTATTTTAGAAATAAAAAAATATTCCGACAGAAAGATAATCATTAAAAATAAGAATTCTTTAGCTGATATTGATTACTTTAAGGATGCATGGGCAGTTGTTACAGATATTTCTAACGTAGCTATCGATTCATATGTTAGAGGAATTCCAGTTGTTGCTACTTCTCAGTCAGTTTATTCATCTATTGGTTCTGTTGGCCTATCTAATATCGAATGTCCGAGAATAGGTGACAGAGAATTACTATTTAACTGGTTAGCTTATAATCAATTTTCCTTAGACGAGATTAGAACTGGAGAAGCTACTAAAATACTTACACATATCTATGGTTAACTAACTTACATCTTTATAAATTAAATTGCATAATCTGTTCGTGAATATGCTTGTTTGTAATGCATCATTTAAAACCTTGTTACGAATAAAATCACTATCTTCATTAGTTAAATTTCCAAGATCATTTATTCTTCTCCATAGTTCTTCAAATATATTCTCTATCAATGAAGATAAAAACATTTTTTCTCCAATCAACCCATTAATTATGCCATTTCTAAGATTTAGAGATCCATTTTCAAATAGTAAATCAATTCCCCATGCTTTTTCATTACTTTTAAAGTTCCAGTTAATTTCTATTTCAGCTTCTTCAATATTTCCATATAATATTCCACCTAAAGCAATCTTACCATCTTTATCCCACAGCATTTCTTTTTTGTCTAATTGAATATTTGTATTTCCCAAATTGAAAATATTTTGTACAATGAATATATAATGACAAATAACATTTACAAAAGGATCCTTGTCGCTATATCTACTAACTCCATTGAAATTCTTATTACCTTTAACATTTATTGTAACAGCTTTTAATAGGCCCAATCTGTCTAATCTATAATATTCACTATATGCATGAATAATTGGATTGTATGCACAGGTATAATTTATATATACTTCATTTTTTAATGATTTTAATTTGATAGCGGCTAGATGGCAATTATCTATTAATTGTTCAAGAGGTTTTTCGACAATTATTATAGAATTGCAATTATATTTATGAATATATTCTGTAATTATATTAATAGTAGGTAAATGTTTGCTCGTTGAATTAGCTATTATAATTTTATCTATAGCTTGCCAATCAATGTTATCTAGTACTTTGTAGCTAATAATTTTATTGCTTAAGGAGCCTATTGAACTTTGAGAAACTCTGTTGACATTAGATGTAACTAAATAGTCGATTTTTTCTTGATGATTTTTGATTAATACATTCGCATGTTGTAAAGCAGCAGCTCCACTGCCTACTAATAGACTTTTCATATTAGGTTGATCTAATCAAAGATATCCTAAATACATCGCCCTTTTAATTAGAGTAGATGTGTTTTCACGTTGTATTGATGGATCTTTTTCAATCGGTACATAATGTTCACATTGAGTACATGGATTTAGATTACCAATACTATAATCTTTAGCTATTGATTCAATCCATTCTTTTCTTATCTCAGAAAATTTTCTTTCGAATAAATTACCATGAATCCCTCTAAATCCATAATCAAAACTACATAGGTTTAGACTACCATCAGGAATCAGGACAGGTTGATTTAATTTTCTCTTATTACAAGTAAAGCCTAACGATGTTTTCATGTTTCCCTGATCTAATTCATCTTTTATTATTTTCATCCCTTCAACTTCTTTAATACCTTCAGCTCTGGATGAAACTTCTTTTGATAATTTGATATTTTCCTCATAATTCAATACATCTTTGTCAAGGTAGTATTTAATAATCTCCCAAACGTCTTCTCTGAATCTATCTCCGAAAGTCATCATTCTAAGTGGCCATGTTAAACCTCTTTTTATATAAGTTTCAATTGTAGTTTTAATATCGCTTAGGTAATTATCATTTGTATAAAGACCCTTCATGTTGTTTTTGTCATCTGGCAGATGCAAAACTATTAAACTCCAGATTGGGTTTTTGCTTACCCATTCAATACTATCTCTTGATCCATTTAGAGTTGTAGAAATAACCTGGTATCTTCCTAAGCTTCTTACTCTGCTAGCCATTTCAGGTAAATCTTTAGAAAGACAGGGTTCAGAATATCCGGTCCATGATATTCCACATGGGATATCTAGATTATTAAGAGCTTTTTCAAAATCTTTGGGATCAAGTTTGTTTTTTCGCTTGCCCTTGGTTTGCCTCAATTGATCTTGTGGACAATAATTACAATTGACAGGGCATCCAAGAATTGTAGTTATTTCTAACTCATTGCCTAGAACACTATCGCCTCCCCTTTCTGATAATGATGATCCTATACTTAAAGCTTCTGATCCTGTAAGATTAATCTTATATTTCAGAGAGGGAACTTGTTTAGTACCTATTAAATTTTGATTATTAGGACTCATGTTTTAGCTATTAAGAAAGGTTTGATATGTTAAAACTAATATTAGTTGGCTTATTTTGTATATTTTCTTTTAGTTGCTTATATGCATTGCTTACTTCATTACTGATTTTATAGCCTTTCTCATCTATTTGCTCTATACAATATTTTGCGAAGGATTTATCACCTCGCATTAATGCAAGGTTTCCAGCATTGACAAGACATGCCGTACTATTTGTACCTAAAAGTATTGCTTGCAGATAGCATCTTTCAGCATCTCCAAAAGCCTTTAGTCTAATAAAGCTATCACCAGCTATCTCACTAACTTCACCATTGACACCAAGTATTTGCGTGATGGCATTGCAATCACGCAGAGCACTTTTAGGCTCTTCATTAACGCTTTTCCTTGCTAATTCTATTAATTCTCTAATTTCGTTGTCAATTTCTCGTTCAGGAAGATCATGATTATTGGTTTTTTTATTCCCTTCTAAAATTTCTTTTTTATATCGTTCCCAGCTATATTCTTCTTCCTCTTCGTTAAACCCGGCAAGTATTGGATCCTCAATTTGTTCCATCTGATTTTCTTCATCCGGTATGTTCTTAACATTTTCATTTCTTTCATTATTTGTAGCTTGATCTGTATCAGTTTCAAGAAAATCTATTCTTGATAAATTTGCAAT
>QCFC01000015.1 GCA_003278465.1 Prochlorococcus sp. AG-363-B04
AGCAAGGTATGTGAAAAAACGGACATATCCTTTGTCGTGTGCCATATACCCATGGGAGTAGACCATGACAAGTAATGCGATAGTCGTTACGAGTGCAAGCATTACTGCTCCTAATGGATCGATCACATATCCCATTGGGAGAATGAAATCTCCTGCACTAGCCCAAATAAAGAGATGTTCAACTGGTTCGGCGCCTGATAATTGTTCAATCAATACTGCATAGCTCAAAGTTGCTGCTGCGCCCAAGCAGGTAATTAGTAACAGGGCTACTGGTTTTCGCAGCCTGTTAATGGTTCTGTTGAAACTTATAAGTCCAAGGCCTGAAGCTACTGCTCCCAAGAGAGGAAGCAGAGGAATGATCCAGGCGATATCAGCGGCCGATTGCATTCGGTCCAGGCAAGCTTCAGGGAAGTGTAAGCAGTTCAGCTCAGCTCAGCAGGTTTTGAAGTGGTGAATCAAGGAATACGTTGCTTCCAAGATTTATGAAGCGGTGGATATGCCAGAAGAAAAAGATTGCAATAACAATCCCAAATTGAGAGGGTTTGAGCAACTCTTTCCATTGCAATTTTTGGCGGCCATCTAGAACAGCTAAGAATGGGACTACAGAAGTTTGACGTTGGATTTGTTCAAAATTGTCACCGAATTTTGCTTTTAACCTTTGATCACCATGCCAAATAGCAAAAAGATGATGGGCTATGAGGCCAATGCAGGTGATTAATGTGAAACTGCTACCAATCCAAAGTTGGTGTGCAATACACCAGAGGATTTGACCAATAGCTTGGGGATGCCTGCTGATTTTGATTATCCCAGTTGTGTATAGCCGCATTTCTGGCTTGAGAACAGCAGGAATTTCTAAAAGGTTGTAAGTGGCGGGATATAGAAAAAAGAAGCTGATAGCTGATAGGACCCATATTATTGGGATCAACCCAGGTAAATTTTGTAAATTCCATAGTCTGATGCCGTCATATCTGTGAACAAGGAAGTATCCGATTAAGACCACAGCTGAGGGAATGCTTGCAGTCGCAAAGACGAGTCTCCATGCTCTTGCTCCTATTAATTCTTCTGCGCGGGAGCGCAAAGCTGCTCCTCCACTATGAATCACAGCGAAGATAATTATGAGTAGAAACATGACAAAGCTGCTTTGGTGTATTTCACCTAAAGACAATTGAGTCACCTGGTCGTGGGTAAATGTTATTTGATGCAAGAGTTTTGATAGTTCAGGATTAAAATTTTTTTAGTTGTTCCTGCCCTCCTGGCAGCCCTATGGCGGATCTGCCTTTTACTCTTGATCAATTACGCATTTTACGTGCCATTGTTAATGAGGGCAGCTTCAAGAAGGCTGCAGATACTCTTTATGTAACCCAGCCAGCTGTCAGCCTTCAGATACAGAATTTAGAAAAACAGTTAGAAGTTTCAATTTTTGATCGAGGGGGAAGAAAAGCTCAATTAACTGAGGCCGGAGAATTATTGCTTAGTTATTGCGAACAAATTTTGACTCAATGTCAAGAAGCATGTAGGGCCCTAGATGACTTGAATGAATTAAAAGGAGGTACATTAGTAATAGGTGCTAGTCAGACTACAGGTACATATCTGATGCCTAAGATGATTGGTTTATTTCGACAAAAATTTCCCGATGTTTCTGTTCAGTTACAAGTACATAGTACTAGAAGAACTGGCTGGAGTGTTGCTAATGGTCAAGTTGATTTAGCGATAATTGGCGGTGAACTTCCTAGTGAGCTACAGGAATTATTGCAGATTATTCCTTATTCTACTGATGAAATAGTTCTTGTCTTGCCTGTTAAGCATCCTTTGTCTAGGATTCCAGAATTAAATAAAGATGATCTTTATCGCTTTGGTTTTGTAACTCTTGATTTTCAGTCCACCACTAGAAAGATGGTCGACCATCTATTGGTTCGTTCGGGTTTAGATCTCCAACGATTAAAAATTGAAATGGAGTTGAATTCACTTGAAGCAATTAAGAATGCTGTCCAATCAGGATTAGGAGCAGCTTTTTTGCCGTTGGTTTCAATTGAACGTGAACTTAATGGAGGAACACTTGTTAGGCCTGTTGTTGTTGATCTCAAGGTTCATAGACAATTGAAATTGATTAGTCATCCTGCTAGATATTGTTCAAGAGCCTCAGAAGCTTTTAGAAAAGATATTCTCCCTGTTTTTGCAAGCCCAGATAGTCCTCTTAGGCGGTTGAATAGGTCATTATTAGAGGAAAATAAACATAAAGATTGATTTAAAACTGAACCGCTTCTTGATTTACTCCGGTGGCATCTTCAGCTACCCCTTTTGTGATGAATTTATTTTCATTGACATCTGCCTGATATACACAACGAACTATTGGATTGTCTCTAATAGAACCTATATAGGCAAAAGTATTCATGCGCTGTTTGCATTCGCGTACATCATCATTAGTAATCGCCCCTTGTTTTTGTAATACCGTCCAGTTTTCTCTTCTAATGACGCATCCAGGTTGAAGAGCAGGTTGCGTAACGAAACTTGTAGAGGGATTTAGTGTTGTATACATCTCTACGTCAATCACAAAGGCACTTGCGCCCCATTGCCTGCAGAATTCAGGGTCAGGAACAGCCATATCCAGTTGCTGTTGACTTGCAATATTGCCTTGTCCTCCTTGAGTTGTACTTGTTACGGCACTGCCTATGCCTATCCCGACAACAAGCACACCCGCGATAACAGCCACGCTGGCTGTATTTAGCTTAATTCCACCTCCATCCATGGACTGGGTTGGCCTAGGCCTTGGAGAGGGCTTGTATCGATCCTCTGGATAAGAGCTTCTAGCTTGATATCTATCTGAATTATTTGAAGAAGGTCCATTCCTGGATCCTCTTCTGCGTTGAGGCCTGTCGTAAGGAGGTTTTGTCACAAGAGATCAGGGGTGCGTGGTAATCCCATGGAGTAATTCTGCACACGACAATTAGGGTTATAGCTGAGTTCTCCTGCTTGAAGTAATTGGCGGATTGTGCCTTCTAAGTCGGAGCCTATGCGACGAAGGGTGTAGTCACTAAGTTCCATGCCTGCTTGGGAAGCTACTAAGTCTTTGAAACGTTGTTGCACTTTCGTTAACACCTTATCTGTCCACAAAAATTCATTATCAGGATCTATATCTAGAGTGAGGTGGTCTGGATCAAAAATCAGATTATCGTTCTCAATCCTTCCTGTGAACAATCTTATGTGACGAGTTGTGCATTTTAGCTGGGTTTCGGTCATGGATTTTTCCGGTCCTTGCATAGGACCGAAGGATTAGATAAATGGACTTTAGGAAGCCGAATAGGCAAAACTCCTTTTATGGTTGAACATCAACTCAAATGAGAAGAATGCGCGTTGCCATCGCAGGAGCAGGTTTAGCAGGTCTTTCCTGTGCAAAATACTTGGCTGATTCTGGGCATATACCAGTTGTCTATGAAGCCCGAGATGTTTTAGGAGGGAAGGTAGCCGCTTGGAAAGATGAAGAAGGTGATTGGTATGAGACAGGCCTGCACATTTTTTTTGGTGCTTATCCAAATATGTTGAAACTTTTTAGTGAATTAGGTATTGAAGACAGACTTCAATGGAAAAGTCATTCAATGATTTTTAACCAACCCGAGGAGCCTGGGACTTATAGCCGCTTTGATTTCCCTGATCTGCCAGCTCCGATTAATGGAGTGGCGGCTATTTTGAGTAATAACGATATGCTTTCATGGCCTGAGAAGATTGCATTTGGGATAGGTCTTGTGCCTGCAATGCTTCGTGGACAGGAATATGTAGAAGAATGTGATAAGTATTCTTGGACAGAGTGGTTAAAGTTGCACAATATTCCTGAAAGAGTAAATGAAGAAGTTTTTATAGCAATGAGTAAAGCTTTAAATTTTATTGGTCCTGATGAAATTTCTTCGACAGTTTTACTTACTGCGTTAAATAGATTTCTTCAAGAAAAGAATGGTTCAAAAATGGCATTTCTTGATGGAGCCCCTCCAGAAAGGCTCTGTGAACCTATTGTGAATTATGTTCGGAATTTAGGAGGAGAAGTTTATTTAAATAGCCCTTTGAGAGAAATAAGAATTGATAATGATGGTAATGTTAAAAATTTTCTCATAGGAGGTCGTAAAGGCGAGGCTACAAAAGAAGTTCAAGCTGATGCTTATGTTAGTGCTCTTCCTGTTGATTTGCTCAAATTGATTTTACCAGAGGAATGGAAAAAAATGACAATTTTTAGTAAATTAGATGGCCTAAAAGGAGTTCCCGTTATTAATATTCATTTATGGTTCGATAAGAAATTAACTGATATTGATCATTTATTATTTAGTAGATCCCCTTTGCTTAGTGTTTATGCAGATATGAGTATAACTTGCAAGGAATACGAAGACCCCAATAGATCTATGCTTGAACTTGTCTTTGCACCTGCTAAGGATTGGATAGGTAGGAGCGATGAAGATATTATTCAAGCCACAATGGAAGAACTGAAAAAACTATTTCCTATGCATTTTCTTGGAGATAATCAAGCAAAACTCCGAAAGTACAAAGTCATTAAGACACCTTTATCAGTTTATAAGGCTGTGCCTGGGTGCCAGGAGTTACGACCAACCCAAAAGACACCGATTAAAAATTTCTTCTTGGCAGGCGACTACACAATGCAACGTTACTTAGCCTCAATGGAAGGAGCTGTACTGAGTGGCAAGCTTTGTGCAGACGTAGTAAGTCAAAGTAATCATTAATGACTAATTCAGTCTTAGTCTCTTTCAAAACAAGGCTTTTGAGCCTGGCTAATGACCTTTGAAGAGCAAAAATCTTCATTAATCAGCACCAATGCTGATTTAACTCTTGAGGAGGCCTTCGAGGCTTGTAGAAGAGAGACGGCTCAATGGGCTAAAACTTTTTACCTTGGGACGCTGTTGCTCCCAAGAGTTAAAAGAAGGGCGATCTGGGCTATTTACGTTTGGTGTAGAAGAACTGATGAACTTATGGATAGTCCGGAGGCACAGGCACGTTCATTATCTGAATTGTCTGATCGTCTTGATCATTGGGAAGAGCGCACTAAGGCCTTGTTTGCTGGCCATGTGCAAGATGGATTGGATGCAGTGATGGCAGATACTCTTGAGCGCTTTCCTCAATCAATTGACCCCTATCTGGACATGATTGAAGGACAAAGAATGGATTTAAGTTGCCATAGATATCAAACATTTGATGATTTAAAGCTTTATTGCTACAGGGTCGCTGGAACTGTTGGCTTGATGACTCAAGGGGTAATGGGCATTGATCCTGCTTACACATCCGCACCATGGAGTAATTCGCCCGATCCTTCTGAGGCAGCAATAGCTTTAGGTATAGCTAATCAGTTAACAAATATTTTGAGAGATGTTGGGGAAGATAGAGGGAGAGGCCGAATATATTTGCCTCAGGAAGATCTTGATCATTTTGATTATTCCGAGGCTGATTTATTGGCTGGCAAGTTGAATCCTCAATGGCGGTCATTAATGGCCTTTCAGCTGAAAAGAGCTCGAGAATGGTTCTCTCGCTCTGAATCAGGTGTTCGATGGTTATCCGCTGATGCAAGGTGGCCTGTATGGACTTCGTTAAGGCTTTACAGAGGAATCCTTGATTCGATAGAGCGTCTTGATTATGACGTTTTCAATAATCGTGCTTATGTAAGCCGTTGGATCAAGATACTTGACTTGCCACTTTCGTATTTGATTTCTCAAATGCGCTAAAAGTAAAATATCTATTGATGAGGTATTAACAAAAAGTTTTTAAACAGGTGTCTTTTGATTCGCTAGTAAGTCTTTCAATTTAGATAACTCCCCTGCCCAGCGTGGATCAGGTGCTTCTTCAATCGGGGCATCACTATGAACAACTTTCTTGACTTCTTTACGGCTTCCAGGTCCATTGTTGTTTGACCCATGATTTCCTTTTCGATTATTTCCATTTCCTGAATCCCGCCGTTCCGAACGTTCAACTCTCAGATTATTACCCTTGAATTCCCGCCCATTTAACTGAGCTATTACGGCATCGGCAAGTTTGTCATTATTTACGTTGGCAAATCCAAAACCCCTGCAGGCACCTGTCTCTCGGTCCATCACAGCTTTGAATTTAATGCCCTCTCCAACGGCTGATAGTTGGGCTTCAAGCTCCTTGCTCTCGAAAGTTTGCGGCAAGTTGCCGATGTAAAGGCGAACGCTCATGAAGAAGAGGGGAGGTAGGAAAAAGGAATCGGATCAGGCCGATAAATATGGTCACTGCCTCTGCAGTTAATCACAGCAAGGTCTGTTTTTGTGTTAACCAGTAACGAGCTGCCTTAAGAGTTTCATCTTTATTATTCAAACGGCCGAAGGCTTTTTCGTGCAATAGATGGTTAATCAGCATTCCTAATTGCTCTCCAGAAGGCAGTTTTAAAAGCTCTTTAAGTGTATTCCCATCTATGGGAGGAGTTGGGTGGAAGAGAACGTCATTTGTATCTCTCCATCGTTGTAACCAAATGATTTGTTTTTTGACTGGCAGGTCCAGAATTAAAGCTGGGAGGTCTTTTTCTAGGTCTTGATGCAATCTGAGACGGTCGGGTTCTTTTAAATTTTCGAACCCATTTCCATCGTTAAGATCTTGCCAATGCCTTAGAAGTTGACACCTCGAGATCTGTTTTTTACTAAATCGCAATTTCTTAAGCCCTTCATTACTCAAAAGATGAGTAAGCCGAATTAATGGCATTGCTATGTCTTTTTCTTCTGCGTTGAGTGAATTGGCCTCTTTGAGGGTATGTAGTTTGGGATGAGATGTTTTGTAATTATTTCCCCACATTCTGAGCAGAGCAACGCTTGTTAGTAATGGAATCACTTCGTCTGCCCAAGGAGCCTTAACGATTCGATTGAGTTCTGCTTGAATTCTTTCTGGGGCTGTTGCTTGAAGGAGATTCTTGTGTTGTTGTATCCAAACTATGATTTGGTTATCTACCGTTAAATGAAGTTCGGCCATGAGCCGAAGCGCACGAAGAAATCTGAGGGGATCGTCAAAAAGATTCTGTTTCCGAATCGCAACAATTTTTCTTATTAAAATATCTTTTATTCCATTAGTTGGATCATGTAATTTTGGTTCAGGATGAAAGGTTAGGGCTATTGCATTCATGCGAAAGTCTCTACGAAATAGGTCATCCTCAAGGGTTTTTCCAATTTGTTGAGCAAAATCGAAGGTTTTGCCTTTAATAATTAGTCGACCAATATCACGTTCTTGATCTAGCACAATGCATGAACCACCTTTTTGCTCAGCAAGAGATCTTGTTGTTTTAATCGCATTATTTGGAACTATGAAATCAAGGTCTAGATGCTGTTGATTTCTATTTAGTAGGAGGTCTCGAATAACACCGCCGACTATTGCCGAGCCTTGAGGTAAATCAAATGATTTTAAGGGCGAAAGATTTTGATTTAGCCTTTGCCAAAGAAATTGAGCTAAATCTGTTGAATAATCATCCAGAATGGATGTATCAGCGGGTTCGGAGGACATGTGCATTTGTGTGAACTGCCACTGGGTTGACAGATGCAGTGCTTATCACGCTGTTGAAAGACAACATGGTGAGGAACATTTGAATTTGGCACCTGATATCAAACCTCAGAGGCCTGTTATTCATGTGAGTGTGAAGAATGTGCCTAATGGAGAAACGTTCATTGAATGGGACGTTCGTGCTTGTGACAGTTTTATGGAAGATTTAGGCAGGTGGCAGCGGTTACGCCCGGGTCAGGAGGTACCTAGATGATGTTTCAGATTAATGATGATAGTTCTCGCTTTAAGGCTCAATTTTTGTTGGCATTACACAGTTCTACAAAAACTCTAGGGGTTTCAGTTATTGATTGTTTGCAGCCTGATTCTGATCCATATACAGCCACATTTGAAGTTGGTCGTGAATTGTCAAATTGTCTTTTGACTTGTGTGGAGAAGGTTCTACCAGCATCCTTATGGCCAAATTTAAGTCGCTTAGCTGTGGCTACTGGTCCAGGTGGTTTTACTGGCACTCGGCTGACGGTAGGGATGGCACGTATTTTGTCGCAGCAATTGGGTTGCCCTTTGGATGGAGTTAGTAGTTTTGCTCTGATGGCGCCACGCTTGATTGCATCTGAAAAGTCTTTTCAGATTAAGAAATTTTTTTGGATAGTTAAACCGATTAGAAATAGAGGGATTTTGGCAGGTCGGTATCAGTTGACTAATGAATCACTAATGAATTCATTTGCTGGGATCATAGAAATTGATGCACCACATCTTTTACCTGTTGAGTCTGATTTGAAGCCAGCTTTATTGGCAGAAGATAATGTCGAAGAGGACGTTACTCAACTTGTAAAACTTTCATTAGTTGCACATCAACTTGGAAAGAAAGCCTGTTGGGATTTCGTCCTTCCAATATATCCAGGCTCTCCTGTGGAGAGGCCTTAATGGCTTGGTATCGATCATTGTGTTTTGGTTTTGTTTGCGGGTGTCTTTGTGTTTTTGTCTTGATAGAAAAGCCTTTGCGGCCATTTAGAAAGGCTTGGACACTATCAATTCCACCCCAGTTGATTTTGGTCCTTGGTGGGGATATAGATCGTGAGCGAGTTGGTGTGCGATTAGCACGAGAGATGAGCCTTCCTTTGGTAGTTAGTGGAGGAAGTAATCCTGAACATGCAAATTGGTTGATTGAACAATCTGGAATTCCAATTAATAGCGTAAAACTTGATTATCGAGCAAGAGATACTTTAAGCAATTTCACATCTTTAGTTGATGATTTGGCGGTTGATGGTATCAGACATGCCTTATTAGTTACTAGTGAGGATCATTTACTAAGATCTATGGCAGTAGGTAATTTAGTGGCTGGTAGCCGAGGGATTAGACTTAGTAGTGTTTCAGTTAGCTGTAATAAAAAATGTATAAATGAGGGTTTGGATAAGTTGATAATGGACTGGTTAAGGGCCCTCATCTGGGTACTTACTGGTGAAGATTTAAAGATTCTTCTTGAGACTCGATGGGTAGAATTATTTAGTAGATTTCGATAAGAGTTTTTTGCTTTGGATTAAGGGGCCTAGGTCTATTAAGTCATTGATTCTTTGCTGTAGTTCGCTCGTAGTTTTTTGAAGATCAACTTTTTTTCGACTTGTTGGTGCGGGTAATGCTTTCCCAATTCTTAAGTGGATTGGAATTAATCGTGGCAAGAGTTTTCCAGCTTTAAGAGCTTTGTGGCTATTGATTATTGCTACTGGAAGGATAGGTGCCCCGGTGCGGGCAGAAAGGAGTGCGGCGCCTGGCATTGGCTTATTCACTCGGCCGTCTTTTTGTCGTGTGCCATCTAGGAAGACACCTGTAGCCCAACCTTCATTAAGGCGATTGGAGGCAACTCGAATAGCTTCTCGGTCGCTAGCTCCTCTCTTAACTGGATATGCACCACACGCTCGAATAATGGGTCCTAGTAAAGGCAGCAAAAACAACTCTTTTTTTGCCATAAAAGCAACTGGTCTTCCTAAGGCATGTCCTATTAAAGGTGGATCTAGATGTGAACCATGATTTGCTACTACGACAAGTGGGCCATTTTGGGGAACATTTTCATTTCCGGAAGTTTGCCCCCGAAATAACCATCTAAAAATTGGAAATACAATTAAGTAGCTCACTAATTGATAGACGAGACTTGGCTTTGGAGTTAGCAATCCTGATCTTTTTTCGCTGAAGTTTTGATTTGTAGAAGTCATATGTCTAGTGGCCTAAGTCACTCGCGCTTGCTATTTGGTTTGTTGAAATTCCTGCAATGGAACGTTTGGCAAGTCCACTTAATACATTGCCAGGTCCGATTTCAATGATGTTTTTGATACCAGCTTTACTCATTTCATCCATTGACTCTCGCCATCGAACTCCTGTTGTCATTTGTTGTTTTAGGCGATTCTTTAGAACCTCAGCTTCACAAGTTGGCGTTGGTTCACTATTGCTTAAAACAGGAATTTTTGTGTTTTTGAAGATCACTAAATCAAGTTCTTCAGCAAATTTCTTTGCCGCACTTTCCATAAATGGAGAATGGAAAGCACCTGAGACAGGAAGAGGAATTGCTCGCTTGCATTTAAGGCTATTAGATACCTTCTGGATCGCCTCTGGCGTCCCAGAAAGGACTACTTGTCCAGAACTATTGTCATTAGCTATTACCACGCCATCAGTGGCCTCTACGAGGTCTTCGAGTTGGCAGCGATCGAAGCCTATGACTGCAGTCATAGCACCATCTTTCGAGGCTGCCATTAGTGAAGAGCGCTTATGAATGAGTTTTATACCAGTCACAAAATCAAAGGCACCGGCAGCAAAAAGTGCCACAAGTTCACCCAAGCTATGTCCCGCAACTAATGAAGCCTCTCGACCTTGGCGGTGAAGGTCATCTACGAGCAGAGATTCAATTGTAAAAAGTGCAGGCTGAGTATTTTCTGTTTTATTTAATTCATTTGGATCAGGATTGCCATTGGAGTTTCGTTGACATATTTCAATTAAATCGCGATTCAAAAGGTTTGAGACAAATTCAAAACGATCTTTTGCTTCAGGGAGTGAGAGGACAGCATTTGCCATTCCTATTTTTTGTGAGCCCTGTCCGGGGAAAACCCAGGCGATAGACATTTAGCGATTTAGCGATTTCTTAAAAGATTAATTGGGCCCATGCCATCGGAACAGAGCTGCACCCCAACTAAGGCCTGCTCCAAATCCACTACTTGCAATTAAATCACCAGGTTTTACTCTTCCAGACCTTATGGCTTCGTCAAGCATGATTGGAATTGTTGCGGCAGAAGTATTTCCATAGTCAGCAAGATTTGTAAGAACTTTTTCATATGAAATCTTGAAGCGATCAGCAACTGCATTCAAAATTCTCTGATTTGCTTGATGCAAAAGAAGCCAGTCGAGCATTTGGGGATCTGTATTTGTTTTTCTTAGAAGAGTCTGAAGAATTGCTGGGACTTCCTTAACTGCAAATTTATATACTTCTTGTCCATTCATCTCAATAGGGGAGAAGGAACCTGTTTGGTAGCTAGAATTTTCAATTAAGTGAGAAAAATCTTTAGTTTTATTGAGATTGAGATAATTTCCTCTTCTACCGTCTGATCTGAGTTCGAAATCAATCAATCCTTTTTCAGAAGTTTCTTTCGCTTCTATGGCAACTGCTCCTGCTCCATCTCCAAATAAGACACAGGTCCTTCTATCGTCCCAGTTAACCCAACTGCTTAATTGATCTGCTCCAATTACTAGTGCCCGCCGCATGGATCCTGTTCGCAGAAATTGCGATGCAGTGATTAGAGCGAATAAGAATCCACTGCATGCTGCTGTGAGGTCAAAAGCAACCGAATTATTAGCATTTAGTTTTGTTTGAACTGCAGGTGCAGATCCGAAGAGATCATCAGGAGTTGAGGTTGCTAATAGAACCAAGTCGATGCTTTGAGGGTCCCAACCAGCCATCTCAATAGCCGCTGAGGCAGCTTTGTAGCTTAAATCAGTAAGCGTTTCCCCAGGACCAATAATTCGCCTAGCACCTATGCCGGTTCGACTGCGGATCCATGAATCATTTGTATCGACCCTGAGGCCGAGTTGGGTATTAGTGAGTCTTTGGTTTGGATAGGCACATCCACTACCTACAAGAATCACTTGATTAGTAATTTTCGCGGTTTGAGCCAATGGGCAATAGCTCACAGATGGCGTAAGTAAATCACAGTGCTTCCCTCTTCATAGTTAAATGCTGTCTGGATTAGGTTTTTTGGAGTTCGGCAAGATCTTCCATTACTCCATGACTTGCTGCTGAATGAGCAAGTCGAAGAGCGCTTACTACGGATAAAGCTTTGCTGCTGCCATGCCCAATCACGCAAATACCATTAACTCCTAGCAATAGCGCTCCTCCATGCTCGGCATGATCAAGTCTTTTTTTAATTCGTTTAAGGTTGCTTCTAAGGAATGCCGAACCTACTTTCCCTCGCCTTCCACGAGGCAGCTCGGATCGGAGTACATCTAATAAAACACTACCAACTGATTCAAGAAACTTTAGAAGTACATTTCCAGTAAAACCATCACATACCACTACATCAAATTCTCCTGAAAGAACATCTCTCCCCTCGCAGTTTCCAGCAAAATTCAAGCGTTTTTCTTCATTTAATAATTTATTTGTCTGAAGGGTTAGCTCATTCCCTTTGCAATCTTCTTCTCCAATATTTATTAATCCAATTCGTGGTTTATTTACTTGAAGAACATCCCTTGAATAGATGTTTCCCAGTAATGCGAACTGAAGCAGATAAGTTGGCTTGCAATCCATGTTTGCCCCTACATCAAGGACAAGCACAGGTTGACCAGGATCTTTTGTTGGGAAGAGAGCTCCTATTGCAGGTCTATCAATGCCAGCCAGCCTGCCAAGTCTGAAGATTGCGGAGGCCATTAAGGCACCAGAATTGCCTGCTGAATACATTGCTAGCGCCTTGCCTTGTTTTACTAAGTCCATTGCAATGTTGATACTTGCGTCTCTTTTACGCCTAACAACAGTTGCTTCTTCATTCATTTCGACTGAGGTCCCGCTTCCTACAAGCTCTAGATAACCTGATTTTTGGGCCTCCTCTAACTCGAGGTTTAGACCTGATTCGACTGCAGACTTCAAAACCTTATCTTTTTCGCCGACAAATTTGATTTTTATTGGTAGTCGCTCAATTGCTTGAAGACAACCTTCAAGTATTGCTCCAGGGGCTTCATCACCACCCATACCATCAACTGCTATCCAGATTCGTTCGCTATCTTTGATGACATTTAATTCTGATGAATTTGTTGCTCCTTGTAGTCTCCTGAGAGGGTCAAATACCAATGGCTGCAGCATGTTCCCAGCCATTGAACTTGCATTTGTAACGACTGAACCAGCATTGGATACAACATCTGCTGCAACATTCGTTGCAGCAGATGCAGAGTTAGTAGCGGTATCTACTAGCGTTGTGACCGCGGCATTGCGGCGGTACCAGATAACTAGACGCCTTATGGCTCTTGGTCTGCTGGTTTTGTTCCTCGGCCAAGAGGCCATTGAGGAATTGGGATCATTCGGAAGCAACGGAATCCACTATGCGCTGGAACAGGTATCCAGTTCCTCTGGCTGTGAGGATCAGCTCAGGATTGGCTGGATCGTCTTCCAGTTTGGAACGAAGTCTTGAAATATGAACATCAACTACGCGAGTGTCAACATGTCTCTCTGGGGTGTAACCCCAAACTTCCTTCAAAATTTCTCCTCGACTAAATGGTTCCCCTGAACGACTTACCAGTAGTTCAAGAAGACTAAATTCCATTCCTGTGAGTCGGATGCGCTCATTATTTCTAAATACTTGCCTTTTATTGGTATCGATTCTTAAATCAGTGACTTGAATCACTCCAGAGTTTGGAATTCCGGCTACTTGTTCTTTTTCGACACGACGAAGAACACATCTGATACGAGCTTCAAGTTCTTTTGGGCTAAATGGTTTAACGACGTAGTCGTCTGCTCCAAGCTCTAGGCCAGTAATCCTGTCAGCAACATCACCTAAAGCGGTCAGCATTACGATTGGCACATCTGACTCTTTACGTAATTCTTGACAAACCCCATAGCCGTCAAGCTTGGGCATCATCACGTCAAGTACTACTAAGTCAGGCTCGCAGTTGTTGAACAGTTCTAAAGCTTCTGTTCCGTCGCAAGCTGTTACTACTTGATAGCCAATCATTGATAGTCGAGTTTCGAGGATCCTGCGAATGCTGGCCTCATCGTCAACAACAAGAATTGTCTCTTTGGCTGAACTGGTCGCCGTCATGTTGCCTTTGGCGGCTACAAGAACAAGATCCTAAAGAAGCGCCTGCTAGATCGTCAGGTCTTTGGGTTCATCTAATGCAATCTTTCTTAATATAAATTCGTGACCAGACCTGCCTCTTTTTACGTTTGCCAAAGTTGTGGAGCTCAGACTCGACAGTTTTTTGGTCGTTGTTCTAGTTGTGGAAGTTGGAATTCATTGATTGAGGAGGTCGTTCAAGTCAGGAAGGGTTCTGGTCGGCAGCAGTCAGATATTTCCAAGGACAATATGCGTCAACGATCCACCTTGATGAATGACTTAGGCGAGCACTCTTTGGAAAGATTGCCTAGTGGATATAAAGAATTTGATCGAGTTCTTGGTGGGGGATTAGTTCCTGGATCATTGGTGTTAGTAGGAGGTGATCCAGGCATTGGGAAAAGCACATTGCTTTTACAAAGCGCTTCTTCTATGGCAGGGAAGCATTCTGTGCTTTATGTAAGTGCTGAAGAGTCTGCACAACAAGTCAAATTGCGTTGGCAACGTTTGAGCGGAGTCGAATCAGGATTGAGGCTATTAGCTGAAACAGATTTGGATTTGGTTCTTCAGGAATTAGAAATAGTGAGCCCTGCAGTGGCAATTGTTGACAGCATTCAGGCTTTGCATGACTCTGCTCTTTCGAGTGCGGCAGGGTCAGTAGCACAGGTAAGAGAGTGTGCTGCTGCTTTGCAAAGGTTAGTTAAAAAGCAAGGTATAGCTTTGATTTTGGTTGGTCATGTAACCAAAGAAGGTATGCTTGCTGGCCCAAAAGTACTTGAGCATCTTGTCGATGCTGTATTGACATTTGAAGGGGATCGGTTTGCTAGCCATAGGCTTCTTAGGGCAGTTAAGAATCGTTTTGGTGCAACTCAAGAGTTGGGTTTGTTTGAGATGAGAGGTAGAGGGTTAGTTGAAGTTGATAATCCAAGTGAGTTATTTTTGAGTGGAGAAGAAGCCTATGGAGTGTCAACAATTGTTGCTTGTGAAGGGACTAGATCACTTGCTGTTGATATTCAAGCATTAGTAAGTTCAACTAGTTATGCAAGTCCGAGAAGGACTGCAACAGGTATTGAAATCAATAGGCTTCATCAAATTCTTGCGGTACTTGAAAAACATATGAAATTACCTTTATCTAGATATGATTGCTATTTGGCTGTTGCAGGTGGATTAGAAGTCGAAGAACCTGCAGCTGACTTGGGAGTTGCAGCTGCTGTAGTTTCTAGTTATCGCAACTTTACGGTTCCTAAAGGTACAGTTTTGATTGGTGAACTGGGCTTAGGTGGTCAGTTAAGAAAGGTCGCTCAGCTTCCGCAACGATTGAATGAGGCTTTAAAGCTAGGTTTTAATAGGGCAATTATTCCAAAGAATAGTGGAATATCAATAGCTGATTTTTCAATGAGCATCGAAATTATCGAGGCTCAAAATATTTCTGAAGGTTTGTTTCTAGCTTTAGGAATTCAGTCCTTAGAAGAGTAATTTCTTTTAAAAAGAATATATTTTTTAGAAATACACGTCAACTTTACTTCTTCCTGTTGTTTTAAGCCAATTTTCTATATCTAAATAGCCTCCTGGATAAAGTCTCACGGCTTTGGTCCAAACTTCTGTAGCTTGATCAAACCAGCTATCAGATTCATCTAGTTGTCCAGCTTGTTGTGCTAGGCGGCCACGTTTTTCGTAGATCAATCCCATGTTTTTCAAGCAGGAAGGTTGTTTTGGGTTCTCTTCTAGGGATTTTTGATAAGTTTCAAGAGCACGATCTTCTTCGCCATTGCTCATATATATAATTGCCATATTTTTAAGGGTTTCTCCTCTGTCGATGGCATTTTCTTCAAGCTTTAGACTTTCTTCGTAATTCTCTAATGCTTCAGAGTAGTCACCATCATTTTGAGCAGCAAGACCATCTCGATAGTAGATGTAGGCTTGTTTTTCTCTATCTCTAATTGGCATTACTTTCACGATCATCTCTGCCATAACCGTGAAGGCCTTGTCTAGGAAATTGTCGTTGTTTTGGTTGCGAGGCACGATGAGTAGTGAATTGTTGAATTAGGTAACTAGCTTGCAATTATTGTTAGTCCACGGAATTTTAGCGTGGGTTAAACGTTTATTGATTCAAATTTTTGGCACTTAGTTACTTGAATTTCATTACCGTAGGGCTATCTCTAATTAATCCTTGAGCATTAGCGACCTTAAACCTGGTAGCAGTTCAGTTTTACTCGATGTTTCGGGTATGAAATGTGGTGGCTGCGTTCGTTCAGTAGAAAGCATATTGCTTAAGCAGCCTTTTGTTTCCAATGCAAGCGTGAATTTGGTTGCAAGAACTGCATGGGTAGATTTTCAAGATCCAAGTCAACCAATTGAGCCAATTCTTGAAGCTTTAGAAGCTCGAGGCTTCCCTGCTCAATTAAGACAGACAACTATCACTAATGAGAATTCTTCTAGTGATGTTGATTCTTTTTCGGAATGGTGGAGTAATTGGCGCCAATTGATGGTTGCTTTGGTATTGCTTATCCTTTCAGTTTTTGGACATCTGGCTGAAGGAGGTCGGCTTGCATTGCCAATTATTGGTTCTTTGCCATTTCATGCGTCTTTGGCAACGCTTGCACTAATTGGTCCAGGATTCAAAATTTTAAAAAATGGTCTGAAGGCTGCACTTGATTTAGCTCCAAGCATGGACACATTGGTAGGGCTTGGCGTTACTAGTGCTTATTTAGCAAGTTTGGTTGCATTGATTTGGCCAAAAGTTGGGTGGCCTTGTTTCTTTAACGAGCCTGTAATGCTTCTTGGTTTCGTTTTGTTGGGTCGTTTTTTGGAGGAGAGGGCTCGTTTAAGAACTGGTAGAGCACTTAAGCAATTGGCTCAATTGCAACCTGATCAGGCAAGACTATTGGTTTCGGATGGAGTGGTTCGAGATGTTCGAGTTGGAGCACTTAGACCAGGTGAAAAAGTTCAATTGCTTGCTGGAGATCGCGTTCCAGTGGATGGAGTTGTATTGGAAGGACATTCTGCGGTGGATGTATCCAGCCTTACTGGAGAGCCATTACCTATAGATGCTGCCCCTGGAACTGAGCTTTCATCAGGCAGCTTGAACTTGGAAGAAACTTTGGTAATTGAAGTCACTCATATAGGAGCTGAGACAGCCTTAGCCCGAATAATTGCGTTAGTTGAAAAAGCACAAGCAAGAAAGGCACCAATTCAAGGGTTGGCAGATCGTGTCGCAGGCCGTTTTTGCTATGGAGTTGTCAGCTTGGCTTTTGCCACATTTATTTTTTGGTGGCTTTTGGGAGTTCGTCTTTGGCCGCAGGTTTTACATACTGCTGGGCAGGGTTTTGTACATGGCAATCATGTGCATTCTTCTTTGGGTGCAGGAGCTACAACTTCTTTAGGACTTGCTTTGCAACTTTCTATTGCTGTTTTGGTTGTGGCATGTCCCTGTGCGTTGGGTTTGGCCACTCCAACAGTAATAACAGTTGCCTCTGGTCAGGCGGCACGCCATGGATGGCTTTTCCGTGGTGGAGATGTGATTGAAACTGCAGCTTCAATAAGTCAAGTTGTTTTTGACAAAACTGGCACTCTCACGATAGGGAGACCTTTAGTCGCTTCATTTTTTGCTATTGAGAAGTCAGAGAGAATGCTTCAGTTGGCAGCCAGTCTTGAAAAGAACAGCCGCCATCCACTTGCTCATGCAGTATTACAGGAGGCTCAAAGACAAAATCTTACTTTTATTCCCTTACTGAAATGTCGAACTTATCCAGGAGAAGGTTTGGAAGGGGAACTTGAGGGTTTAATGGAAAAAGTATTTGTTGGTACCCCTGAATGGCTTTTATCTAAAGGTGTTAGCTTTTCACAAGATATCTGCAATAAGCTTGAACAAGCAGCACTGAATGGGCAATCTGTTGTTGCAGTAGCAGAAGGAAATGTATTTTTAGGTTTTATATGTATTGAAGATCGATTGAGGCCTGATGCTTCAATTGCTTTGGCTCGTTTGAGAGAAAGTGGTCTGAAACTTTCTATTCTTAGTGGCGATAGACGAGAAGCGGTTGAGAAAATAGGGGAAAAACTAGGTTTTCCTCAACATCTACTTGGTTGGCAGCTTTTGCCTAACCAAAAGCTTGACAGGCTTGAAAATTGCAGGGAGTTTGGTCCTCTTGCAATGGTGGGTGATGGAATTAATGATGCACCTGCTTTAGCTGCTGCTGACATAGGGATTGCTGTGGGTACAGGGACTCAAATTGCTCAAGAGTCTGCTGATTTGGTTCTTTTAGGTGATCGACTGGAGGGATTACCAGAATCTCTTTTGTTAGCTCGTAGAACCATGGAAAAGATCAGACAGAATCTTTTCTGGGCCTTTGGTTACAACCTTGTTGCGTTACCAATTGCTGCTGGTTTGTTGCTCCCATCCTTTGGCCTGCTCCTTTCTCCACCAATAGCAGCTCTTCTTATGGCGGTTAGCTCTATCACAGTGGTTTTAAATGCACTTTCATTGCGCACGGCATGATCGGGAGTTTTTTGGTTCTTGAGGGGATTGATGGTTGTGGTAAGTCATCCCAGCTTGAATATCTAGCTAGGTGGTTGCCCAATAGTGGGCTTATGCCAAAAGGAACAAATTTGCTTCTTACCCGTGAGCCAGGTGGCACTGAATTGGGTATTGCATTACGAGAATTATTGCTTAACCCCCCTGGAGAAGCAGCGCCAGAGCCTTTAGCAGAGCTTTTTTTATATGCAGCTGATCGTGCACAGCATATGTCTAAATTGGTTATCCCCGCTTTGCAGAGGGGTGATTGGGTCGTAAGTGATCGTTTTAGTGGCTCAACCCTTGCTTATCAAGGGTATGCCAGACAATTGAATGTGGACATAATCATGCAACTTGAAAGGATTGCCACCAATGGCCTTCAGCCAGATATCACTTTATGGTTAGATTTACCTGTGAATGAGAGCCTGCGAAGACGAGGTTTAAAACCTAATGATCGCATTGAGGCAGAGGGGAGAAATTTCTTATTAAAAGTAGCTTCCGGTTTCGAAGATGTAGCAAGAGATAGAGAATGGATTCGGGTAGATGCCAATAAGACTTTTGAAGAAGTTAGTCGTTCTATTGAGCGAGCAATTCTGAATCACTTTAAAGACTCCATTGAGGAAAATATTTCGCCTTCGGACATAATATGAGTTCATTATTTAATGATCTAATAGGCCAATCTTTAGCCGTTGCTTTTTTGGAAGCTTCACTTAGAAAAAAACATTTTGCTCCTGCTTATTTATTTTGCGGTCCCAATGGGGTTGGACGTAAGTTGGCAGCATTTAGATTCCTCGAAGGGTTACTTTTTAACGGCAAGTCTTCTGAGTCTCTAAGGAGACGTCTGGAAGAAAAAAATCATCCAGATCTTTTGATAATTGAACCAACATATATTCATCAGGGACGCCTTGTGCCTAAGTCTGAAGCGGATTTAGAGAGTGTGAGCTCTAGGACTCCACCGCAAATTCGGTTGGAGCAGATTCGAGATTTAAAAAGATTTCTGGGAAGGAATCCTGTAGAAGCAAAGCATGGAATGGTAATCATTGAATCTGTTGATTTAATGGCTGAACCAGCAGCAAATGCATTATTAAAAACTTTAGAAGAACCAGGCCATGGATTATTAATTCTAATTTCTTCTGCGCCTGATCGCTTGCTGTCTACAATTAGATCACGTTGTCAGAATATTCTTTTTAAGCGTCTTGATATGGATCAGTTGAAATTTGTTTTAAAGAAAAAGAGGATTTTGGAATTTGAATCTCTCAGTAAGAATGAGAGTTATTTAGAGATTCTTAGTCTTGCTAATGGATCGCCTGGGCAGCTAATTCAAAATTTACATATTTGGAAATCAATACCTGATGATATCTCGAACAACCTTAAAAATCTTCCTCAAAACCCATTGCAAGCATTATCCTTGGCACGAGATTTAACTGATACTTTAGATGGTGAACAGCAGTTATGGTTAATTAACTGGTTGCAGTTTCATCTTTGGAATCAGAAATTAGATCAAGAACCTTTGCGTCGTCTTGAAAAACTTAGATTACATCTTCTTGGGTATGTTCAACCAAGATTGGCATGGGAGGTTGCTTTATTAGATCTTATGGTTAATTCTTAAGCTGTTTCTAGTTGATTGTTAGTGTTTTGGTTTTCTCGTTCTTGGCGTGCTTTTGCAAGCACATCTTGCATGATTGGGATTTGCCCCCCTGTAGGTAATTCCAAGCAATATCCAGCTCCATAAACAGTTTTTATAAAACGAGGTTTTTTGGGATCTGGCTCGAGTTTTGTTCTCAAATGGCGTACATGAACACGAATTGTCTCAATGTCGTCATCAGGCTCATAACCCCAAACTTCTTTGAGAATTAAAGAAGGAGATACTGTTTGTCCATGGCGCTGAAGCAAGCAATGAAGTAGTTCAAATTCCAGATGTGTTAATCGCACGGGACGATCGAACCAAATAGCTTCAAATCTTTCTGGAACAAGTGTGAGTGGACCATAGTTAAGAATTTCTTGATGACTACTTGATCCGGCAGGGGCTCTTTCAGTTCTTCGAAGTAGGGCTTTGACTCTGACCTGTAATTCATCAAGATCAAATGGTTTTGTGAGGTAGTCGTCAGCTCCTGAATTGAACCCTGTGACTTTGTCTTTGAGCCCACCTAATGCAGTAATCATGAGAATGGGAATTCCTGCGGTTCTTTCGTCTCTTCGCAATCTTTGGCAGAGAGTTAGACCATCAACCTTGGGAAGCATTAGGTCTAGAAGTATTAGGTCTGGAAGGTATTGGAGGGCGAGTGCTTGCCCTTTGATTCCATCGTCTGCTTTGTGAACATCAAAACCACAATGCTCTAGATGACCTCCAACTAGGTCACGCATGTCTTGGTCGTCTTCGATCAGTAGGATGCAGGGCTTCATTAGATCGGAGTCGTTGGGAACTTAGTAATCAGCTAGGGGCTGTTACTTCAATAATCCAATGATTCTCTCAAGATTTGTATTGCTTTGTGTTGCTTTGCAGCAATGATCTAAATGATTCTCAGCAGCATCAATGTCGAAACCTCTTGCTATGACAAGGTTTTTGCTCGATCTGTCACTAATGAGCTCTTGAATGCTTTTTTAGAAATTCTTCCAATTCAGGCCACGCTCTGTTGTGGATTTAAAACTATCGGATCAGAATATTCAACTCACACCTCTTGCCAGGAAAAATAAGGACTGGATTTTGCTTATTCTCACTTGTCTGGTGCACTGTTCTAGAAACCTGTAATGATAATCTTCCTTAGTTAGAACGGTTAAATCAATCTTAGATTATATTTCTGATCAGAATTTTGTTCTAATTACTGTTCTATATAAGAGATCGGACTATAAAGAACTCATCCAATTGCTCCAATGCTTAGCTAAGTGCTAGCCCCTTACTGGTACTAATGCATTACTGGAGAGGTTTATAGCTTGGGCTAAGACAGGAAGACCAGGCTCGGCTCTTACTTCAAATATCTGATGAACTAGAAAAATAGTTTTTTCTAAAAAAGATGAACTCATCTTCCTCAAAGTGAGTGATTTTTGCAGCACATGCGAATACTTCAGGTAATACCTTCTAAGGCCCTTATTAGATATGTGACTTGTCCAATTCTGAAACGAAAAATTCCTCATGGAGAACATCTCACTAAGTGTTGTTATCAGTGATAACAAATCATGAATTGAACATTGGATGGTTGCTCAAGCCAATTGACCCTCTCTAACGTTTCCATGAATTTTGGAGGTAAAAAAATCTCAAAGGCTCTTTTTTAGAATTTCAGCCCGGTTAAATAACGGTGATTAACTACTTTTGTTTGATCACAGCCAAAACACCTCTAAGAAGGCCTCTGGATTACCCCAGAGGCCTTCTTAGAGGTGGAAAAAACTCCCCGGGCGGGATTCGAACCTGCGACCAATCGATTAACAGTCGACCGCTCTACCGCTGAGCTACCGAGGATTGCATAGACAAGAACTTACCTTTCACACCCTCCGAACTGCAAGCCCATGAAGTAGTTGTCGTAGTTTTTTGCCAGATTCAAAGTTGTGAACCATTCCATCATCCATCTTCGCAACACCATTTGCATGCTCCAATTCTTCTAGTCGATGGGTGATCCATATAGCTGTAAGTGGGTTATTAGGCCTGGAGCAAAGCTGCTTTACAGTTGTGATTACAGAGTTTTGACTCGAAGGGTCTAGAAGAGCTGTTGGCTCATCTAAAAGCAGAAGCTCGGAATTACTGGCAATAGCACTTGCAATTGCTAATCGTTGTTTTTGTCCTCCACTTAGCGTATGGATTGGGCGAGATCTCATTTCGGCCAGGCCAACTTGTTCAAGTGATTCCTGAACTCGTTGCATGCGAGTTTCTGTATTTAAATGATTGGGGACACTAAGGAGAAGGTCACTACTGCAAGTCGGAAGCAGTAAATGGTGATCAGGGTTTTGAAAAACCAGAGCTGGTTTTGATTTGCAAAAGACTTTTCCACTGTCTTGTTTAAGAAGACCACTAATTACTTTGAAAAGTGTACTTTTACCACTCCCGTTTGCTCCCACAAGCATCCATAGGCCAGGGCTATTAATAGAAAAATTGCAATTTCTTAGAGCTTTTTTCCCACATGGCCATGAGAAACTAACCTGATTAAGCATCAAGTATGGTGATTCAATATACTTTTCTGCAACTTGATTTGTGTGATTCATCTTTTATTTCATTCAAATGAAAAGCCAGGTCGTTTTCCACCACCAGCAGAAGCGGTTTTTTCATAAATTTGTATACCAATTATTTCGCTAGTCAGTACAGCAATCTTTTTTTCTTCAACTTGCTCACAATTTAGATCTAGGATTCGAGGGTGGCCTTTCTCAAGAGACTGGCGCAATTGTTGGTATAGAGCTTCTGCATCTTTTAATTCTTTTCTTTGAACTGACAAGGGCAATGGATTCAGTTTTAGCGCTAATTCAATGACGTACACGGGAACATTAGAAAGAACTCAATTGCATTCTGATCAAACTGTGGCCAACTATCGCTACTAGCGAACCTGTTATAAGTATTTATACCTAAGATCTCAGCCTTGGACTCCCTCTTTAGCCGTATCGAGTCATTATTTCAATATTTTTAGCTTGATACGTCATGAAATGGAGTAAGAAACTAATTTTTTCTAAGCTCCAATTGCTTAATCTTTGTCATAAGTGACTGGTATTTTTGATTAATTTGCGGGTTCTTTTCCCCATTCAGTCTTAGAACTGCAATCCCATCATCTACGAAATATGGAGAATAGTTGACACTTATTTTATCTAGGATTTCTATGATTTGTTGAAGATCTTCCCATTCATTTCTAAAAACGTTTGCATATCTTTGATGCTCATCAATATCTACTGCAATCCATTCAACCTGATTAACTATTTTTTCGATGTCTTGATATTGAATATGGTATGGGAAACGGATTAGTACTTCTCTTGCTGCAAGATGAGGAACAAGTGAATTACTTGCAGAAACACTTGCCTGAGATGGAATTATTTTGATTGCTTTCTTTGCTATTTGACCATGATTCCATTGCTTTATTGGTGAACGAAATACCCATGGTTGGATGCTTTGTGGGATCATCCAAGAAAGAGTTCTGTTTGGATTACTTGTTAGAGTAAATAATAAGGAAAGGATGATACAACCAGTCCATATTTTTCGTAAGACTCTTGACTTGTAGAGAATTTGATTTTTCCCCCACCAGTATATGCTTCCTGCGAAGAGGCCTGGGACGACTAAATAGGCATATCGCCAATTAATTGCTAATGGATTTCCTTGTGCAAGTAACAAACCAAGTAGAGGTAATCCCATTAAAAGCCAGCTATCTAGTGATATAAATGGTATAAACATTAATGGTAGTCCCTGGCCTATTAGGTATCTTAATGTTCGACCAGGTGGATCAATTAATTCACGTAAAATTACCAGCGGTTGTTGTACGGCAAGAGTAATAACTTCTATACTTGAAGCCTGATCTTTCCCCTTAATATATTGCCCAAAATTTTCAACCATAAATCGTTTTGAATTGTCGTCACTGAAAAGTGGCATTAATAAATTTGTAGTTAATAATGTCCAAATAATTCCATAAACTGCTAGGGAGATAGCAAGTTTCCATGCTTTAGAATTAGTTATTAATATCCAAAGGCCTACGCCAAGAAGTACTATGCCCGCATCTTCTCTGATTAGAGGTATACAAATAGATGGAATAAATGTTAACCATTTCTTCTTTTTTTCTATTCCTAGCAAAACTAAAAATATGCATATTGGTAGTTGAGAAAGATCTGTGAAATTTCCCAGACATGGACCAATGACAGCATTTGCACAGTAAAAGGAGACAGTGATTTTGGCAGCAAGCTTTCTTTCTACTCTGCATTTTGCAAGTTCATATAATACAAGGCCGGCACATGTAATTAGTAAAACTTGTAGAAATGGAAGTCCCCATTTGCCTAGGAGACCAATAAGTGGAATCCATATTGCAAGTATAGGTGTGAAATGTTGCCCAAGTCTGTGGTAACCAAGGGATGGGAATTCACCACCATGAACCACATTGGTAGAGAGTTGTGATGATAATGTGCTTTCAAATGGATGCCCTCTTAATCCATTCCAAAGTATTTGGAAAAGTATTCCTTGATCCATGGAAGATGTAAGACTTTCCATTCGCCACCATTGAAGTGACGAGCAGACAATGAAAAATATAATTGCGGCTATCAAAACCTGATGTTTTTTCGATAGCTTTTCTAGATTGCTTTTATTCATTCAGTATTGATATATTTCTAGATAGCATAGGCATTTGGTATGCTTTTAAGTAATTCATTTCGTTTTTGGAATTATTCCATTAAATCAAATAAGAATTTTTTAAGGTTGGATTTTAAATTTGAAAAATGTTGAATATTGCATAGGGTCAGTTATTATTTGATTGTTTTGGCAATAACGAAGTGATGTCTTTCATAGTGATTGACGTCGAATGCTTTGTGAGTTGTCTCTATCCCACAAGGAGGAGGTGTCAATGCCCCACAGTTGTTTTATGAAGGGTCTACTTATCGCGGAGAACGCCGACTGAGATAGGCTTTCTTTCCCCTAAACCAGTGGTTTCGCGTAATAGCGGATCCGACGAGAGCCCCCAACCCATTCTTTTTAAGGGTTGGGGGCATCGTTTATAAACCTCTTCTCTACCTTGGGAAGCTTCATCAAGGTTTTTTGCAAAGTTCTAATCCATGAGACAAAGTTTTGCATGACCAGTTATTTGCTTTTGCTCGCTCTAAAATCTTGTTTTGGATTAATTGATTGGAACCCCATCCTGGATCTTTTGGATTAAGAAGAATCACATCTAATTTGTCTAAATTTATTGATTGTAGATCTTTCTTTGGGAAGGAAATCGATACTCTTTGACTGAGATGTGGAACTATGTAGCTTGTTGTTAGGACCTTACTTTCTATTGGAACATCTAGTATTGCCTGATATACAGGAATAATTTGTGAAACTCTATTTAAATAAGGGCCTGTAAAAAACCAGGGCTTGGCAAGTGCGGCCCAGCAAATTGCACTCCAAGCAAGCTTTTTCCATGGTAATTTTTGATGTGGATGTATTGCTAGACCATCAATTGCAGCAATGACAGCAATCACTGCAATGGGGAGACTATAATGATGAATAAGAGTACGTTGTGGTGATTCTTCGGAGATTAAATTAACAATAACTAGGGGAATGCTTGCACTAAGAACAAATATAGAATTCTTTTTCCAAAATGGTGCAACTGCAATTGATATTAATAGCAAATATATGATCCCACCTAACCAATCTATGTTTTGAAGAATAAGATATGGCTTAGTTAATATGTTAACTATAATTTCGTCAAGGCTGCTCCCGAGATATGAAAAAAGACTTGCTGCTGCTTTAGGCCCACTTGTTCGACCAGTAAGCATTGGATATAACCATTTATTTAACATTGCAAGCCAACCCAAGCTTATCCCAATGCTTGCTAAACCAAAGTTCCATTTTTTCCTTAAGAGTTGTTCTATCCCTAGCCCAGCAACTATTAGTACAAGACCATCCCGGCAACTTAATAAGAGTAAAAGACAGGAAAACCAAAGCCAAGGTTTATTACTGCGATTAGCTATGTAACAACCAGCTAGTGCTGGCATGATCCAAACCTCTGGATGAAAATCAAATAAGTTCGTATTGAATACAACTGGCTGGAGCCACCATAATCCGCAAGCAAGCCAACACAGTTTTTTTGATAAACCAGCTTGGTCACCTATATGCCATATAGGTATTGCTGTAAGACTTAAACCTGCAGCTTGACTTGCTAATAGCAGGTAAATATTGCTATTTATTTTATAGATTAGTGCAGCCAAATAAAGTCCCCATGCACCATGATCGGCAAGGATATGAACTCCTTCCATACTTGAGTAAGGCGGAAGATTTTGACTAACTAGCCATATCCATTGATCAAATAGACCTAGATCATATGCATTGCTTTGTAGTAGAAAATGTCTTGCTGATGAGCAGGCCCAGAAAATAAAAAATACAAAAATACAAGCAATATATAAATTTTTATTTCCATTGGTATGTATATTTCTATTACGTAGATCTTCTACCTTTTTCTTGAATTTTCTTTCCCATTGATAGATAAACATGTAATTTGTTTTGCGAGTGAATTTTACTTAAGAAAATTTCTTTAAGAATTTAAAAGCGTTTTGTTTTTCCTGTTCAAAACAAATCAGATCTCTTTCTAAGCTAATGGTTTCTTTTTTAAGGATTATGGAATCTTTGCTGCATTGAAGAATCCCATATTGGTTTGTTTCTATTAGCTTTTCCATTTGAGCTAGACTTTTCTTCACCCAACGTTTGGAATGACCAAATGCAGGAGCATAGGTTAAGTTAAAGCGAGGTTGACTTATTATTATATCAACTTTCTTTATTGTTTTGTTCATGTCTTTATATTGATAGTTCTCTGGAAATCGTAGAAGTATCCTTCTACTTGCTAATTGTGGAATTAAATGTGTTTCAGCAGCAACAGAAGACTCATTAGATATTGAATTAATTAGTTTCTTTGCAACTATACCTCTATGAATTTGTTGAGGGATTGATACATGCACCCAAGGTCTAATACTGTCAGGAATTATCCATGAGAGTGAACGATGTGGATTATCTATTAGGGCAAAGCAAAAAGCTATTAAAATGCAGATTTTCCAGAATCTACGGAATGTTTTTTTATAGAAAATGGAACTATGAGTTTTAAACCAAAAAATGCTACCTGCATAAATTCCTGGAACTAGATAAAGTACAAATCTAAGACTTACAGAAAGAGCATTTCCTCCTTTAGAGCTTAGAGCTACAAATAAAGGGAGAGCTAAAAGATAAAATGTATCTATTGAAAGCCATGGGATAAAAGCCAGAGGTAGGCCTAATGTAATTATGAAAAGTGAAGTTTTACCTATTGGTGAAAAAAATTCTTTTACTACAAGAAGAGGATTTTTTAGCATGGATATAAATACATCTATAGGCCCACCTTCATTTGTATTTAGATATTGACTAAAGCGCTCCTGCATGAATCTTGTTGATAATTCTGATCCGAATTCAGGCATGATATGACTGGTAATTATTAGAACTGAAAGAACAGAATAGATGCATAGCCCTATACCCCATGATTTCCATGAGGTTCTCAATATCATCCAGATACCAATTCCAAAGCTAAGCAGACCAACATCTTCTCTTACTAATGGTAGCAATAAAGCAGGAAATAAATAAAGTATTTTTTGATTCTTACTAATCCCAAGTAGAAGAGTAAATACTAAGATTGGAACTATACATAAGTCGTGAAAGTTTTCTAAAGTCGGTCCAATTACTAACGCTGTAGAGAAATAACTACATGAAACCCACCCTGCAAGTTTAGGCTTTAGATGTTGTAGCCCTAGCAAGAAAAGTATCCATCCAGACCCAGAAATTAAACTAACTTGTATCAGAGGTAATGACCAAGGCCCAAAGGCTTTAATTAAAGGTATCCATACCACCAACAATGGTGTGAAATGCTGAGCAAGATGCCTATATCCAAGTTGAGGAACCTCCCCGTTGAACATTACAGGAGCTGATAATTCAGAGGCTAATGTGCTTTCAAATGGCCTACCTTGTGAACTATTCCAAATTTCCTGTAAAAAGAGACCTTGGTCATAAGTAGCATTTAGAGTAAAGATTCTCCATAGTTGAAGAGATAAGGTGATTACGAAAAATATTAAAACCCATTGTCTGACTTTGTTAGATGCACTCCTGTCATCGGTAGGTAAGATTTGTAATTTCATTTTAGAATAGTGTTTATAGGTAATAGATATGTTTTAGATTGATTGAGAGGGCATCTATTATTTTCCTCAGAAGAACAACGTAATTTTTCTAATTTTATTCTGATAGCTTTGTCATTTAATTTTGAATAAGTTTCTTCCCATTCTAGGTTTCCAGCTATATGAGTAGCTCCCTCATTAAACCATTTGCGGATAGTGACTTGATTGATATTTTTTGCCGTTGTTAGCCAACCTTGTCTTCTCGCTAGATTTAGTAGAGTTGGATCATGCCCGGTTACACTTACTATTTTAGATTTGATAGGCACCTCATTACGAATTTGATAAGCTAATGGCATCCATATTTTTGACTGTTGTCTTTCTATGGACCAATAGTCAAAGTTTAGGATTGCTAGACTGATCATTATCATGAAGATTAGAGTAAATCTTGGAATAGGAATCTTTGTGAACCGATAAGAAGTATTTTTAACAAATATTTGCCAGCCTTTCCCCATAATTGGACAGATAAAGATTAGGAGTGGTAATTGGTAGTATTCATGAATAGAAGTTGCTTTTAGAGCAAAGAGTGTACAAATAAGCCAACCAATAATACCTGATATTAGGATTTGAGTATTAGCAGATTTGCGGCAATTCCAAATACCAATTATTAAAATTGGTAATCCTAGGATGCTAAGGTTTCTTAGTATGATTCTGAGAAGTAAGTCTAGCCAAGTATTGATATTAAGAATTAGATTGATATTTGCTCTGTCTGAACTGCTTCCCCAAAATCCAAAGCTGAGCCCACTGATTTGACCTATTTCATACGCATATCGATACCAAAGACTACTAATTAAAATTGTACTTAAGAAAAACAACCATGGTGCAGGAGATTTTATAAGTCTGATGAGATTCTTCAGTAATATCATCAATGGCATTATTTGCCTGTTTTCCGAATTCCTGTAAAGATGTATACATAGTAGAGGGATTCCAAGCCAGATTAATGGCAGAACTTTAATTAGACATGCTAGTAGATATGCTAACCAGCTAATTATTAGTGGAAAGTTATTATGCCTTTTGTGCCATTCAAGTAGTTGTTCGATGCTTATTGCAGCAAGTAAAAGTAATAAGGATTCTGCTTGTAGATTCCTTCCATAATAAACACTCATAGGTGTTATCGCAAAGAAAAAACCTCCCCACCAGGCGCTATAATTATCAAAAAGGTGTTCTCCAATACGGATTAAGAAGATTATCGTTAGAGTGCTGCAAAGAGCAGAAAATAAACGTCCGAATGCTTCATTAATGCCAGTGGATTGATATATTAAACCAATCAGGTATGGAAATAATGGAAATTCACTTTCTACAAATCCTTGACTTGCACCACCCCAATCAATTTGTGGTAGCCAGATTGGTGTATTTTCAAGAAAGAAATGTCTTGCCATAGCTGCTGTGTCAGCTTGTCGCCAGCTATGAATTCCTAATATTGGTGAATTAATTTGTATTAGACGAAGTACTAGGCCAGTGAAAATAGGAAGCCAATTCCTTTTTATCCAGATTTTGTAAGTGTTCACAATTAGCATTAGTATTTAAGTTATTTATGGTGTGTTCCAGACAAACCTTGAAGAAGCAGCATAGTTCCATATAAATACAACAAATATTCCTGACAATTGTGCCCAGATAGCATTATTAGCGATCATGCTGTAGAAGGTTGTTGCTAGACCTACATTTGCTATTACAGGTAGAGATGCCACTAGAAGAAACTTTAGAAGACCTCGGATTAGTTTCCATCGCTTTAATCTTTGTGCCCTAAAAGTGAGAGCATTATTTATTATATAATTTGATGTAGCTGCAATTACCACAGATATAGGTAATGCTTCAACAAAATCCAGCCTAATGGAAGTCATTAATATATGAGTAGATATTAATTGGACAAGAACACCTGTTGCACCTACCAGACCAAAACTAATGGCTCTTCTAGGTATCAGCCTTAAACTAAAGGTATGCAGAAGAGAGATTAAAAAGTCCCAAAAGATTGCCAAATCAAGCTTTGACGAACCATAATTACGAGGTTGAAATTTAAGTGGAATTTCTTTAATTTTTAGCTTGCCTTTACTGACAGCTAGTAACTCATATAGAAATTTAAATCCATTTACATCTACTTTATAGATAAATGGCATACAGGAGTTGAGATTCATAACTAGGAAGCCGCTCATGTAGTCGGTTAAGTGACCATGAGCTTTAGGAAGACTGAATCTTGCGAAATTATTAGCTATTGAAGATCCATCTGTCCGAGCTTGGCTTAATCCATATATTTCCGAATTACCTAGGAATCTACTTCCTGAAACGAGATCTAAGCCTTCATCTGTAAGTTTTCTGACTGCATTGAGAATTGCAATTGGCTCATGTTGTCCATCACTATCCATAATTGCTATTAAATTACTACTTGAGTCAAGTATTCCTTCCTTAATTGCACTTGCAAGACCTGACCTTCCTAAACGCCGAATTAAACGAATTCGTCGCTCATTCATGGATATTTCTTTAACCAGTTCAGGTGTTCCGTCCGTTGAGTTGTCATCTATGACTAATATTTCTAAATCAAAATCACCACCTAAAGATAATATTTTTCTGAGTATTGGTAAGATATTATCTCTTTCATTGTAGGTTGGAAGAACAACAGAAAGCTGTTCACTATACTCTTTATTGCCTTCGATTTGGTTACTCATTTTGTTACCTCATTATTAGTAGCAGATTCGGACTTCTCCTTTTGACAAAAAAGCAGTTTCCACTCATTACTAGACTTACTAGTAAGACAATAGGTAAATTTATTTTTGAAGCCTTCTCTGACTTGTTTGGGATTTTTTGTGAGTATCCATTGGTTGCCTGAAAAAGAGTCGAATCTTCTTATTCGTTGACCTGCATACCAATTAAGACTAGGCCTTTCATCGTTCCCTTCTAAAAGAACATTCGAATTTCTAACTTGTTCAGCTAGTTGGGCTACTGGGTGAACTGCCCAGTTTTCATTTAGTTCCCATAGCCAGAGTGGAGAGCCCATTAGTAATAGTAGAGAGAAAAAACTACCTGAGAAAAGACAAGCAATTCCTTGAACACGTTTTCTTTTTGTTGGAGCTTGCATAAGCCAACCTCCAATACTCCAACCTAATCCTGCAGCAATTGCAATCTTGCTATATAGCCGAAGATTAGTTGCTAGTGGAGAAGCTGCTATTAGACCAAAACTCAAAACAACAATTCCAATTCCCATCCAAATACTTGGTACTTGACTCAATATTTCAGAAAAGGCAAGGCGATCGTGATTGTTTTTTGTGATAAGCCATGACATTGGGACTGCGCATAGAAGAGCGAATGGAAGCCAAAGAGGATGGCTATACCAAGGCAATTGGGTTTTTAGAGGGAGTATTGAGCCAGCTAAAATAATTTGGGTACTTATTGCCCACTTTCCCCACCTGCTACCTCGTTGCTGCCAGGCGATTGCCATTGAACATGGCCAAAGTAATAGCCATGGCCAACCTCCTTCGAGAAGCTCAAGTATCGGAACTTTCCATCCCATATCACTTCCTTCTCCAGCATTAAATAACACTCGACCTGCTCCATCACCTCCCCACAACCAGAGAGCATCAATACCTCTTTGAAGTCCATGAAATATGTGCCAGATAATTCCTGGTAGCAGGCCTATTAATGACCAAAGAATTATTGGAAGACTCCTAAGCTTTTTAAACTCCTGGTTCCATATTAGAGGTATAATTCCTGCAATTATTGCCGGGATAAGTAGAGGAGCTTTAAGCAATAACATTGCGCTCATAGTTAGTCCAGCTCCTAAAGCTTTCAATGAGTTATCTGATCTTTGATTTATGGAAAGTAAAAGGGACCATAATACTGCAATTGTTGACAATTGAGTGCCATCAAGCATGGCTAAGCGGCCATGGCGAATTATTGGCAAAAGGGTTAGCAATATTGATGAAGTAAGCAGACAAGTAATTTTCTCATTGGGTCTGAGTTGCCATTGCAATATTCCACCTAATGGAATTATTAGTGCTGATAGAAAAGCTGGTACGAGTCGTATAACAAATTCTGATGGGAGTTCCTTAGAGGCTGGGTGGAATATATGGTTAATTTTGATTATTTCAGATATGAGCCAATGTAACCCTGGTGGTTTATTAATATATGGTTCTCCCCACAATGTAGGAAGTAGCTTATCAAGACCTTGCTTCTGGCTTAATTCAAAGGACACTCTAGCCACAGTTCCTTCGTCAAAGTCTCTTATTGGCAGATCTCCTATACCAAAAAGAGTAAGACCAATTCCTAAAATCCATAGAATTAGTATTCCTTTAAATGGAAAGCCATTACTTCGCAGATGATTTCTTATTTTGAATTTTGATGTTTTTGACAAGATCTTATAGATTTTGATTATGATTTAAAATATTAAATAGGTAGGGCAGCCATTTCTTGTGAGATTAATAAAAAACCACACTATATCAATGAGTTGCAAATTAAAGAAGTATTCTAATGCTCTGGAAACCTTTGTGTGCATATTTTTTTAATGTAGAAGTTATATGGAAAGATATTTTTTCATATAAAGGATTCACTTTTTCGATTTGATTGTTTTTCCTTTCTTTTAGATATTAAATTTTCTAGGCCATTGTCCATTCTGGCACATTTGAATGTGCTTTTTATCTCGCTAACACTTCACTATTAGTAAGTCTATTAATACGTTTTGTGTGAGGAACTCAATGAAATTTGTTCAGCAAATGCTCATGGCATCTGTTGCTATTGGGATAGCCTTTCCATTAGAGGTTTTTTCTGATGAGATCAGCTTGGAAGGAGTTGATGGATACTCTGCTTCTACTAGAAAAGTAAGGAGTATCAATGACTTTTCAGATGTTCAACCAAGTGATTGGGCTTATAGGGCTATTGATAACTTGATAAAGCGTTATGGGTGTGTTGCTGGTTATTCCGACGGTACTTTTCGAGGTAATAGGGCGATGACACGTTATGAAGTTGCTGCTCTTTTAGATGCTTGCTTGGAAAAGGTAACAGAAGTTAGTGATAACTTACCTGCCTTGGTAAATGAATTTGCCCCAGAACTCTCTGTTATTCAGGGAAGAATTGATGGCCTTGAAGCTCGAATTGGTGAATTTGAAGCAACTAGATTTAGCACTACTACAAAGTTTAGGGGGGAAACTGTATACGTAGTTGGAGGTGTTGATTATGAAGATCGTAGTAAGGCTGGAAAGATTGATGATTCTTTATCTTTTAATTATTCAACTAGGCTTGACTTGGATACTAGTTTTACTGGGAAAGATTTATTAAGAACAAGAATTTCCTCGGGAAATTTTTTAGATACACCATGGAGTGAAAGTGCTTTATTAGAAAGAAATTACTCAAGTAATAATGTACTTAAGATTGATCGAAATTTTTATCAATTTCCTATCGTAGATGGTGTCATTGCGACTCTAGGGTCTGTAGTCCGTAAGGACGATATGCTTGCTGTTTGGCCAAGTGATTACCCAAGGTCTTCAGTTTTAGATGTCTTGACATATGCAGGAGCTCCCGCAGCTTATAATAGAAATATTGGAACAGGTTTAGGTTTTTCTTATGCAAAAGATAGCTTCAGTGCAAGTATTGCTTATCTTGGAATAGATGCAGATAATGCGGAGAAAGGCATAGCAACTGAAAAAGCTTCTGATGATATAACTGCTCAAGTTGCCTATTCAGATGAGAGTTTTGGTGCTGCAATAGTGTATACAAATTCTGATCAGTTTACGGGTGATTATGATGCATGGGGAGTTAGTACATATTGGATTCCTTCCCAAAAGGGTTTTTTACCTTCTTTGAGTGGTGGTGTTGGGTTTAAAAACCTTGCTCAGGAAACATCAATTTCAAAAGACGAGTTCACATGGTTGATTGGAGTCCAGTGGAGTGATATCTGGTTAGTTGGTAATACTTTAGGTTTGGGTTTAGGTAGCTCCGAAGGTTGGCAAGATAAGATTGGATATAATGATCCAATCTCTTATGAGCTTTGGTATGAAATGGTAGTTAGTGATCAAATCAGTATTACACCTTCTTTGTTCTTCATTGAAAAGGATGGTGATGATAAGAATTTAAGTGGTGGTCTGGTTAAAACAAAATTCAGTTTCTAGATTTGATCAAATAAGATTTTTTTAAAGAGTTTTAAAATTGATTTCTTGAATAAGATTCAAGTAGGAAAACCTTTTTTAAAGAAATAGGTTGCACCTGTGCTGATCTTTTCTTTTTTGATGAGTTAGCGGTTGTTAAAACGCTTCAAAATTATGCCAATTGCTTCAGATATCACGGCTTTGGTTGGACGCACTCCTCTAGTGCGGCTTAATCGTTTGCCTAAGTCCTTTGGGTGCCGAGCGGAGTTGTTGGCGAAGTTGGAAAGCTTTAATCCAACTGCTTCAGTGAAAGATCGTATAGCTGGAGCAATGATTCAAGAAGCTGAAGAAAGAGGAATTATAAAACCAGGCAAAACAGTTCTAGTGGAGCCCACAAGTGGCAATACTGGAATTGCTTTGGCCATGGTTGCAGCTGCCAAAGGATATCGTTTGATTTTGACTATGCCTGACACTATGAGCATTGAGCGTCGTTCAATGTTGAGGGCGTATGGGGCTGAGTTGCAATTGACCTCAGGAAGTGAGGGGATTCAAGGGGCAATTGATTTGGCAAACGATTTAGTAAAAGAAATTCCTGAGTCTTATTTATTGCAGCAATTTGATAATTCAGCTAATCCTGCTGTTCATGAAAAAACAACTGCTGAGGAGATTTTGTTTGATTGTGATGGGACCTTAGATGGTTTTGTGGCTGGAGTTGGAACAGGTGGAACTATCACCGGCTGTGGAAGGGTTTTGAAAAGTCGTAATCCAAAGCTGAAAGTGTTTGCAGTTGAACCAGCTTCTAGTCCAGTACTTTCTGGAGGTAGGCCGGGCTCTCATTTGATTCAGGGAATTGGTGCAGGGTTTATCCCAAGTGTTTTGGACATGGCGCTAATTGATGAAACCCTTTTAGTTAGCGATGATGAGGCTATGGAGATGGGTCGAAGGCTAGCTAAAGAAGAGGGGTTATTGAGTGGTATTAGTAGTGGAGCGGTCATTGCAGCAGCATTGGAAATTGGTTGTAGGGAAGAAATGGTAGGGAAACGAATTGTTGTTGTCTTGGCAAGTTTTGGAGAGCGTTATCTTTCAACACCTATGTTTAACTCTGTCTCAGATGTGTCTGCACGTCGTGATGGATATCTTTGAGAGGTGAATTCTCAAGTGAAATCTGAATCTATGCTTTTAGATCCTTATAAGACACTAGGTGTTAGCAAGTATGCCACTCTTGAAGAGATAAAGTTAGCTTATCGTGAGCTGGTGAAAGTGCATCATCCAGATGCAGGCGGTGATAAGCAAATTATTGTAGATTTAAATGCTGCATGGGAGATATTAGGTGATCTGGAAAAACGGAAAGTTTATGATAATAGAATAAAGAATGACGATCATAATTATCAACAGGCTCAAAAAAGTGCCACTAGAAGTGCATCAGCTAATGAAGTGGTAAAGGTTTCAAAAGCTTACTCTTCTTCAGTTGATAATGCTCTGTTTACATGGTTGAATCAGGTTTATATACCAGTAGATAGATTGCTTGGGAAGGTAATTAATGCTTTGCCTAGAAATTTGCGTGCACTATCAGCTGATCCTTATGATGATAATTTAATGGAAGATTTTACTTTATATTTGCAAGAAAGTCGGAATTGTCTCAATAAAGTTGATAGATTATATAGATCTATGCCTGTTCCTTTTTTGGCTAGAGGATTTGGCTTAAATCTTTATCATTGCTATTCATTAGTTCAGGATGGCTTGAGTGAGTTGGAGCGTTACACAATGGGATACGTTGATAGTTATTTATCTGACGGACGTGAGATGTTTAGAGAAGCTAAAATCATACGATTAAGTCTTAAAGAGGAACGACAAAGGTTGGATTTCTCGTGAAAGGAGCTTTACGTTTTTGGGTATATGTCATTCTCATATGGCTATTTTCCACTGGCCTTGATCGCATTTGGTGGAATTCATTTGATGGAATTCCCGCATGGGATCAAGCCGACTATTTGAATAGTGCACTCGATCATGGACGTGCCTTGGGCTTGCTTCATGGTGAGGATTGGAAGGGATGGCCTTCATTATTTGACCTTTCGCCAAAGATTCCACCATTGGCCTCAATGGTTAATGGCACTGTGATGGCTTTAGTAGGAGATGACCCTAATGATGCTGCATGGAGTTTGAGTATTTGGCATGGTTTGTTGATTTTTGCGGTAGGTGGATGGGCGTTGCGCTTGAGGGATGAAGGTTTGGCATTAGTAGCTGTTGTTCTGGTGGCATTTAGTCCGGCTTTATTGGAACTTCGTTCTGATTATGTTTTGGAGATGCCATTAACAGCTGCAGTTACTTTGGCTTTGTGGCGTTTGGGATGTTGGTGGGACCCATCTAGAGGCAGATCATGGGGGCAGGCTTTGACGGCTGCATTCGCATGTTTAGTTGCCATTCTTGTAAAGCAGAGCGCACTTTTAGCTTTGTTTGGCCCATTAGTTTGGTCTAGTTGGGTTGCATTAAGACACTCAAAAAAAACTCGATATCAGTTATTTGCTGGATTTGTTTTAATCCTAGGTGGTCTTATTCCTTGGTTTCATCATAATTGGATTACTGCAATAGGAGGAACAAATCGTGCAGTAATTGAGTCGGCTGTAAGGGAAGGAGACCCATCATTATTAACAATTGATAACTGGATTTGGTATTTACGTATACTTCCAGAGCAATTAGGAATCATTTTTTTATTTGTTGGGATTAGTGGTTGCTTTTTATGGCTTTTTAATCATTGTTCAGGTAAGTCTATCTGGCTCAGGAACGATTCCTTTCTAGATGACTCTAGTTCATGGAAGTGGTTGCTTTTCTCTTTATTATTGGGCTGGCTTTTTACTTCCTTGAGTCCAAATAAGGGTGATAGATATATAACGCCGCTTCTTCCTGCTTTAATTATTTTTCTAGCAAGAGGTTCTATTCAATGGTGGCTTTGGTTGCGAATCGGTTGGCTTAAGAATTCATTTTTTAGCTTACCTATAGCATTTATTACAGGATTTTTAGTATTAGTTCCTGTGGCTTGGAAAGCACAGATTAGTCGACTTGCTGATGCAAACCATGGCCCTTTGGAAGAACTTATAAGTGCTGCAGGTGGGGCAGATTCAAAGATTCCATTGAGAACAGTAATAATTGTTCCTAGTACTCCAGATTTAAATCAACATAATGTCAGTTTCTATGGGCGTAGGAATGGAGGAAATTTAGTAGGTAGACAACTTGGCAATCATGTAGAGGATATTGATATTTTTTTGTCTCAGGGAAATTATGTTGTACTTGCGGAAGGTGATCAGGGGTCAATTAGGGAAACAGCTTTATTATTTGATAATGCTGTTAGAACTAGTGGCATCTTTTATGAGGTTAATCGCTTTCCAAGACCAGGTGGAGGTAGCTACTCTTTATGGAAACGTAGAAGTGATTCTAGAAAGATTCAAGATTTTTCAGTTAGTTTTCCAAAATTAGCAACTGGAATGGCATCTGGCCTAAATGGACTTCAGAAAGTATTTTCAGTAATTTCGGTTCAGCATATGTTGGATGGTCATTTTGAATATAGATCTATTGCGCGAGAACGTGCGCTCAATAAATTATTAGATAATCCCAATGATTTAGAGGCCAATTGGACATTATCATTACTATCTATTTTGGCAAATAGACCCGATGAAGCTTCGTCGAAACTTTCCAGGTTGGAAGAGTTGATGCCAAATAATCCTTGGCCAAGTGTCTATCGAACGGTTGTCCTTCTTGCAGATTGGAAACCCTGGACTGCTGTTTTTGTAGCTGAAAATGCTCAGAAAAGAAATAAAAATGTTGTTTTAATAGGATTGCGTGATTTGAGCAGTGTAGTTGGAGGAGCTTTTTGGCGCTGGCCGGTTGCTTCACGTTCTATTCCAAGAGCATATAAGGAAATTGAGCAGGCATTTAGGGATACACCCTAGGGCATGAAGATTTAGGACCAATTCTCTAATTGATCCAGTTTCAACCAGACATCTGGAACAGGCTTGCGCCATCGCACTTGGCAATAATTTTCCTTTATGGCAAGAATTTCACCTGGCCCTTCATAGATATATTCATTAGAAGACTGGTCACTTGCCAAGGCTTCAAGACTTTGTTCATATGCTTGACGATTGACTTTGATTAAAGAACCTTTCCTGAAGTTTTTTGCTGGTTTTTCACCAGCAGGCTTTTCCGTCATGAAAAACTCACTTTATATGGATTAGATTAGGACCTCAATTTCGATATGTTGAATCTCATTAGATCACTTTTAGGTTTTCTGCATAAAGTTGAGTCATGTAGAACTATTCAATTGGTTTGAATTTTTTTCAATCTTTATCAGGTTTTTATCAATGCGTCTCCTTCTTCTTGGTTGCAGCGGTTTTGTAGGGCGAGGCTTGGTGCCTGAGTTACTTCTTAAGTCTCATCAGTTGACAATTGTAAGTAGAAATCCAAAACCTTTTAGAGGTTTAGCCGACAAGGTATCTATAGGAAATTTTTGTGTTATCAAAGAGGATCCTACTAATCCGAAAGCTTGGGAAGAAGGACCTCTTTTAGAGGCCCTTCGTGAAGCGGAAGGAGTTGTGAACTTAGTTGGAGAACCTATAGCCGATAAACGATGGACGGTTAATCACTGCAAGAAGATTAAGAGTAGCCGTCTAGACACGACAAGACTTTTAGTTCATGCAATGAAAATCCTGAAGAGACCACCACGTGTTTTGGTTAATGGTTCAGCTATAGGATTTTATGGAACTAGTCAAGATTTAACTTTTACGGAAACTAGCGAGTCTGGGAATGATTTTCTAGCCAATCTTTGTACCGAATGGGAGTCTGCCGCCCAAGAGAAACCTAGATCTACAAGATTGTTGGTTGTTCGTATTGGCCTTGTTTTAGGGCATGATGGAGGAATCTTGGGAAAGATGCTTCCGTTCTTCCGAGCTGGCATGGGAGGTCCGATCGGTAGTGGTCTGCAGTGGATGAGCTGGATACATCGTGATGATTTATCCCGGATAATTTGTCAGGCTATTGAGAATCGTGCATGGTCTGGGGTTGTTAATGGCGTTGCCCCCAATGTGGTAACTATGAAGCATTTTTCTGCAGCCTTGGGGCAATCTCTATCTAGGCCAAGCTTGATTCCTGTTCCAGGAGCAATCTTGAAGTTGATTTTGGGTGACGGAGCTCGTGTGGTTCTTGAAGGGCAAAAAGTCGAATCTATGAGGCTAAGAAAGTTAGGTTTTGATTTTAATTATGTTGATATAGGACAGGCATTATCTGATTTGACTTGTGAAGAATAATAGTCATCTGATCTGCTTAATAGGTAGAGTTTTTTTGGAATAAAAATAATTAAATAGCATTGATTTCTTAGGAGATTTATTTATAGGATTAGCCAAGTATGAATTTTCTATTATATAAGATGAAGTAGATTGGTTTATTTTATTTAGTTTTTTTGGTCTTATATGAAAGTTTGTGGCTTATAATTTCGTCAATTTTTTTTGCTATTTGACTTCCTCCTCTTTTCCCTCCTAGGCGACGCCTGGCTTCATATTGACATTTGTTGTGAAGGCTCGGATCTTGGTCGATACGTTTGATTAAATGTAAAATTAATTCGGCAGTACTTTTTAGGTTGGTTTTGCTGGCTGCTTCTCCTTCTCCGCAAAAGACAGTGGGCCCAAGTAATCTTCTTTGAGCCTCTGCAAAGCTTTTTGTAAATTGTGGACCTTTACCTAGTAGTTGAACAACTGGCTTGGCCAAACCTACAGCTTGCTCAGCTGCTGTGCCTGCCATGCTAATAATTAGGTTGCTTTCTATCAGGACTTGATTGAAAGAATCGCGGTGTATATGTATTAGAGAATCCCCTTTTTTTAAAGCTTTTATATTTGACGACTTGTTGCAAAATATTAGTTTCCAATTATGTTCGGTTGCAATTTTACTTAAGTCCAAGTCACTGAGTGAAGAAACTAAGGCAGTTTTAAAGATAAACTCATCTTTTAGATTTGAATTTCTACCAAGTACTTCTATTAGTAAAAGTATTAACACGAGATTTTGCGCTAATTCAGGTTTGCGACTTCCAGGAAGAATGCCAATAATTTTTTTTGTACTGAATACTGTTAAATCTGAAATTAATAGCTTGTCCATAAATGGATTACCTAAAAAACTAACAGGCTTGTTTAGTTGTTTTGTAAGATCAAGTGATGTAAGCTCATCTCTACTAAAGACTCCAAGAAATCTTTTGCTTGTAAGGCATCTTTTGCAAGGGAATGGGAGAGTTAATCTGCCTTCATAGTGACTGGAATAAGCCACTAGGTAAGTGACGACTGGCCTTCTGCTAAGCCAGGCTGTAAACACTGGGATAACATCTCCTACCGCAATAATCATATCGTAATTTCTACCGGTAGAAATTACTGCATATATCTTCTTAAGTAGGTAGCATATTTGTCCCTGAATTAATTCGGTGAATCTACCCTTTAAGCTTGTATAGCCAATCCCACCAGTTGTAAATTCTTTTACTCTTATTTGAAGTAGATTTATACTTTCTTGTTTGTAATGCCTTCCGATCCCAACTAGTGGCAAGGCAACAACTTCATGGCCATATCTTCCTAAGGCCTTTCCTAAACGGGCTCCAGATAAATCTTCTCCATGGCCGTTGCTTATGATTAGCAATTTGGCCAAATTAAAGCTCCAGCCATTCTTTGATCTTTAGTAAAGATTTCCAGTTTGGCTTGCGCTCTAGACCATCTAAAATTGAAGTCTTTAATTCCTTTTCGTATTCTGGAACCATTAATAACATTTGTTTTATGGAGTTAATTTGCTCTCGTACGCCTTTTGAATTTGTTTCCAATAGGGCTAGGCTTAAATTTATACGGGCCTGAGGATCTTGTCCGTTTAGCTTTACTGCATTTTTTGCTGATCGAAGTGCTGATTCAGGTTTATCGCACAGAAGTTGAAGCCAGGCAAGGCATGTCCAGCCAGCAGACTGATTTGGTGATGTTGATGTTATCGTTTCGAAGTCTTTTATCAGGTCTATAGCTTTGGCACCTGATTGATAGTTTTGCATAGCCTTCTCAAAAAGACTTTCGTTGGTTGACTCCATTGGATAAGAAAGGATTGCTCAGATTAATTAAAATCGGAAGAAAGTTAATTTATTGTTTGTTAGACAGCAAAGGAGCTACCACATCCACAAGTTTGGGTAGCGTTTGGATTGGTGAAATTAAAACCACCACCAATAAGTTCATTGCTGAAATCTAATTGCATTCCATATATGTAAAGAAGACTTTTTGGATCGCAAATAACACGAAAACTTTCTCCTGAAGTGGTTTGATATTCATAAATCTTGTCTTCTGTTTCGATTTCACCTTGAGAAACAAAATCCATTGTGTAACTCATGCCACTGCATCCACCTGATCTAACGCCTACTCGGAGGACTTTGTCTTTGCCTTGTTCCATGCATAGACGGGCGAGTTGATGCATCGCAGTTTCAGTGATCAGAATGCCTTTACCATCTGAAGCGGTGTGTGTAATGGTATTTGCGTTTTGACTGCTCATGAAGACTCAAGCAAAGCTCTTCTCACTTTATTTAGCTAAGACCACTTTTGCTGTATGCAATTGTTAGTGCGATATAAATAGAGTTAGTAAGTCTTTTCTGAGGAAGCGAGTGAGGGTTGCCATTGTAGGCGCAGGTCTTGCTGGATTGACAGCAGCTGTGGATCTTGTTGATGCAGGCCATGGGGTGGATCTTTATGAAGCACGACCATTCCTAGGCGGGAAGGTAGGAAGTTGGGAGGATTCGGATGGGAATCATATTGAAATGGGTTTACATGTCTTTTTCTTCAATTACGCAAATCTTTTTGCATTGATGAGAAAGGTTGGGGCAATTGAAAATCTTTTGCCTAAGGAGCACATTCATCTATTTGTTAATAAA
>QCFC01000016.1 GCA_003278465.1 Prochlorococcus sp. AG-363-B04
GACACAACTTGGCTCAAGTAATCTCAATAGGTCTTGACATCTTCTGGTGATTCTTTCAGAGATCTCTTTATTGTGAACATTTCCTGTCCTTTGGTGGTGTAAAGCCATAGCTGTACTCATGGCAAGATTTCTTACTGTTAGATCAACTACCGACTCTCCAGCTTCTCTAAGTTGGATGATTAAAGGTTCTGGTAAGCGATCTAATAGTGGACAATCACTAGATAAGCTAGTAACAAAGAATCCTCGAGCACCATTACTTGTTGTTAATAAATCAGCAACCCTGTCTGCAATTACTTCATCACTTAATTCTCCATTCTCCCATGCGTTGCACCAAAGCATGGCGAACCTCAAAGACTGTTCGAAGCTAGGTGTCTTGTTGTTCATAGCTTTTGGACATTCTGTGAGTAAGCCTATGGGTAAATCTTTTACAAGTCATGTCATTGCTTAATTCAGTGCCTGAAGGATATAGATCAGGGTTTGTTGCTCTTATTGGAAGGCCAAATGTTGGGAAATCGACCCTGCTTAATAGGCTTGTCGGTGAGAAGGTTGCTATCACCTCTCCAGTTGCTCAAACTACTAGAAATCGACTTCGGGCAATTATTACTAGAGATGATTCTCAATTGGTCATTGTTGATACTCCAGGTATTCATAAACCTCATCATTTGCTGGGAGAGCGTCTTGTTAAGAGTTCGCGTTGTCTGATTGGTGAAGTAGATGCAATTCTTTTAATTCTTGATGCTTGTAAGATCCCAGGAAAGGGTGATTTGTTTATTGCAAAACTTCTAAAGAACATTCCCATACCAGTAACAGTTTGTCTTAATAAGTGGGATTTGGTTGATGAAGAGAGTAAAGACAGGACTTATAAAGATTATAAGGATTATTTGGTAGAGGAGTCATGGTCTCTTTTTTGTTGTAGTGCAATTAATGGTTTGGGATGTATAGACATAATTAACAAGTTGGCTAGTAAATTACCTTTTGGACCTCAACTTTATCCATCAAATATGGTTTGTGATCAACCAGAGAAACTCTTGATGGAAGAACTTATTAGGGAACAAATTCTTATTCATACTCGAGAAGAAGTTCCTCATAGTGTCGCAGTTAATATTGAAAAGATAGAAGAGATAACTCCAACCCAAAACCAAAGTAATGAGAACTGTACTGCAATTTTGGCCAATATAATTGTAGAAAGAAAAAGTCAGAAAGGAATACTTATAGGGAAGGGAGGAATAATGCTAAAAACAATTGGTAAAGCAGCTAGGCTTCATATTCAGACTTTGATAAATGGAAAAATCTATTTGGAACTTTTTGTAAAGGTTGTTCCGAACTGGAGAAGCAAGTCTGCCCGTCTTAATGAATTAGGCTATAAGGGTAATTGATTCAAGTGGAATGTTTTATTGATCTAGTGATTAATTTTGACGGAATGATTTACATTGATCAAATTTCCCGATTTTCTGAAGGTCCTTCTTATAAATGGAGCAGAGAATAGTGCCTAATTCTTTTCGTTTTGATGCTGTTAGCTTGGCTCCACAAGTGTTCTCGTCTTTGGAAGAATTAGGAGTAATAGGACGTGCTTTTGGTTCAGGTATCGCTGATTTACATGTCCATAATCCAAGGGATTTTACTGTTGACCGATATCGGAAAGTTGATGATGAGCCATATGGTGGAGGTGCTGGGATGGTTCTGAAACCAGAACCATTTTTTTCTGCAATTGAATCTATTCCTGTTTTGGAACGCAGAAGAATTCTTTTGATGTCTCCTCAGGGACGTCTACTCACACAGTCAGATTTAAAACGTTGGGCTGTTGAATATGATCAGATTGTTCTTATTTGTGGCCAATATGAAGGATTCGATGAGCGCATTAGAAGCCTTGCAGATGAAGAAATTTCTACAGGAGACTTCGTTCTTACAGGAGGAGAATTACCTGCAATGATAATTATTAATGGGATTGTACGTCTACTTCCGGGCACTCTTGGAACCGCGGAGTCTTTAATGGAAGAAAGCCATTGCGAGTTTCTATTGGAACATCCTCATTACACTCGTCCAGCAAATTTTCGTGAAATGGTTGTTCCAGAAGTTTTACGTAGTGGAGATCATCTTTCTATTTCAAAATGGCGCAATCATCAAAGGTTGCTGCGCACGAAAGATAGAAGACCTGATCTTTATTCTAGGTGGTTAGCGAAGACGAGTTCTGTTATGTCAGAAAAAAAAACCTCTGATTTTGAAAGTATGCAATTCCATGTAGGAAAGGAAACTCAGATTTACCCAGATTGGTAACCGATTCGAGTTGAAGCAGGATTGTCTTAAGTGTTTTTGATGGAATAGGTCATGTATAGATAAATTGCAGAAGTTATCTGACAATGAAACTAAAATGACAGAAGTACTGAAAAAGTAGAGTTCAGATGTTGTTTTGAATGTTTTAAATGTAATTTTAAAGAAAGAGCATTTACTTTACTGCAAGATCAAAACTTAAATACTCAATCTAAGCTCGCATCTAAATTCAAGCAAGAGAGACAAGCCATGAAATATTTGCTGATTGCTACTTCCTCATTGACTCTGTTTCCCTAGGTTTGTATTTCTCTTTACATAACCATCAACTTCTCATCCGACGAGATGGGATTTTCATTCGTTGTTGTTACTCTCGATTCCTGGATTCACATTCAAGGATGCGTGATGCTCAATTACGGGAGCTTGCTCCATGCTTATCTCGTTGTTGTCTGTACTTTCGCTTGCTGTAATAATAACTTCTCCTAAGTTAACTCTAAACATATTAGAATTAGATTCCGTTTGATTATGAATTTCCATTCATCAGAAAAGAGACATGAATTAATAGTAATTTAATAATAGCAAATTAATTTTAGTCTGCTTACATCGATTATTACAGAAAAATAATTGTAACTCTTATAAAATTTAAAGTTTAGAGACAGGAAGTAAGGTGTTTGCAAATAAAAATAGTATATTAGAGCTCTCGGTAGGTTATTTAAATCATATAAATCTGTATGAAAGTCAATGGTGTGATATCTCTTGTATTTGAAAGAATTAGTATATGATTATTATATCTTAAATAGTTGAATAGTATCTATAGTTTGACCTGAAACGACTACACTCCTCCTTTCACAGGTTTGATTAAATATAGGTTCTACTCCGTGGATACTTACAGGTGTATTCAAAAAAACTACTGCTGTGTTGGCTTCATATGGGATTAAAGAGAAAAGGTTACCCTTCCCTTTCATGATTTGCCTCCCTGCTCCTATTCTTTTGTCATATACAATTTCCTCTCTATCTAATTTATTTTCGTATAATTCTAACCCTCCCCCTGTCGACTTGTCACTTTTGTCTCGCATATACAAGATAATTGTATAGATTTGAGATGCGTGATCTATATGGGCTGTTCTACTTGAAAAGCCAGATTCTTGAGGTTTATTATTAACAAAGACACAATGAGTTTGTAATGGTTTTTTGGGATTTATCACAGGTATTCCTGTTTGTGGATTAACCTTTCTTCTACTAATTTGACCTTTATAATTATCGATAAATTGAGATAGGTGAGGGTAACATAAATCAAGATATTTACCTAATATTTCTTTGCATATATATCTAAAGAAGAAGTTGCTTGTATGAAAATCAATGTAATTAGTCCATACCTTACTCAAGAAAGTAGATTCACTTGAAGGAGGAAGGTAAAGTCTTTTAGTATGACCTCTATCATCTCTGCAATATCTACTTATTAATGCACTATCATATCCTTCGTAAGGAACTATATTATCCTCCTGTTTATTTTTAAATTGATTAATTGTTGAGGTTGTATAATAATTAAGCGGATGCGTTGAGTCTAATGCATCGTATATATCTTGTGGTAATGCATTCTTAATTACAATATGAGGAAAAGGATGGGCCTTTACATCGTCAACTTTTACGCTGGATAAAACATTAACATCACTATTGCTAGGGTATGGCATACAACTCTGTCTAGTTCCTTGGTGTTTAATTATTTTAGTATATTAAAGCATATAGAAGTGTTGTTATATTTAAATCTTCCTTGTTTTGTACTTTCGCTTGCTTCGCTCAGAACTAAAATGAATTCGTACAGAAGTTTTCTGAAGCGAGCGGTTTTGGATTCATTCACAAATGTTGTTATTGAATCAAAGATGCGTCACAGATTGATTCCCTCCCTCGAAATCCCTTGCTATGACTGACTCAATTCCACAGTTCCGCATCGGGAATGGTTATGATATCCATCGCTTAGTACCTAAAAGACCATTAATTATTGGAGGGGTGAGGCTTGATCATCCTGAAGGATTAGGACTTGAGGGACATAGTGATGCTGATGTGCTAATTCATGCTGTTATGGATGCTCTTTTAGGCTCTTTGTCATTAGGGGATATTGGTAAATTCTTTCCTCCTGATGATCCTCAGTGGAAGGGTGCAAATAGTTTAACTTTGCTTGATAAAGTTGCAGATTTGGTTAAAGATCGAGGATGGAAAGTAGTTAATTTAGACTCTGTAGTCATAGCAGAAAAACCTAAACTCAAACCTCATATAGAATTCATGAGAAGAAATCTTGCTGAGACTATGAATATAAGTGTAGAAAATGTTGGGATCAAAGCAACTACTAATGAGAATTTGGGCCCAGAAGGCAGAGAAGAGGGAATAAGTAGTCATGCTGTGGTACTTATAGAGCGAAGATGAGAATTCTTTATTTTCCGCAAATTCAAAAAAAATTGTCTTTATTAATCACTGTTATATTTTTATTGATGATGGTTTTGTTAGTCCTTTCCGAAAAGGCATTTTCTCAATCTATGGCTGTAAATGGAACTAATGTTAATCATGTGATTGAGCATTTACGCTTAAAAGTTTCTTCTGATTCGCAGAGTGCTTGGCTGAAAGCTGAGAAAGGTAGTTGGGGACCTTGGCTTGATAAGCAAAAGGGTTTTTTAGGCAGACAACTTTTGTGGGATGAGCAAAGACAAGAAGCAATTTTGCTTATCACTTGGGAAAGTCGTGATCTTTGGAAAGCTATTCCTAAGTTGGAGTTGGATCTTGTTCAAGAGAAATTTGAAAGAATTGCTCGTGAAGAAACAGGACAGAAAAGTGGGAATCCTTTCCCTCTTGAATTTGAGGGTGAGCTTTTACCCCAGTGAGCATTAAGCAGGCGCGCTTGGATTTAAATCGTCGAAAGCGCCTTGGAATGGTTGAGGCAATTTGGGGTGAAAATAAGACTAGTGAGCAAATAGTCGAAATATTGAAATGCCTTCATTCAGCTGGGGAGTTGGCATTAGTTACAAGGGTTAATTCTGAGAAGGCTAAAGAAACAAAGGAACTTCTTGAAAACGTCGAGTTTCATTCTGAAGCTCGATGTTTAACACTTGGTTCACCAGCTGAAAAAAACCCTCTTTTGGGAGAGGTAGTAGTACTTGGTGGTGGAACAAGTGATCTTTACGTTGCATCTGAGGCTGAGTTGGCTTTGAGATGGCATGGAATTCAGACAGATCTTCTCTTGGATGTTGGAGTGGCTGGATTGTCGAGGTTGCTAAATCAATTGGACAGATTGAAAAGTGCAAAGGTATTGATCGCTTGTGCTGGCATGGAGGGAGCTCTACCAACTGTGCTAGCAGGTCTGGTCCCTCAACCTGTAATTGGCGTTCCTGTTTCAGTTGGGTATGGAGTCAGCTTGGGAGGTAAAACAGCACTTGAAGGAATGCTCGCTAGTTGTGCACCTGGGCTGGTAGTGGTGAATATTGATAACGGATATGGTGCCGCCATGGCAGCTTTGAGGATTCTAAAAAAGGATTTTTAAATTCTTTGGGCTCAACAATGAGATTTCAGTTAGTTTGATGCGATCTGATTTACTTCTTTAGGAGATAGTTCAAGGAGTTCCTCAACCCATAGGCGCATAGGTTTTGGTAATCGGTTTTGTTGATAACGCATTAACGCTTCTATCAAGACTGGTGTGTTTACCCAATGAATTGGAGATCTTCTCATTAGTCCTCATGCATTAGACGAAGGGTGAGGTAAAGAAGAGGACTTAGCAAGTGTTTGGGAGAGGATTCAGTTTGAATCGTTGTATTTGGTACCAAGTCTTGATAGCTCGTTGCTGTGATTAGTGGTTTCCACGTCTTTTAGACGACTTATAAGCTCAGACAAATCTCTGTCAGCCAATTCGCCATTGGTCTGCCACTTCATTGCGCGGGTGTTGGAGCGAGGTGCAGCAGACAATTTGAGTTTCTAAAAAATTAGTCCCATTAATGTATCTGTGTTGAAGCCCTGATTTGGTTTGTGTAGCACAATATTAGTGGAAGATATTCTAAAGATTCTAATTAAGCAGTATTTAATTGGTGTATGGGTCACATGTGTTGAAGGTTTGGATAAGTCGTTAGGAGTTCTTCTGCGCTCAAAACATCTCCGCTGCCATCGGGTTGCCAAATTATTTCTAATGCAATTAGATCTGTAGAAGATAGAGATCCTAGATTTCGCAAGTTTAATTGAAGATTTTCGTTGTTGAAGGTATCTTTTTGGCTGATTGGATTGCTTTTTGATGCGACTAAAATTGTTACGACAATAAATTCATTTGTTTTGTCAGCATCGCCAGATTGAGATTCTGAGAACTCTCTATTCAATTTTTCTCCGGAGACGTTGTAAGTCAACTCCTTAGATAATTTGCTGCGCTCAGTTAATGACAGCTTGTTGAAGGTCATTTCTGCAGAGCTAAAAGGAACGCTTCCTGTTTCGATATTTGAGTAAACCCAAAGTTCTGGTTGCCTTAACAAAGCAAGAGTTGTTTCTTGTAGAACTTTTTGGAGGCCAGATGATTTGCTTGTATCTGCTGATTCTGCAAGTTTACGAAGGTCTTGCTGAAGTCCTTTGGCGCTTGCCAATAGACCAATCTGAATCTGAAGCATAGTTATGGGCCCTTGAGGGCTGCTCTCAATTTGACTTGACCTGTTAAAACTTTGAAAGTTTGTTCCGCGAAGAGAGTTGATTATTGCTCCAGTTATTGCCATTAGGACTAGGAAACCAAATAACCCGCCTCCTCCAAATCCAAATATCGGTATTAGGAAAGGGAAGCCAATCCCACCTCCTCGACGATATCCACCGCCATACCCCCCTCGATATCCACCGCCATAACCCCCTCGGTATCCACCGCCGCCAGTCCTAGGCATTGAGGGGGCTCTAAAACTCCCACCTCCTATCCGACCTCCACTTGCAGCCTCGCTAGTATTTGGTTGAAAGAATAGGAGTCCGACTATTAGTAGAGGAGTTAATAGCTTTGTAAGCAAGCGTCGAAAAAAAACACTTGACTTTGTGAGAGTTGTTTGGGCCAAGTGGAGTTGTCAGTTGCATTGATTTTAAGAGCCGCCGCCAACAATTGTGACAATCTCAAGCTTGTCACCATCTTTAATTTTTTGAGTATCCCATTTCTTCGGGGCCAAGATTGCACCATTCAATTCCACTACGATGAGAGAAGGATTGAAATCAAGTTTTTTTATTACTTTGGTCAGAGTTGCCTCTTGAGTTGTTAATTTGATTTCCTTTATTTCACCATTGACTTCTAGATTCATTGAAGTGCCTCAATTAGTTTCATGCTTAAATTTTTGGGGTTGTCAGAATTCATTATTGCTCCTATGACCGCTATTTTCTTTGCCCCAGATGAGGCGACTTCTTTGATGTTGGACTCATTAATGCCACCAATTGCAAACCAAGGTAGATTACTTTCTTTTGATGCTTCTCTAACATAACTAAGTCCAACGGGATTTATTTCAGGCTTGGTTGACGTTTTGTTGATTGGACCTACACCAAGATAATCGCAACCTTCTTGATGAGCTAGATGAAGTTGTTCTAGACAGTTTGTACTTTTTCCTATAAGTCTCTCTTCACCTAAAATTTTTCTAGCGATATTAGTTGGAATGTCATTTTGTCCAAGATGAACACCATCAGCATCTACTGCAAGTGCAATATCTAATCTGTCATTGATAATGAAAAGTGATTTATATTCTTTGCATAAGGATGCAATCTGTCTTGCCTGGGAGATTTTTTCGAGATCACTATACTTTTTACATCGAAACTGAATCATTCCCACACCTCCTTCTAGGGCTAATTTGACTTTTTGAATCAGATCTTGCTGTGGATGTGTGATCAAACAAATTTTACAAGAGTTAAGTTTTCTATGTCGTCTTGAACTAATAGAAGATTCAAGCAATTTTTTCTCTATTTCGTAAACTCCATAGCGAATATTTGCAGCTGTAGTGGCCAGTTCGGGATTAGATAACCTTGTGAATTCCTCCAATACTCTTGTTGCTTCTTGAATGCGAGCACAGTTTGCAGAGACTATTTCTATAGGTTTTGTGCGTTTCAATTGGGCAGGGTGACTTAGACCAAGGCCTTGATCAGTTGCTGTTGAGCGAGATTTTTTGTAGCTTTCAAAATGGTGCGCCCCAAGTTGTTGGCGCCAATTTTTGAGTTGAATAACAATATCTTCTCTGCCTAGGTTAAAACGGCACCAGTCTTCAACAACTCTTAGACCTTCTTTTGCTCTATCAAGGTTTGCATCTATAAGTTGGGCGACACTAGTATCTACTGATAGGGGCAAAGACATTGATTTCATGCCAGTCTTGGCACGATGATACGTCTTTCCCTTTAATGCAGAACAATGGTTCAGATAGCCCTATGAATGTAGTGATTTGGGGAGTTCTTCTATTAGGAGGAATAGGTTTTTTTATAGTTTGGGGGTTGGCAAATGCTTATCCACCAATCTGAGTTTTTTGTTTCAATAATCTCTAAGCAATGATCGGGCTTGTTCTGCATCTTGTCCAATTTGAGAGCTAAGGGCGTTCAGATCTTTGAAACGTTCTTGGACTCTGAGCCTTTGAAAGGGTTCGATAATTACCTTTGATTTTGTCAGGTCTATTTCTTGATCAAGAATGTGTACTTCTACAGCTGAAGGGGCAGTTGGATCTACTGTTGGCTGAGGCCCAAGGTTCATAACAGCTTTCTGAGGCTCTGGATTGCTATTTATCCAAGCCCAGGCGGCGTAAACACCAAGTCCAGGTAGGAATTTTCTTCCATCGACTTGGAGATTTGCTGTTGGCCAACCCATTGTTCTTCCTAGTCCACGACCTTGAACAACCTGTCCTTGAAATTTATATGGACGTCCCATTAGCTTTTTGGCAAGCTTCAAATCGCCTTCGCTAAGGGCTGTTCTTATGCGACTACTGCTCATCCTTCCTTCTGTATCTTTAAGAATGGGCAGTATCAAGATTTCTATACCTGCTTTGGATGCATATTTTTTTAAAGTTTCAGTGTTTCCTTTTCTTTGATGACCAAATCTGAAGTTTGCGCCAACTGCAATTAGGCGGGCTTTAAGAGTTTGGATAAGTATTGTCTCTATAAAATCTTCTGCTTTTAGTGCTGCAAGGGATCTGTCGAAGGGTACTAGTACTAATTGTTCTACTCCTATCGGAGCTAGTAGTTCAGCCTTCTCAAAAGGTAAATCAAGTCTTAATCGAGGCTCGGCATAAAGTATTTCTCTTGGATGTGGCCAAAAGCTAACCACAGTTGGTATTCCAGGAGGATTCTTTGTTACTTCATTAATAACTGTCCGATGACCAGCATGAAGCCCATCGAAGCTGCCTAGAGCAAGTGCTGTAGGAGTACGTGCTTGATGTGGGGAACAGAGAGGAATCAAGGTAGCCGTGCAAATTGCGCGTTTAGATGGCAAGTTTGGACGAGCATTGCTCTTTTTTGAATGGCTGACCGCCTTGACTTTCAGCTTCTTTCACTTGGCCTTCGTCGTATGGGCTGGGTTCGGTTTTGGGTTCAGACAACACTTGGAATAGTGGTGGTTGGGGTACTTCTTTTTAACAATGTTGGTAGCAGCTTGGCCCGGAATTCAGAAAGAGCATTGGGATTGGGACCAGGCTTATCACTGACCACACTGGCATTCTTCCTTTTGCTTTATAGCCTTTGGCAAGGTTGGTTGATTGTGCGCACTGGGCGGGCCTTAAATAGCCCGGCAAGGCCTAGTCGAGGTGAAACTAGTCGATTACTTAAAAGAGGCGTAATAGTTGATTTATTTGGGTTGGTTTTTGCCTCTGTTGGGTACCAGTCTTTAGCAGGAGCTCTTTTTGTGCAGGCATCTATGCAAGCACCAGGGATCTCAATTGGAGCAGGAATCGCAGCAATGGAGAATTATCCCATTACGTCCTTAGAGATGCTCTCTGTTTTAAGTAATACGCAGGTTCTTTTTGCACATTTGATAGGACTTGTTTTTTCACTTTGGCTTTTGCAAAGGATTCATAGAAATGGTTGATAAATATCAACTTATCCTAGGTAGTATTGAAGTTTTTCCTCTCCAAAATAAATCTGGTTGTATTGGAGTTATTGAAGGCGATTTTCTTTCTATCTGAGCTACGTCACTCGGCCAATCAGATGGACCATCTCCAGCTGATTCTAGATCTTTTACAGCTTCACCAGCTAGCCAGAAATAATTATTTCCCCTAGGGTCAATACGTTTGCTAAATTGCTCTTCATAATGTCTTATTGATAGACGAGTCCAGTTAATTGGCCCCATTTTGTTTTTTGGACATGGAGGAATATTTAAATTGAGAAGTAATTTTTCAGGCCATTTATTTGATAGTGACTTTTCAGCAATCTCCATTGCAATTTGTGAGGCAGATTCGAATTCTTTCCAATGAAAACTGGCTACACTTACAGCCATTGCTGGGAGCCCTTCAAGAGTTGCTTCCATTGCTGCGGCTACTGTTCCAGAACAAAAAACATCTGTGCCTAGGTTTGGACCATGATTAACTCCTGATAAAACCAAATGAGGTCTTTCAGGAAGTAATTCAAATAATGCCAATTTTATACAGTCAGCTGGCGTTCCATTGCATCCCCAAGCATTAACTCCTGGGACAAATAATTCGTCAGCCCGCTCTGCTCTTATTGGACTATGAAGGGTTAGTCCATGTCCTGTGGCGGATCGTTCTTGATCGGGACATACAACAGTGACACTGTGCCCTCTGCTAATTGCAGTAGCGGCTAGTGTACGGATGCCTTCAGCGAAAACTCCGTCATCGTTGCTTATGAGAATTCGCAGGGATTTCATTGCCTTGAGAAGCTCTTTTGGGAAGTTATGTAGTGATGGATGATTAAAGTTTGATTCTTAACCTCTCTCACCGTGAGCATAACTATTTCACTTGATCAGCTCACCTTCCAGCTTGAGGCGCTGGAGAAAGAAGCTGCTAAAGAAATCGCTGCTGCTGTTGATGCAGATGCTCTTGAAAAATTGCGGGTAGGTTTGCTTGGCAAAAAAGGCCGATTGTCTGGGGTCCTTGGAGCCATGGGAAAACTTCCTGGCAAAGACCGACCAATTGTTGGTCAACGTGCCAATTTGCTTAAGAACCAATTGCAGGAGTTGTTATCTGAGCGATTGAATAATTTGAAAGTTATAGAGTTGAATGAAAGAATTGAGAGAGAGAAGCTTGATGTTACAGCTCATTCAAGCGGTATCCCATTGGGACGTCGTCACCCATTAATTACTACTACTGAAAATATTGTTGACCTTTTTCTTGGGTTGGGATATCAGCTATCAGAAGGACCAGAAATCGAAACAGACCATTACAACTTTGCAGCCTTAAATATTCCAGAGGATCATCCTGCAAGAGATATGCAAGACACTTTCTATCTTGATGGTAATCAACTTCTTCGCACTCATACATCACCTGTTCAAATACGTTATTTAGAAGAGAATTCTCCTCCAGTGAGAATAGTTGCACCTGGGAGGGTTTATCGGAGAGATGCGGTTGATGCAACGCATTCTCCTGTATTTCATCAGGTAGAGGTTTTGGCAATCGATGAAGGACTTGATTTTAGTCATCTGAGAGGAACAGTAATGGGATTCCTTAAAGCTTTTTTTGGAGATTTACCTGTCCGTTTTAGAGCTAGTTATTTTCCTTTTACAGAACCATCCGCAGAGGTCGATGTTCAGTGGCGAGGGAGATGGCTTGAAGTTATGGGTTGTGGAATGGTTGATCCAGCTGTTTTAGAAGGATTAGGCCTTGATCCAGATCGTTGGACTGGGTTTGCTGCTGGACTTGGTGTTGAACGTTTTTCTATGGTCCGTCATGAAATAGATGATATAAGAAGGCTATATACAAGTGATTTTCGCTTTCTAGACCAATTTTGAATCCTCTTCATCAGAAATTAGGTTTTATAGCTTGATACAAAAAGGAAATATTTGTCTTTAAAATAATTATGTCCTTTGTATAGCGATCGGTGCCCACTGTTGGACTGATCGTCAATGATGGCAAAGAGCAAGCGGTAGAAACTGCTTGCAAAGTTCAGACACGGCTTGAACAAGTCGGATATCAAGTTGTGCGTGCAAATAGTTCAGGTGGAATGGTTGGTTTTGCCAACCCAGATCAACACATGCGCATGCTTGGTTATAACGCATGTGTTCCAGAAGGCTTTGATGCCTCAATGGCACTGGCCTTTGTCTTGGGTGGTGATGGAACTGTCTTGTCGGCTGCTAGGCAGACAGCACCTATACAGGTACCGATTTTAACTATTAATACTGGCCATCTTGGTTTTCTGGCGGAAGCTTATTTAGCTGACCTTGAAAGAGTTATTGATCAGGTCTTGTCAAATCAATGGTCAATTGAGCAACGCTCAACTTTAGTTGTTACTGTTTTGCGTGGTGAGCAAAGACGATGGGAGGTGCTTTCCCTTAATGAAATGGCTCTTCATCGTGAGCCATTGACGAGTATGTGTCACTTTGAAATTGCTATAGGCCGTCATGCGCCTGTCGACATTTCTGCTGATGGTCTTATTTTGTCTACTCCTACAGGCTCGACGGCTTATGCGCTTAGTGCTGGAGGCCCTGTAATCACTCCTGATTGTCCAGTTCTTCAATTAACCCCTATTGCGCCTCATTCCTTAGCTTCTAGAGCATTAGTTTTCAGTGATCATGAGCCAGTAACTATTTTCCCTGCTACTCCTGAAAGATTGATGATGGTAGTTGATGGAAGTGCTGGTTGTTATGTTTGGCCTGAAGACAGAGTTCTAATACGTCGAAGTAGTCATCCGGTGAGATTTGTTCGTTTAGCTGACCATGAGTTTTTTCAAGTTCTCAGAAATAAGCTTGGATGGGGATTGCCCCATGTTGCGAAGCCAGATAAACAATGATTTTTATAATGAATAAGATACGGATTTTGTAGAAGATAAATGAGATGAATGGTTTTACTTTAGAACACCTTTAATTATAAAAACAGGATTCATTGGTGATAAGCGAGTTCCTCTTAATAGAGGCATCCCCCTCCAATTCTGATGTTGATTAATACTTATTTCACATCCAGTGAATTCTAAGATAGATTTTATTTCTCCGACCGACTCTAATGTAACCAAAGGTACAACAATGACCCCACCTGTATGAAGTTTGGTAAGTATTATTTTTAGTATTTCCTCTCTTTGGCTTCCTCCACCTCCAAGTATGACTCTATTTGGCTTGGCTAATTCTATAGGAATTTGATTGCTATGTAGTAAGCCTAAGGCTTCTGATTCAAAAATAGCTGCAGGTCTTACTCCTAATTGCTTGGCATTCGTTTCGATAATTTTCTTAGAACCAAAATGCTTTTCTACAGATATTAATTTAAGTTTTGGTCGTATACGTATTGCTTCAAGTCCCACGCTACCAACTCCTGCACCTATGTCCCATAGGACTCCCTGTTCAGGTAATTCAAGATCGGATAAGAGTTGAACTCTTATTTCTCTTTTAGTCATAAGACCTGGAAAATCCGTATGTTGTATAAATAGGCCATCTTCAATACCAAATACAGGTAATTCTCTTGATGGTTTTGGAGAAGGTTTTTTTTCTATAAGGACTACTAGATGTAAAGGGTTAATATCTTTGGGGATAGCTTCTTTGGATGTAATTAGTTTTATTCGCTCTTTAGGATGACCAAGTCTTTCGAATATCCAGAATTCATAGCTTTTTTCTAATCCTAAGGCTTTTAAAACTTTTCTTATCTCTTCTGTGGTTCCATTTTCGGGATCTGTAAGTATTGCTATCGCTTTAGGTCTTTTCTTGAGTTTATCTGCGAGAAGTTCTGGATTTCTTCCATGTATGCTTATCCAATTCGCTTCTTGCCAAGGTTTTCCTATACGTGCGAAGGCTAGTTGAAGGGATGTTGGAGAAGGATAAAATCTGAGTTGTTTAAAAGGAAATTCTTCTAAAAGACGCCTTCCTATGCCGAACCATAGAGGATCTCCACTTGCTAGAACAACAACATCTCCATTCTGTTTTTTAAGCCATTGAATAAACAAATCAAGTTTGTTTGACTCGAAGAGTGGAGGTAGCTCTGCTTTGTTGTTTTTTTTTCTTATCCAATTAGGAATCTCGTTTAATAATCGATTAGGAGCTGCTATCGCCGTTGCGTCGAGAATTAAATTCTGCAGATGATGCTGTAGGTTCTCTGGACCTGCAGCATCAGTTCCAATTACGTGTATAAGCTTTGATGTTGTGAGGTCCTTCATTCGAAAATAAACAGATTAAAATTTAATAAGTAATACTTAGAGCTACTGTGCAATTGTATGGAGCATAAGTTTCAACTTTGTATTAGTGGAACAGCAAAACAATCAATCGGCTCAACAGTTAGACCGTCGTGAGCGTTTGCATGAACTTGTGATTGCCTTGATTAGTCAACGAGAGCTTGATCTTATGGATGTTCAAGCTCCTAGCATGGACTGCAGTGCTGCTTCGACTTCTCTTGAAAATCCTGCCAGATGGCTAGATCGCAATAAACGAGTGCTTAAGTCTTATCAAGCTCTCGTCCGATCTGCTGTCACACTAGATGCTCTCTTGGATGCTGAACTGCAATCCTCAAGTTAGAGAGATCAGCTCTGTTACTTTTCTGAATAAGTGATTTAAACACTTTTAAATCTGATGAAATTTGTTGAGGTTCTAAGGGTTGGCTTGATTCATTTCTTTGAGGGTTGGAAGAAGAGTCTTTTGTGGGTTATCTCAGTCGTTTTTGTTCTTTTTATAATTCCACCATCAGTTCAGGGGCAGATCATAGAGTCAGAAGTCCCTGATGGATCAAAATGGGTTAGAAGTTTAGAGACTCTTAGAGACCTTAATTACGAAAGTTGGCAAGTAGTGGCATATTCCAATATTGAAGACTCATCCAAAGTGATTTTGCGAATAGTTGGCTTTCCTGGGCGGGTTCGTTTAGATCATCCGACAGATCTTCAAGTTTGCTCTGGCCGTAGGCATTGGACCCTAGCGGATAGGACTCTTTTAAACCCTCAACTGGCTACTGATAAACGTCAAGCTGCAGCGGAATTTGATATGTCTCCATTGGTTTCGGATCTTGTTAATAATCGGCCACTCCGATTGGAGTTAAAAGGTGTTTTTACAGAATTACCTGTGCCGCCTTATCTTGTCGCTGAATGGCGTTCACTAGTACAACCTTCAAGTGCACTTAGATGACCCTGAGCGATAGTTCTCATGCTGCTTGGGTTCCTTGGATGTACCGCGCATTAGAACTTGCATCTCTTGCAGAAGGTAGGACAAGCCCTAATCCTCTTGTTGGAGCAATTGTACTTAACTCCAATGGGGATCTAATTGGTGAGGGATTTCATTCAAGATCAGGGACACCTCATGCTGAGGTGAAAGCATTGAATCAGGCTGGAAAAGCTGCAGAAGGCGGAACTTTGGTGGTTAGCTTGGAACCTTGTTGTCATCAAGGATTGACACCTCCTTGTACTGAAGCTGTCTTAGCTGCAGGAGTCGCCAAGGTTGTCATTGCATTAAAGGATCCCGATCCACGTGTGCAAGGCAAAGGAATAGATCGACTTCGGGGGGCGGGCTTGGAAGTCTTAACTGGCGTTTTAGAAGATGAGGCGGCTTTTCAAAATAGGGTGTTTATTCATAGGGTTAGCACTGGAAGACCTTGGGGAATCCTTAAATGGGCTATGAGCCTTGATGGGCGCACTTCACTACCTAATGGTTTAAGTAAGTGGATTAGTTGTGGAGAGGCCAGACAATGGGTTCATTCATTACGTTCTTATTGTGATGCTGTGATTGTTGGTGGGGGGACACTTCGCAAAGATAATCCTTTGCTAACCAGTCGAGGGCAGCGGGAGCCAGAACCCTTTCGGGTTGTTATGAGTCAAAGCTTGGATTTACCCCAAAAGGCAAATCTTTGGGATACAAGATTTGGAAAGACTTTTATTGCTCATGGACCTTTAGGAATTGGGGAGGAACTTCCTGGTATGCCAGAAGGGCCAGAATTTTTGGCTCTCCGACAATGTGAACCAATTGATTTGTTGAAAGAACTAGCAAAAAAAGGATGCAATACAGTCCTATGGGAATGTGGTCCAAAATTGGCTGCTGAGGCTATTAAACAAGGATGTGTCCAGGAACTAGACATTGTTGTGGCTCCAAAGTTGTTGGGTGGGTTACCAACTGGTAATGCTTTGGATGATTTAGGATTGACTTCTGTTGAAGAGGCACTCTTAATCAAGAATATTTCTATAAATGAGCTTGGCCAGGATTTACTATTAAAAGCTTTTCTATAGTGATCATAAAGGTTCCTAAGGGATTGAGTTTAAATTATAGGATGATATGTCTGGAGAAAGATTAGTTGATTGTGCATCATTGCGTGTTTACTCTGTAAAGTCTTTTTTTTTACAGAGCGTTAATAAATGTTTTTCGTAAAATTAAAGCAAAAAGAGATTTAAGCGTTACCTTAGGATTCTTTCCGGTATCGACGTTCGGTTCTTACGCAAGTAATGACTAACGCTTTTTAATTAACCGGCCTAGCGTATTACTCACTGATTTTCTTAGCCATGTCGATTCGTCAAGATGAAAACCAACCGAATCGTCGTATTGGCATTGCAAATTTTGTGCTCATTGGCTTTGGGGTCCTTTTGCTGATAACCAGCTTCCTTCCAAATTCGGCGTCTCAAGTTCCTCGTGTTCCCTACTCCTTGTTTATAAATCAAGTTAATGATGGGGAAGTTAAGCGTGCATACATCACACAAGATCAGATCCGATACGAACTTTCTAGTCCACAAGAAGGTGCTCCATCTGTATTAGCTACTACTCCAATCTTCGATATGGACCTACCTCAGAGATTGGAGAGTAAAGGGGTTGAGTTCGCCGCTGCACCACCTAAGAAGCCAAATATTTTCACTACTATCTTGAGTTGGGTAGTACCACCATTGATTTTCATACTTGTTCTACAGTTTTTTGCTAGACGCTCTATGGGTGGTGGTGGAGCTCAAGGTGCACTTAGCTTCACTAAAAGTAAGGCAAAAGTATATGTTCCAGATGAGGAATCTAGAGTCACTTTCTCTGATGTTGCTGGAGTTGACGAAGCTAAGGACGAACTTACAGAAATAGTTGATTTCTTAAAAACACCTGAGCGCTATACAGAAATTGGAGCAAGGATACCTAAAGGTGTTTTACTTGTAGGCCCTCCTGGAACAGGTAAAACTTTGTTATCTAAGGCTGTAGCTGGGGAGGCAAGTGTTCCTTTCTTTATTATATCTGGCTCTGAATTTGTTGAGTTATTTGTTGGAGCTGGAGCAGCTCGAGTAAGAGATTTATTTGAACAGGCTAAAAAGAAGGCACCTTGCATTATTTTTATTGACGAGCTTGATGCTATTGGTAAGAGTCGTTCTGGCTCGATGGGTGTGGTAGGAGGCAATGACGAAAGGGAGCAGACTTTAAACCAATTACTTACTGAGATGGATGGGTTTAACTCTAAAGATAAGCCTGTAATTGTTCTTGCTGCTACTAATCAGCCTGAAGTTTTAGATGCTGCTCTGTTGCGTCCTGGTCGCTTTGATAGACAAGTATTAGTTGACAGACCTGATCTTTCTGGGAGAAAGACAATTCTTGAGATTTATGTAAAGAAAGTAAAGCTAGCAAATGAAGTGAATCTTGATCAGATTGCACAAGCAACAAGTGGATTTGCTGGAGCAGACTTGGCAAATATGGTAAATGAGGCGGCTCTATTGGCTGCCAGAAATAAAAGAAAGCAAGTTGAACAACAGGACCTAAATGAAGCAATAGAACGTGTTGTTGCAGGTCTTGAAAAGAAGAGTCGTGTTTTACAACAAGATGAGAAGAAAATTGTTGCTTACCATGAGGTTGGTCATGCAATTGTTGGACATTTAATGCCTGGTGGAAGCAAGGTCGCAAAAATATCTATAGTTCCTAGAGGAATGAGCGCACTTGGTTATACATTGCAGCTCCCTACAGAAGAGAGATTTCTAAACTCCAAGCAAGACTTGGAAGGACAGATAGCTACTTTGTTAGGGGGAAGATCAGCAGAGGAAATTATCTTTGGCAAAATAACCACTGGTGCGGCTAATGACCTTCAAAGAGCTACTGATCTGGCTGAACAGATGGTAGGAACATATGGTATGAGTGATATTTTGGGACCTCTGGCTTATGACAAGCAAGGTGGAGGACAGTTCTTAGGTGGAACTAACAATCCTAGGCGTGTGGTTAGTGATGCAACTGCTCAGGCAATTGATAAAGAAGTTAGAGGTTTAGTTGATAAGGCTCATGACAATGCGCTATCAATTCTTAGACATAACCTTCCACTGCTTGAGACCATTTCTCAACAGATTTTAGAAAAAGAAGTTATTGAAGGAGAAGATCTGAAAGAGATGCTTTCCCAGAGTGCTCTTCCTTCTAATCTTGTTTCTGCATAATTACTTGACAGAAGCATCCTCTATCTTCGATAAATATTTTTTGAAGCTTGACTAATGGCTTCCGACTCAAAAAGTGTTGCGGCAATTCTAACTCCCTTAAAAGGGAGGGATTATTTATCAAATGGTGATTTTACCTCTCAGGAAACTCTTGCCTTATTAGAGTTATCTAGTCAGTTAAAAAGTGGCAAGAGAAGAATTGATCTAGGTAACAGAGTTCTGGGTCTTATTTTTACTAAGGCCTCTACTAGAACAAGGGTTAGCTTCCAAGTTGCAATGGCTAGACTCGGAGGGCAAATAGTTGATTTAAATCCTCAGATAACACAACTTGGGCGTGGGGAGCCTCTAGAGGATACAGCTAGAGTTCTTAGTCGATTTTGTGATGCGATCGCAATCAGGACATTTGCTCAAGAAGAATTAGTTAAGTATGCCTATTGGGCTTCAATTCCTGTGATTAATGGGTTGACTGATTTGGAACATCCGTGCCAAGCCTTGGCTGATTTCTTAACTATGCAAGAGGTCTTTGGGCCACTTACTGGCCAGACTTTGGCATATGTGGGAGATGGGAATAATGTGGCTCATTCTTTAATGCTTTGTGGTTCTTTACTAGGAGTGAATGTGAGAATTGGATCTCCTAAGGGATTTGAGCCTATGTCAGAAATAGTTGCTCAGGCCAGTCGGCTAGCTGTGAATGGGGCTTGCATAGAAGTCTTTAATGATCCAATTAAGGCTGTAGAGGGAGCACAAGCCTTGTATACAGATGTATGGGCTTCTATGGGTCAGGAAGATGAGCAATCTAGTAGGGAGGAAGCCTTCCAAGGCTTTTGTTTAGGCAGTGAACTTCTTGCACAGGCGGATAAAGAAGCAATAGTTTTGCATTGTTTACCAGCTCATAGGGGTCAAGAAATCACTTCTGAGGTTTTAGAAGGGCCTTCAAGTCGTGTTTTTGATCAAGCTGAAAATCGTTTACATGTTCAGCAAGCTCTTTTGGCTGCTGTATTGGGTGGTCTTTAAGACTTGCATTAAATCTCACATATAGGTACACCTGTATTGACGAACAAATGAATTGCCGGTGGTTAATTCTCCGAATGAGGCTTTGACTCCTGCTCAGCAAGAGCTTTATGACTGGCTTGCTGAATATATTGGGCTTCATCATCACAGCCCTTCAATTCGACAGATGATGCAGGCAATGGGTCTGCGCTCGCCAGCTCCAATTCAGAGCAGGTTGAGGCATCTTCAGGAAAAGGGTTGGATTACTTGGCAAGAAGGCCAGGCGAGAACCTTGCAGCTACTAGGTGGTTTGCTTTCAGGGATCCCAGTTCTTGGCGCAGTAGCTGCAGGTGGCTTGGTAGAGACTTTTGATGATGTACAAGAAAGACTTGATTTATCTCCAGTATTAGAAACTCGAGGCCTTTTTGCGCTCACAGTAAACGGAGATTCAATGGTAGATGCTCATATTGCAGATGGAGATGTTGTTTTGATGGAACCAGTTAATGAACCTTCTCTTCTGCGTAATGGGACTGTTGTAAGTGCTCTTGTACCTGGCAGTGGAACTACTCTTAAGCACTTTCACCGTCAAGGTTCTCTGGTAAGACTTGAGGCTGCAAATCCAGCCTATGATCCCATTGAGTTAGATGTTGAACAAGTAGTTGTGCAAGGAAAACTACTAGCAGTGTGGCGGAAGGTATGAGTTCTTTTCTTAAGTTGCACTGAGTGATTGCAAGTATTATAAAATAGTAAATATCTCATCAATATTAACTATTTTATTGGATGTTCAAAGCGTTATTTATTAATTGTTTTACTTAAGACAAGTTTAATATAAATTTTTGATAGTAATGACTTTGAACTTGGTCAGGCCAATGCTAACCTTATAAAGATAATTCGCCTATATTAATGGAGAACGAACGGCGCAAACCATTTTTCGCCAAACCTCTCTAAGCAATCAAGAAAATATTATGCGGTTAAGTACATCTAAAAAAATTGAATTAGCTAAAGATTTATCTTATAAGAATCATTCTAGCCTACAAATCAATGTTTCTTTGGGATGCCCAGTAAAGTGTTCATATTGCCCTCAAAACTTACTCATTAAAAATGTAGGTAATCGTGAAAAGATACTACGAAAGGAAACCTTTATAAAGTGCCTAAAAAATATTCCTAATAATGTTCATATCCGTTGGACTGGATACTCAGAACCCTGCCTGACGCCAGATTTAACTGATATGATCACTCATGCTAATGAGCTTGGATACAATCAGGTAATCTCTACAACCTTAATGGGAAATAGGAAATCCGTTGAATTTGTTTCAAGATTTCTAAATTTCCGTATTCTTACATTGCATATCCCAGATGATGCAGGACATATGCAAGGACTAAAAATTGACTCAACATATCTTTCTACTCTTGAAGAGACTTTAAGATATCAAGTTACTAATAGAGGTATTAATCATTTGAATTTACAATGTTGGGGAAAGAAAATACATCCACTAGTATCTAATTTGCTTAATAGATTAGAGAATCAATTAAGAGTTGATTTCTCCAATTGCTATAAACTTTATAATGTTTTATCTTCTAGGTCTTCTTCTGTAGATAGATCCCTAGAGAATATGGGTTTCGTTACTTCATACCCTAAACATGACTCATCAAATTTAGATAAAAATGATTTCTATTATTGCTCCAAATCAAGCTTAAGTAATCCTGTCATGTTGCCAACTGGAGAAGTAAACATATGCTGCGATAATTACTCTCTTTCTCAAATTAAAGGGAACTTACTTAATTCCTCCTATGATGAGATACAGGATACTTGGTATAAAGATAATTGCCAGAAATTTATTTCTGGTGAGCTTTTACCTTGTCATGAATGCGAGCACTATAAGGTTGCAAAAACTGAGATATCTCCTGTAAGGTTAAATTCAGCTTCTGCTCCATTTGGCTCTTCTTCTTCTTCTAACGGAGAAAATTCCTGGTCAATTAAGGTCATTACTGAATGATTTTAGTTAATATTTAATTACTAGATATTTTACAAAATATAGAATAATTCTCTATCGTACTGATAACTTTTGGAGATATTGAATATGATTTTTAATGAACCAACTTGCACTGAATTCTTTTTGTACATCCAATGTTTGATTTAATGTTTATCTATGATAATTTTTAACAAGGCAAGTAGAAATTAATATTAATACTAATCCTTGGCCCTAGATCTTCGTCTGGATAAATGAAGTCATGCCAGCTTTCAGGTGACCTAAAGAAATGAACAAGCATATTATTGGAAAAAGGAGAATAAACTTTGTTGGTCTCTGAGCAGAGCTTCTTGTAGAAACTTTTGCTATTGATTAGATGCGTAGATCCGTCTGAAATGAGAGTCTTTGGAAGCTTAATATTTTTAGGTTGGAAAAATCTAGTCCCTAGTGAATTAATATTATTTTGTTTGGTATCTGGTAAGTAGTGCATGAAAGATACTAATTTATATGGATCATCAGTATGAGGGTAAATATAAGAGTAGAGATTCATTATAGAGATATGGAATCCTGGGATTAGAATTAGTATATTTTTATCTAAGTATTCTTCGAATAAAGTCTTAGTAATTAATCCATTGCTTATACATCTTTTATGAGAGAGAGACCAAGGTCTTTCATTATCAGATATAGAAGATAGATTTATATCTAGAATTTTGTCTATATCTAGAATTGTATGTATTTTTGAATATTTTTGAAAATCAGGATTAGCGGGTGACTTGATATGAGCTAATAGATTTGTTTTGAAATCATCGGAAATATAAAATTCCATCAAACTCCAAATTTCTTTGGTCATAAAATGTGATTGGCTCATATAAGATGATATTTTAAGTTTATTACCATCCTTGGCTATTGAGAATAATTTATTAGGGATATCTAATATTGATTGCCTGATCCCTGCTGATGTTTTCTCACTAAAGCAAGGATGATTTTGACTGATTATATGTGTCATTATAAATACATATAAATGAATTTTACCTATTTATTTTAATAGATGACATACAATCCGATTGTAATTGAAATTAAATTCTTGTCCTTTCATTTTTACACAAACTAACATATCAATTTTATAAAACACAGCAAATAATGTCAAATTCTCTTCTTTTCGGCTTTTTAATTCGACGAGTTGAGAATATAGAATTGACTATTTAATAGAGATTAGATTTGATTTTTGTTATGATTTTGCCTTGGCAGATGCGAAAAATTATTAATAAATACTTGAATTTACTAGAATTATTAAGTTGCTTTCATGATCTTTCCCAGTCCCAGTATTAACCAATGTATATTTTGCCTAATTTTCAATATCCTTTCAATTTGCAAAGCTGAAGTTTTCTCCCATTGTTGCTATTAACTTTCTGAGAATGTTCTTTAGACGCTGAGTGTTGTTTTTATTCGCTTGCTTCTTTGTTCTAAAGCAATCTGCGATGTTTTTATAAATATGGTTGTTTCCTTTCTTTTCTTGAGGAATAGGGTCTAGGCGGAACTTCTCTACCCCGTATAGAGTAATGTTTAGCTCTGTGATTAATCGCCGATACTAGGCAACGCCTGTCAGGATCAGTATTTGGAGAGACTGATAAACTCTTGATAAGAATTTCTTAATCTTTAGGTTTCATTTCTACTAAGCTGGCTTGGTAGGTTTAATGGAGCTGAGCTTTGGACTTCTTCATCACCTCTCCTACGGAATGACTATCCTATTCAAGTTTTAGTTTTGTGGTATGAATCAAAATTTTGTACCGCACCGTCCGAGAAGCCAAGTGTTTACTGATCTATTGCGGTCGGGACTAGACGCAAAAACTAGCGTAATTCAGTCCTATTAAACACATTCAGCTAATATCAAGCAAAATATGGGATTTACCAGAATCTCTTAGATAGCTTGATCCTTTTGCTCAAGCTCACATATGGGGCCATAGCTCAGCTGGTAGAGCACCTGCATGGCATGCAGGGGGTCAGGAGTTCGAGTCTCCTTGGCTCCATTTTAAAAATAAGCATAATTTCTAGATCTTTAATTTATTCATTTATCTTTGATTTTATTAATTCATTATTTCGTCTAATCCTTATTTAAATAGGATTGGACATGAAGTTGCTCTTTATTTCAATTTTGAATCTCATACATAAGTTTCCTTAGAGACAACTCCATTTAGTTGAAATTTCTAGCTTTTTCTTTTATTTTAAAAGTAAGATTATATTTAGAAATCTACCTCTTCCTCTTTGATTTTGGAGGAGCTCATTGGCTCAGTGATTAGGTTTTTATTGCTAAATCCCATAGTAGTTAAACCTGCCTGATGAACTCTTATCTAAACTATTGATGCATTAATTACACCCATTGCTACTACTCCAATTGAAATGACTCCTATGGGAATGATGCCAATTGTGATATCTCCAATAGGTTCTATTCTTATGAATATGAAGCCGAGTTAAGTTATTCATAAATAAATCTTTTGAGTTTACTTGTACAAGGATATTGATTGGTTTGTTTCGCTTGTGGTTTTTGCCACTTGCCAAAGTCAATGTTTCTTGGATTCGTAGACTAGAGCATCCTCTTTTCTGGTTACCTATTTTGTTTCTCCCAGAACGGTTAAATATCTCTGCTGCTTTTTTCCTGCTTTTTTAGTATTGAAGAAGTCAGGAGTTCCTTATTTGTGGTATGAACTATTTGCAGCTAAGAACTATTATGTTTTCATAAGGGTTGCTATCAAGCTTTTTGCCAGAAAATAAAATACGAATTCCTATACGATTATCGTTGTTTTTAAAATCACAGACTTTTATGAAAATTAAAGAGTAGGTCTATTTTCAGATTATCTTGAACCAATACTTGACACCACTGGATAATTAAATAGTTCATGGTTAAATTATGCTTGCTCTGCGATTAAAACGAAGGATTTCTGAGAAGTTGTCACAGAATTCTTTCTTGCAAAGAATTTTGAGAGTATTTAGCTCAGTCTTTGATTTGACTTCAACCTCACCTAGATTCAGCCACGACTTGTATTTATGGAGTCGTACCTATTATGATTAGGCATAATATTATTCTAGAAAATCTTTTTAAAAATATTTCTTTGCTTTGGATAGATTAGAAAGAGAACTCAACAAAAAGTTTAGACTCTGAGATTTTTTTGTATATAGGACTAAGAAGAAGCTTGTAGTTAGACCAAGATCCTAGCGATTTTGAATTAATAGGATTTCTAACTTGAACAATACTAGCAGTATTTATATATCTCTCACTTGAATGTGGGTTAAGGTAAGACTCATTCCATTCCCAATTGAGCCAATTTATTAAGGATTTGATTTCTTTCTCTGGAGATAGGACTAGTTTGTCATAATTAAATTCGTATATAAAGGACTTGTATTTGATTTTATATTCTTGCATGACTTCTGATTGGTTTAGTAGAACATCCGAACAATCTAAAAGTGAAGAAGTGTACCTATGTCCTTTTGCAAAATTAGCTCTATACATAGAAAGTATATTATCTAATGGATGCCTGTAACAGTGAATTATTCTTGCAGAGGGTATATTGCAGGCAATAACCCCCGAATACATGTAATTCTGTAAGAATTTGTTTGTGGTGAGATGATTTTGTTGTTTGGGAAGTTGTAATGTTGTTGAATAAATTTCCTCAAGTCTTTGATTATCAGGATTTAACTTCTTAGATTTCCATTTTTTATATGAAAGCTCAAATAATGGATTCTCTCCGAGATCATTAAGTCGTGGATTCATACTTAATATTGTTTCAAGAAGTGTTGAACCACTTCTTGGCATGCCAACAATAAAAATATGCTTACACTTCTCTTTATTAACCTCTTTGGGAAATACCATGTTTTCTGAGTGTTCACGTAGGGAATTTGTTGTTGTAATTCTTGTCTCTTTATCAGAAGGATATAGATTGAGTTTTAGGTTATTAGCTTTTTGAAGACACGAAGTACTTTCTTGATAATTTTTCTGTTTATGTAAGACATTTGAACGGGCAAAATTAAGGTAGATTAGGTCTTTATCTGAGTTAATATTTGAGTCTTTTATATTAAAAATTTCTTCTTTGACTGAGTTATCTCTTAGATGGTAGTCTTGAAGGGAAAGATAAAATTGAACCTTAGCGAACTCTGATTTGAAATTCTTAGCTTTAAGGAAATATTTTTTCGATATTTGCATTTTTCCCATCACCGCATAAATATTTCCTAAACAGGTAAAAGTTTCACCCATTGAGGAATCTAGTCCTTGAGCTATTTTTATTTCTGACTCTGCTCCGACTAGCTCACTCTTTTCCATTAGAACTACACCAAGATTTAAATGCAAAATCGCATTATTAGGTAGATTTTTTATAGCTTCTCTTGCAAACTTTTCGGCCTGATCTAGATCCCCTAAGCTAATTAGAACTTTTGTCATGCTTGAATGGAGGAAGATATCTTGAGGGTTTGTTTTGATTAATTTCAATAGAATCTTCTCGGCTTCTACAAACTTTTTTCTTTTAATTAATACGTCTGATAACTTTGTAAGAAATCTCTCATCATTTGAGGCGGATAAAATACTTGACCTTAATTGTGATTCTGCTGAATTTAGGTCTCCTTTGCTTACTAATATTTCTATAAGAGATAATTTTGCTCTGATAGATTCTGGGTTTTCTTGAATTGCATCACGTATTATTTTTTCTGCTTCATCTAGTTGATCAAGATTCTTAAGTATTAAACTCAGATTTATTTTCGGCCCAATAATGTTTGGAGACATTTTAATTACTTTACGTGTTACTATCTCAGCATCACTATGCCTATTTAGATTTATCAGTATTAATGATAAAAGAAAATGTGCATCTACATTTAGAAATTCAATACTAATCGACTTTAAGCAGGCTTTTAAAGCCTTTTCATATTCTTTGAATTCGTTTAGGCTTTTAGCAAGTAATAGCCAAACATCTGATTGATTAGCATTTATAGATAGAGATTTCTCGTAAAAATCGATACTTTCTTTTGATTCGCCTCTGACAGTGCATATCTTTCCTAATTTATTGAAAGTACTAGAACTAGTTGGATTTAATTTTATAGCTTTTGTATATGCCTTTTTTGCATTATTATAATCACCTTGATCTATATACTTATCGCCTAATTTTTCTAGACTTATTTCCTCATTATCATGAGGCTTGAACGAATAGAAGTTCTTCTTACCTACCATATTAAAACATTACTATTTTTTTTTCCGCAAATAGATTTTTGTAATCTTTATTTTTATTTTCTTATCAGGATTTTATCGATTCCTCTTGGTTTACTTGTTTAAGAGTAATAATCTATCTAGTTCAATAGTTAATCTTTCTATTACCTCATTCCAATCACCTTGTTTTTTTTGTCTAAATAACCTCATAGATGGATACCAAAAAGTTGTCTTTCCTTGAAGACCCCAGCGCCAATCAGGTGTTTTATGTAGCAATAGCCATGTTGGTTTTCCTAGCGCGCCAGATAAATGGGCAATGCAAGTATCCGTTGTTATTACAAGATCACAGCTTTTAATTATCCCTGCTGTATGATGGAATTTCCATACTTTATTTATTTCTTGCTGGTAGTTAACAAACTTATCTCTAAACGTGCATATCTTTAATTGTTCAGACCCATATCCTTTTTGAAGCGACAAAAGCTTTATATTTTCTCTTATACTTATAGGTTCAAGTATAGACAATTGAAATGAACGCCCCCTTAAATTATTTTTTTCAATATTTGGATTACCCTGCCAATTTACACCTATTATAAATTGTTTAATATTCCTTGATTTAGTTTTCCAGTACTTATATGTTTGATTATCAGGCTTTAAATATGGACTTGTAATCAAAGGGTTGGTAGGGCTAACATTAAGATATCTTGGTATAGATAGTAATGGAATCAGATTGTTATTATTTATACTATGCCTATCTTCCTTTGAGACAAGTTTACTTTGTAATCCTGATATTTTTAATAACTGATGAAGCTTCCTATCAGTAATAAGGATTATATTTTTATTCATTTTCTCTAAAAATAAAACGTACCTTATGAAATGGATTGTATCGCCTAGACCCTGTTCAGTAATTATGGAAATATTTTCTAATTTAGTTAGATCAGTTTTTTTTAAATGAAATTTTATACTTGAATTAGGCTGTCTCTTTCCCTTAAACCTGCGCCATTCATAGTACTCAAATCCTTTTGCATAGTCTCCTTTTGTTAATAATGAAACTCCTAGACAGTATTTTGCCTTGATGTTTTCAGGATTGGTTCTTAATACCTTTTCATATGTCTTTATTGCTCTGTCAATATTACCCATAGAATGTAATAATATTCCAATATTTGTATTTGCAATTGGGTTATTTATATCTATACTAATAACTTTTTTGAATAGTGATAAAGCCTGTTTTTCTATTCCATCTTCAGCATATACATTACCTAATCCTAGTAAAGAATCTATATTATTTGGAGTTATTTTTAATCCTTTCATAAAACACGATTTGGCTTTATTATTGTCTGATAGCTTCATATATAGGTTCCCAAGATTATTGAGTATTTCTGTCGAATGTGGATTTATTTCGAGTGCTTCTTTATAATCTGAAAATGCATTGTCAAAATTACCTATCATTTGATAAGCATTGGCTCGATTATAAAGAGCTAATGAAAAATTCTTTTTGTTTTTAATTGCTTCTGTATAGAATTCAATAGATAAACTATAATTTTTGTTGTTGTAATATAAGTCAGCTATCCTATAGGTAATTGAGATGTCCTTTGGAATTATTTTGCGAACTTCCATTAAGTAGTGGATAGAGCTCTCGTTTTTGCCCATCTTTTGATATATATCCGCAATTCTTTTTAACGACTCAAGATGAGTTGGTTTCAGTGACAGAATCTTTTTATATCCATTAATCGCTTTCATGTATTTAGATTGGAGCGAGAATATTTCGCTAATTTCTTGATATGCATCTAGAAACTCTGGCTTCAATAGAGAGGCTTTAATAAAGGACTCAAGAGCTATCTCATATTTCCCTTCCATTTTATTTATTAGACCCAAATTATATAAACCCTCAGGAAATATAGGGTTCATTTCTATTGATCTTATGATTTGATCCTTGGCTTGGTTATGATTTTTGCTGAGTAAATATATTACACCAAGATTGGAATAGCTCACATAGCTTGCATTCCCTGACTGGATTATATTCATGTAAACTTCCTTACAATAATCTATTTTGCCTGCAAGGATCAGCTCATTTGCATGATTTTCATCTGAATTAGATGTTGTTGGAGTAGTAAATATTCCTTTGAATATTTTGTGTTTCATTTTTTATTCATATTGGAATTTCCTTAGTCAGCATTATCTCTCTTTTGTTCCTACTAATATACTATGCTGTCCTTTTGTGGAGTATTGATTGGCTACACCCTGTTTAAAACCTAGTTTTTATAGAAGGCCTGCTCAGGAAGTAGCACCTAATTTAATTGGATGTATTCTTGTAAAGCAAAATTCCCCAAATGACTTTTTATGGGGAGTAGTAGTTGAAACAGAGGCTTATTCTCAGGAAGAAGAAGGATGTCATGGTTTTCACCGAAGAAGCTCTAGCAATGAAACTCTATTTGGTGAACCAGGAAAACTTTATGTGTATAGGAGTTATGGTATTCATCATTGCGTAAACATAGTTACTGACCAAACTGACTGGGCTAGTGGGGTCCTTTTAAGAGCGGTAGCAATACCTGATTTGGGAGAAAGGGTTGCTTCTGGACCTGGATTGTTGTCAAAAATGTTTTCTTTAGATTTAAATTATGATGGCATATCTGTGACTGGAGGCAATGATGTTTGGATAGCAAGCAGACCAAGTGAATTGGAGTTCCCTAAACTTGTGAATACTACCCGAATTGGGATTACCTTAGGTAAGGAACTCTTATTGAGGTGGTACCTGAAGAATAGTCGTAGTATTAGCAGGAGAGCTAAAGGTGATAGAACTCCTGCACTTTTAAAATCATGGTCTCCTTCTGAATTGACCTACACATTTTAGAAATTCTCTTTTATAGGATTTTGATCATGCCTTCAGTTTTAGAATTCTATTGGTTATCTCCTTCACTACCATTAATTACAGCTTCTTGCATAGGATTAATCTTTGTTTTATTTAGGAAAACCGTTGCCAGGCTTAGTAAGCCTGTTGGGTTCCTTTTCTTCCTAACTTTTTTAGTTTCTTCGATTATTGTCTTTTCATTATTTTTTGATGATAAAGTCAGCTCCGCTATTAATTATACATTTTTTGATTGGAAGACCAGTCTTATAGATGTCCAGGTTGGAATAGGGTTATGTATTGACTCAATCTCTTATGGCTTGTATCCAATTACTTCTATAATTCTTATTCTTTTGCTTATTACTTCTCATTATTATATGAATAAAAAAAGAGAATATGTCCCTTTTCTTATCTGTATAGGTTTCTTTGGAGCTTTTTTGCTTTATCTATTGGGTAGTACTTCTACTATAGAATCTTTAATTTGCTGGTTATTGCTTGGATTTGTATCTATTCAATTAAGAAAACAATGGTATTTAAATAGAGAAACTACTTCATCTCTCAAGATTAACTTTGTTCTAGACCGTATCTCTGAGTTTTTATTCGTCTCTATTGTATTTCTTTTGTTCTTCATTTCTCATTCTTTCAGATTTGATGATTTGACCATATTTTTAACAGACACACTAAGTCGCACTAATACTCCTACAAATCTCCTTTATATTTTGATTGCCTCTCTCTTGATTTTGACAGGACTTAAATTCCTACAAGTTTGTATTGTGGTTATTGATATGTTAAATTCTAAGCTATTGATTGATAAATCAGCATTTCTATATTCTATAGGATATTTTCTGCCTGTGGTTTTTTTGGCTTTGAAGTTGAAACCTATTTTTTATCAAATAATTTAAATTCTAAGTTTACAAATTGAAAATCTAGTTGTGGAAATTATTTTTTCCCTGATAGCTTCCTTCCCTTCCATGTCCACCCTACTCCTGTAATTGTTTTCACTAAGGATACTGGGCCAATAGCAGCAATTATTAACCCTCCGAATCCTGATAACCACCAGTACTTAGTTTTTATTCCAAATCTAGTTTTCATTTCTAGTCTGAGTAAGTAAAGATGAATAATGCAAAAAATTGATAACACTAAACTTATTATCAAGCCAGGGGCCTGATTTGGCACTAATAAAATTTTAATAGAGGAAATCAGAATTAGAACCCACGGGAATGTGAACATTAATAGGATTAGTATTGAGGCACTAATTAATTTAAAGATATTCCTCCTAAGTCCTATGAACCAGTTCTTACTCCAACCTTCCCATAGAGCTTTGAAATCTTTGTACATTCTTAAACTAATTGCATTAACTCCTAAGATAAAGTTGAGTTTGTAACCATCTCTTTTAATCTTTTTTGCTAAAGCAATATCTTCGACTACTTCAGTGGCAACAGACTCATGACCTCCTATCGAATGATATGCAGACTCTCTAAATAACATAAATGGACCTGCTGCAAATGCAATATTTTTATTGGAATCATTTATGTGTTTTATTGGAAATCCAATTGGCAAAAGCAACCCTATAATTGGTTGAACTAACCATTCACTCAGACACTTACATTCTATTTTTGGAGCTAGACTTAATAGATCTGAATTTCTTTGAATAGCTTCATTTAATGCATCTCTTATGGCATATTTACCAACTCTAAGATCAGCATCTAGAAAAAGTAACCAGGAACTATTTGAAGACTTGGAGGCCACATGGCATGGCCAGTTTTTTCCCACCCAATTTTTATTATTTGGTCTTTCTCCAGCATTAATTATCTTGAAAAGAAATTGTTTCTCTTTAAGGTTACTGATTGTTTTTTTCAATATTTCTATCGTCTTATCTGAACTTGAGTCGTCTGATATTACAATTGACCATTCCTTTGCCGGTTGTGCACTATTAATGATGCTTTTAATGCATCCTTCAATATTCTCGTCTTCATTATAGGTTGGTATAACTACAGTAAGACTTGTATCAGGTATAGGACCTGAAGGGTTCTTGTTTAATAAGAGGCTATGAGATTCAACGAGGGTTTGCCGAAAAATATTTTTTATTAATAACACTGTAAATGTGGACAAACATGAAATGACTAGAATTGTTGTGTTGGAGGTGATCAAGACTCTTCCTTTAGTAGAGATTTATATTCTTAGTAGATTCAAGGTATTTGTGCGATAGCTACTTGAGCAATTAAAATAGGAGAAATAGCTCGAATTCAAATTATGATTCCTGAACCTCATGCTATAGAGCTAGGGATACTCCTTTCACTAGCTTTGTTTATGGGCCTTCAGACGGCCCTAATAATACTCCGTCCTTTACTGGTAGCTATTGTTGCACTTGTTTTGACCCTTCTTGGAACTAATGCGTCTTATTCAGCATCTTCCACTCGAAAAATAGCAAGAGATTTAGAACCTTTTGAAGGTGTAGATGATGCTCCTATTACTTCTTCAATTCTTCGTGATCCTCCTTCAATTAGAAAAAAAATGCAGATATCTCAATCTGATTCTAGAAACTTAGAGCTCACTCAAAAGTAACCAATGATTTCATTTATTAATAAAATGAATTTGATCAGCACCTATATTTAAGAAGTTATTGCCAATAAGGGTCTGTTGCAAATTCGACCTTGATTAATCTTGAATTCTTATTAGTTATTTTTGCAATACATGCTCTGATAATTTTTCCTTCTACCTCTATCTCGCATGCTCCACAACTGCCTCCAAGGCATCCTAATGGAATTTCTACATTTGCATCGCCTGCAGCCTTAAGCCAATCAGTTCCGATTTCAGCTAATGAGCATTTGCCATTTGGCCAGAGAATTTTAACCTTACTACTTTTCATAATTAAGAAGTGACTTTATATTAATATTTTCCTCAAAAGCATCTGCCAAATTATTAATAATAGATTCTCTCCTTGTTAAATGATCTGGTTCATTTGTGGGTAATCTTTCGAGATCTTTAGTCTCTCGAAGTTTGTTTAACCATAGTCTTCTCCAATGACCATTATCAAATATACCATGAAGATAGGTGCCACCTATATTTTGTAAACTGTTTTTTGAGCTTACCCATCCTATGTAAGGATCTTGGGTTAACTCTTGAATAGAATTTCTATTATTGACACAAGGATTACTTACACCATGATGTATTTCAAATCCACTTATCTCAGAATTTTCTGGCCATAAAGAAATTATCTTATGCCTTTGCTTAACTATTTTTTTAGCCTCGAAAACTGTTGTAATAGGTAAGAGGTCAAGACCTTTTATGTATTCACACTGATCATTTGTGTGTTTCCCTTCTAGTTTTTGGGGGTCGGAGAGACTTTTCCCCAGCATTTGCATCCCACCGCATAGGCCAAATACATGTCCTCCTCTTTCTGCGTATTTTTTGATTTGTGCTGATAGGCCACTCTCGTGGAGCTTAGATAAGTCTTTTACTGTTTGTTTGCTACCAGGAAGTATAACTGCATCTGGTTGACCTATATGGTTTCCTGGTTCAACCCAGCGTATTTGAACTGTTGATTCGGCTTCTAGAGGGTCTAGATCAGAGAAGTTACTTATTGATGGTAGTTTGATGATCACAATTTCTATATCAGGATTATTTTTAAAAGATTTTCTTTCTAGTAGGTCTAATGAATCTTCTTGGGGAAAAATGTCATTTAACCAAGGCATTATGCCAATTACTGGTATTCCTGTCTCTTTCTCTAGCCATTTTTGGCCATTTTTAAAGAGTTCTCTTTGGCCTCTGAACCTATTTATTAATAATCCCTTGATTAATTTTTTCTCTACGGGACTTAGCAATGCCAAAGTTCCAACTATTTGAGCAAATACTCCTCCTCTCTCAATATCAGCAACAAGTAGGCAATTAGCTCTTAGGTATTTTGCAAGTCTTAAATTAGTTAAATCTCGCGATTGCAGGTTAACTTCAACAGGACTTCCTGCACCTTCCAGAATAAGTCTTCCATGGCTGTTGTTTTTAGTTAATTCATTTAACCCTTTCTGGATAGCTTTCCATCCAGATTTAAACCATTGGTCGTAGTAAGTATTGGCGTTTGCTATGCCAACTGTTTTGCCTAAATGAATTACTTCACTTGTGCAATTCCCTTTTGGCTTTAGAAGGATTGGATTCATTGTGCACGTTGGTTCTATGCCTGCAGCCCAGGCTTGTAGTGCTTGTGAGTAACCCATCTCTCCACCATTGTCGTCTACCCAAGCGTTATTGCTCATGTTTTGCCCTTTAAATGGTAATGGCATCTCGCCATATCTCTTTAAGACTCTGCATAGAGCAGCATTCATTAATGATTTTCCTGCACCACTTGATGTGCCTAGGACCATCAATGGAGTAAAACTGTTAAATGTTCTCATTGGATTGGCCATTGCCTTTGAAGTTTGTTGATTATTTGCGCTAAAAAACTTGATCTTTTTGAAGGTAAATCAGGAGTCTTTACAAGTATTTGCCTACCAAGAGGTGTTAGACGGATTTTTGAGGTCAGTCCCTGGCCATCTACCTCTCGGCGAAGTACGCCAATTTTGATTAGCCATCGAAAAGAGACTTCTACTGCATTTGTGCTTTGAAACCATTGTTTCCCAGATACAAGGTATTTGTGTGGTTGCTGAAAAATAGTCTCTGCATTAAGACCAGTTGTTTTGACTTGTTTATAGAAGAATTCATTAAAAGGAAGTAGCTGTATGGCTTTTTCAGCCCTTCTGCGACTTCGTTGATTGATTAGCTCTATCTTGCTGGGCAAGGGGAAAGTTGCAGGATTGCTCATTAATGCCAGCCTAAGGATGCTCACTGAAAGCTTGCTTAACTGTGCTGATTCTTGCCTCTGCGTCTTCAGCAAGAAAACGTCTATTGGATAAAGCTGGCATCCCTTATAGAGCATTGGTAAGTGGAATTGATGAAACCCAGTTTTGTGAGTCTGACCCGAAGCAATTAGTTATGTTGCTTGCAAAGGCTAAGGCTTCTTCGGTATGGGAAAGGTGCGTTTCAAATGGGTTTAATGAATGTCCTTTTGACCAAGAAACAGCAGTACTTGGCTGTGATTCAGTTCTTGAATTTCAAGGAGAAATTTTTGGAAAGCCTCGAGATTCGACCGAGGCTTTTAATAGATGGAAAAAAATGTCCTCATTTGATGCATTACTCCATACAGGCCATTCTTTGATTCATATGAATGATGAGAAACTTGTCCGAGAAAGTATTGATGAAGTTATAAGTACCCGAATTTATTTTTCCTCACTTAGTGAGTCTGAGATTAAGGATTATGTTGCAACTGGTGAACCTATGAACTGTGCAGGTGGATTTGCAATAGAGGGAAGAGGAGGAATGTTTATTAGGAGGTTGGATGGATGTTATAGCAATGTGATTGGATTAAGTTTGCCATGGTTGAAGGATAATTTGTGATATTTTTCTGGCGAAGTTGTTTATTCAGAAGCAGTATCTCACTAAATTAAATGGCCCCCACCAATAAGGTGAGGGCCATAAGAGAGATTCTTTTTTTGAAGACTCTCTTTATTAAGTTAGCTAGTCAAGGTCAGGCATTTCCAAAACAGGTTCAGTCTTGCGATCGATACCTTTTTCGAATCCTGCTGCAGCTGCTCTAGCACGGCCTGCATGCCATAGGTGCCCAATGAAAGTAAACCAACCAAGGAAAAACTGTGCAGCAGCAAGCCACTGACGAAGGTTTACAAAGTTCACAGCATTAGGCTCTGTGATAATTCCACCAACGGAATTAATTGATGCGTTTGGAGCATGCGTCATGTATTCAGCTGCTCGGCGAATTTGCCATGGCTGAATATCATTTTGGAGCTTATCAAGGCTTAATCCATTTGGACCACGAAGTGGTTCAAGCCATGGTCCTCTGAAATCCCAAAAGCGCATTGTCTCCCCACCAAAAATGATTTCACCTGTAGGTGAACGCATTAAGTACTTACCAAGTCCTGTTGGACCCATGGTTGTACCAATATTGGCT
>QCFC01000017.1 GCA_003278465.1 Prochlorococcus sp. AG-363-B04
TGCTGCTTGGACAGGTGAAATGTCAACCATTTCTGAATTAGATTTTAGAAATAGTTTTGACCTTAATTTATTTTCTCATCAATATGTTGCCCAAGCTTCAGTTTCTTTATTTAAGACTCAAGGTAATAGATTTTTATATGAGGGTTCTAGTAAGTTTGGAGGTCAACTTCTTTTTAATGTCAGTAAACAGGCCTTAAATCCTGGGAAAGGATTTGGTGCTTATGGGATAGCAAAGGCAGCTTTGCTTGCCTTGATGAGGCAATATTCTCTTGAAGAAGGACCTTCAGGTATACGTTGTAATGCAGTAAATGCAGATCGAATACGTTCTGGATTGTTGAACGATGAGATGATACGGGAGAGGGCAAGCGCAAGAGGTATTAGTGAGAATTGCTACATGACTGGTAATTTATTAGGAGAAGAGGTTCGCGCTACTGATGTTGCAAAGGCATTTGTTTCTTTAGCTTTAATGGAAAGAACTACAGGGGCAGTTTTGACTGTTGATGGGGGTAATGTTTCAGCAATGGTACGATAAGATTTTATGCCTTTAAGAATTATTTATCAGCAAATAGTAGGAAGTAGAAGATTAGAAATTGTAAAAGTCTAGATACCACTCTGCAAATTTACCTATTCCTATATTTATAGAGGTAGATGGATTATAGCCCACCCAATTACTTAAAGCAGATGTATCAGCTGAGGTGGCAATAACGTCGCCTGGTTGTATGGGTTGGAGATTTTTAATAGCTTTTTTACCCAGTGCATTTTCTAGAACTTTTATGAAGTACATTAATTCTATTGGTTGACTATTCCCAATATTAAATAGTCGATGTGGAGCTGCTGCTGTTGCTGGATCAGGATTGAAAGGGTCGAAGGCGAAGTTGGGAGTTGCGGGCTTATAGCAACAACGGATTATTGCTTCAATAATATCATCAATAAAGGTGAAATCTCTTTTCATTTTACCATAATTGAAAACTTCAATTGGCTTTCCATTAAGTATTGCATTCGCAAAAATCATTGGAGCCATGTCAGGTCGTCCCCATGGTCCATAAACAGTGAAAAAACGTAAACCAGTTGCTGGGACTTGATAGAGATGGCTATAAGTATGCGCCATTAACTCATTTGCTTTTTTTGTTGCTGCATAAAGACTTACTGGATGATTTACTTGTTGATTTTCAGTAAATGGAAGATTTCTATTGCCGCCATATACAGAACTACTAGAGGCATAGACTAGATGCTGAACTTTATGCTGGCGACATCCCTCTAGAATGTGTCCAAAACCAACTAAGTTAGATTGTATGTAAGTGTTTGGATTCTCTATTGAATACCTTACACCAGCCTGGGCGGCTAGGTTGACAACTATTGAAGGCTTTTCAATTCTAAAAAGATTATCTAAAGCGTTAGCATCTTCAATTGAAAATGAGTGAAATTTCCATAAATGTTGGTTTAAATGAAGGTTGATTTCTGCTAGGCGTGCTTTTTTTAAAGAAGGGTCATAGTAGGTGTTGAGATTATCAACACCTATAACTCTTTCACCTTTAGATAGCAATCTCTGAACTAGAGCTGCTCCAATAAAGCCTGCCGCACCAGTAACAAGAATTGTATTGCTCAATTAACGCCATCTCCTATGCGCCAAAGTTTTAATCCTGCTTTCAGTATTTCATTTGGAATAACAACTCCACGAGTATCAAATACCCAGGCTGGTTTCCTCATCAAAGTGGCTAATGATTGCCAATTTAAGCTCCTAAAATGATCCCATTCGGTAATGATAAGAACAGCATCTGCTCCATTTAGAGCATCCTCAATGCTTTTTGAGCTCCACCATTTACCTTCGTCATTAAGTCCTGTATTGATCGCTTTAGTAGAAGCTATTGGAGGGATATATTCATCAGATTGCAGGCAAAAAGTAATTTGACTACTTGATACTTTAGGATCAAAAATAGCTAATTGTGCTCCTTCTTCTAGAAGATCTTTTGCTATTTTAATTGCTGGAGCCTCTCTAGTATCATTCGTATTTGCTTTGAATGCAAAACCAAGAATTGCTAGTTTTTTTCCAGTAACAGTTCCGAATAATTTCTGAATCACCAACTTTGAAATACGTTCCTTCTGCCAGTTATTTAATTGAACTACACTTTCCCAATAGTTTGCAACTTCAGATAATCCAAAATGATGGCAGAGATAAACGAGGTTGAGGATGTCCTTTTGAAAACAGCTACCTCCAAACCCTGGCCCAGCTTGTAAGAAATTAGGCCCAATTCTGCTATCGCTTCCGATAGCAGTTGCTACTTCTCTAACATCTGCTCCTGTTTTCTCGCAGATAGAAGAAACTGCATTAATTGAACTGATGCGTTGAGCGAGGAAGGCATTAGCAGTGAGCTTGGACAACTCGCTACTCCATAGGTTGGTACGAAGAATTTTTTCTTCAGGAACCCAATTTGCATATATGGTTGCAAGGGATTCGATGGAATCCTTATCTTCACCTCCAATTAGAACTCTGTCAGGTGACTCAAGATTTTGGATAGCAGTTCCTTCTGCTAGAAATTCCGGATTAGATAACACAGAGAAATTGCAATTGTTTCCTTCAGTTGATTTGTCTTGTTGGGATGCTTCAAGTATTGCTTTGATTACAGCAGCAGTCCGGACTGGCAAAGTACTTTTTTCGACAACAATTGTGTTGCCTTGTGCATATTGAGCAACTTGCCTTGCACAAGCCTCGACCCAGCGGAGATCACTAGCTTGGCCAGCTCCGAGGCCTTTTGTTTTGGTTGGAGTATTTACAGAAATAAATATCATCTCTGCATCTTTAATAGCGGCATTTACTTCTGTAGAAAAATGCAGATTTTTTCCTCGGACCCTTTTTAGAACTGCACTTAGGCCAGGTTCGTATACAGGTAGCCTCTCAAAATTTGGATTATTCCAATCAGCAATGCGAGCTTCGTTTAGGTCTACAACTATGACTTGTATCTGAGGGCATTTATCGGCAATAACCGCCATGGTGGGGCCGCCAACGTAACCCGCACCTATGCAGCAGATAGTTCGAATTTCAAGAGCACTCATGCTTTTGAAATTTCAAGGATTAAGAACTTGCTTTGAAATTCCATTTAATTAGATTAGTTCGAATTTTAAGATTTAGTAGATGAATTGGAAATTGAATTCCGAATAAATTTCACAAGACTTTCATAGTCTTCCAGAGAGAGGGCTTGATCAATTTCCTGGTCTGAAAATCTCTTGACGTGTTTGATACGGCATTGACCAATTTCAATCTCGTTTTCACCAATGATCATTGCTAAAGTTGCTCCACTTTTATTGGCACGTTTAAATTGTTTTCCAAAAGGGGCGCCTGAACTATCTAGTTCAACTAATAGCCCATTTTCTCGGAGTTTTGTTGCAATTAAAAGTGCTGTTTTCTCGGCCCTTTCCCCTCGGTTAACAATATAAAGCTCTGGATTGGTTGGGATTGCCATTTCAGAAGCAGCACTATTTGGCTCATCAATTGCAATAGCTTCAAGAACTAGCATTAATCTTTCCATGCCTATTGCCCAGCCAATAGCAGGAGTTGAAGGGCCTCCTAGCTGTTCAATGAGACCGTCATATCGTCCTCCTCCGCAAATTGTGGCTTGAGCTCCCAGTTTGTCACTAGTAATTTCAAAGGCTGTATGGCCGTAGTAGTCCAAGCCACGCACTAATTGGTGATTTATTTCGAATGGGATTTCTAGAATTTTTAATAATTGTTGGACTTCAGTAAATCGTAATTCACTCTCTTGAGAGAGCATGGATTGAATTGTTGGGGCTTCATTTAATAGTTTTTTTGTGGCTTTATTCTTTGTATCAAGAATTCTAAGTGGGTTGGTTTGGAGCTTTTTTTGTGAGTCTTCATCAAGTTCATCAATATGAGTTGATAACCACTCGACTAGTTTTTTTCTGTATTTCTGCCTGTCTTCAGCACTCCCTAGAGTATTGATTTCCAGAACAATTCCTTTTAGCCCAAGTCCTTTTAATAGTGACCAAGCTAGCGCAATAACTTCTGCGTCACTTCTTGCACTACTTAAGCCCAGACATTCGAGGCCGATTTGATGAAATTGTCGTTGTCTTCCAGCCTGTGGGCGTTCATATCGAAACATTGGGCCGCTGTACCAAAGCCGCTGTGGCCCTTGGCTCAATAACCCATGTTGAAGGGCTGCTCGAACAACTGATGCAGTTCCTTCAGGTCTCAAGGTACAAGATCGTTCTCCTTTATCGAGAAATGTATACATCTCTTTTCCTACTACATCTGTTGTTTCACCAATACCCCTTGAGAAGAGTTCAGTTGCTTCTATGAGGGGGAGACGTATTTCTTGAAAACCAGCTCTCAAGAATTGATCTCGAGCGATTTTTTCTACACGTTGCCAACGACGTGTTTGGTCTGGTAGTAGGTCTACCATCCCTCGGAGACTTTGTAGCTTGGTCACGTTACAAACGACAAGCATTGGTAGTCTGCACGGATATAGGTCCGCTTTCAATCGGGTTAATTAATAATGTTTGGCTTAAGAGGGGTTTTCGAGACAATTGGAATGATTAATAGGTTTACAAAATCTTTTGTAATTAGAAATTTATCCAAATGATATTGATAAACCAATAATGACAATAATGCTTATGAAGAAAGTAATCTTCAGCCTGTATTTTTATCTACCTAAATTATTACTTAATATCGATCTAAAGTAAGAGATAGTCGGCTTAAGCCCTTGTTTTAGATTATATGTTGGTTCCCAGCCTAGTTGTTCTTTGGCTAGTTTGATTATTGGTTTTCTGCGTATTGGGTCGTCAGTTGGTAATGGCTTTTCCACAAGTGCTAATGATGGATTGATTTGCTGGCAAACTGTTTCGGCCAGCTCTCTAATAGTTAACTCTGTAGGATTGCCTAGGTTAATAGGCCCGCTGTGATTGCCTTCCATTAGTAGAATTAATCCTTCTATAAGATCTTTAACGTAGCAAAAAGATCTTGTTTGACTTCCATCCCCGTAAATTGTAAGTGATTCTCCTTTAAGGGCTTGCACGATAAAATTGCTTATAACTCTCCCATCATTTGGAAGCATTCTGGGACCATATGTGTTAAAGATCCTGGCTATCCTGATTTCACTTTGATGCATTCTTTGGTAATCAAAACAGAGAGTCTCTGCGATCCTTTTACCTTCGTCATAGCAAGCACGTATTCCAATTGGATTAACCGAACCAGGATAACTTTCAGGCTGAGGGTGAACTTGAGGATTACCATATACTTCACTTGTGCTTGCCATTAATAATCTTGCCTTTACGCGTCTAGCCAATCCAAGCATGTTATAGGTTCCGAGAAAACTTGTCTTTGCTGTCTTGACCGGATTGTTTTGATAATGAATGGGTGATGCAGGACATGCAAGGTGCCATATTCTATCAACTTCAAGTTTGATTGGTTCTGTTACATCATGCCGAATTAATTCAAAATTAGGATGATCAATCCATCTAGCTATATTTAATTTATTACCAGTGAAATAATTATCAAGGCAAATGACTTCATTGCCAGTCTCCATCAGACGATCTACTAGATGAGAGCCCAGAAAGCCTGCTCCTCCAGTTACTAGGTTTCTGCATATGTTGGTAGGCATAATAAATGATCAAATTGAAGGGAAATAAATCTTATGGACCTTTTTTGATTTATCAGGACAAAAGTTTGGCATTTCTAAATCAACACTTAATTGTTGTTTTAATAATGACTTTAAGAATAGAGATTTATTCCTCTGCGTCTAGTCTAATTGGTTGGCTGGTTTAAGTAGCAAGTTTGTACTCTAATTGTTCTTTTCCTATTTAAAATCGTTCTAACTTCAAAAAATTTGCTCATTTCCTAAAGAATTGTACTTGCTTTCACACTAACCTTACCTTTAAGACATGTTCGAAAGTAATGGCACAACTGTTGATCACCGGCGGTGCCGGTTTCATCGGTAGCCACGCCTGTCTTGTGCTTTTAGAAGCAGGACATAGGTTAGTTGTATTAGATAATTTTTCTAATAGCTCAGAAAGTGTCCCGGCCAGGGTTGCTGAGCTTTCTGGAATTTCAAAGGGACAACGGCTACGGATAATTCACGGAGATATTCGTAATAGAGAAGATTTAGACCTTGCATTTAATGCTTATACAGATGGTATTACTGCTGTATTGCATTTCGCAGGGTTAAAAGCAGTTGCAGAATCTATAAAGGATCCGCTGCTCTATTGGGATGTCAATGTTAATGGAAGTCGAAGCTTGCTCCAGGCTATGCGGAGTTATGGATGTCGAACCATTGTTTTTAGTAGTAGTGCAACAGTTTATGGTCATCCAGATCAGATGCCAATTCCCGAAAGTGCAAAAGTTAAACCTATTAATCCTTATGGAAAAACAAAGGCAGCTGTGGAGCAGTTATTGAATGATGTTGCTGAAAGTGAACCTGGTTGGAGAATTGCTCGATTACGTTACTTTAACCCTGTAGGTGCCCATCCTAGTGGGTTAATAGGCGAAGACCCCAAGGGTGTTCCAACCAATCTTTTTCCTTTTATTAGTCAAGTAGCTATTGGTAAATTAGAAAAACTTAAAATTTGGGGTGGTGACTGGCCTACCCCAGACGGTAGTTGTATTAGAGATTATATACATGTAATGGATTTAGCAGAGGGTCATAAGGCTGCTCTTGATGTTTTATTAATGGGTAATTCCCAGATACTTACTTTGAATCTTGGTAGCGGTTTGGGTTATTCGGTGTTGGAAGTTGTTGCTGCCTTTTCGAGAGCAAGCACTAAGTCAATTCCTTATATAATTTCTGAAAGGCGTGTTGGAGATGCAGCTTGTACAGTTGCTGATCCAGCCTTAGCATCTAAAATTCTTAATTGGCAAACAAAGCGGAATCTTGAACAAATTTGCAAGGATTGCTGGAAATGGCAAGAGAAATATCCTCATGGATATGTGCAGAATTAGCTTAAATAGAAGAACCAGAAAATTTAGGTAAGTTTTCAACCTGGATCTAGGTTCAATCATCCGCATTAATTAACTTGTCCTGGCGCACCCCTCGCCAAAAATTGCTCTTATGTGCTGGCTTAGATCTTCTGGGCTTGCTCATAGTGTTATTTGGTTTGATAAGCCTTTGGTCACAACCTTTAAATCAACAATTGGGCTGGGTCGTGACCACTATTTCAGCTTATTTGTTGTTTGGTTGGCTTTTTGGTACCTATACGGTGCTCGGCTGGTCCAGTTTGCCTAGATGGACACTTTTACAGCGCTTAGGCCTTTGTCTTTTGGCGACATTGATGTTTGTCGCAATACTTCGATGGGTTATTAACCCTCCATTAACTGTTTGGCTAGTTTTTCGGAGTTCACAGGTTTCATGGCTTTTCCCAACATCTTTATGGTCATTATTGGTGAGGATTAGCCTTCGGCGAGGAACCCTTTTCCCTGAGCAACCTAGATTCATTTTGGTGGCCACCCAAGAAGAGGCTAGTGAAGCATTACAAGTCTGGAGGCAAACGCCCAATCGGTTGATGCCAACTTTGTTGAATGTTGAGGAGGCTGCACAGCAGCCAGGCCCTTTAGTAATTGCTTTATCTAATAGTGTTCGACATGACTGCAAATATCGTGATTTCTTAGAGGCCTTTGAGCAAAGGGATCCTCGCCAGTGCAATATCACAACTCCATTAGTCTTAGCTGAGAGGCAACTAGAGAGATTGCCTCCGACTTTGCTACCAGAAACTTGGTTGAGTTATTCGGAAATTCCTTTTAATGCAATGTTTAGCCCCCAAAGGCAGCTTAAGAGGGTGGCTGATCTCTTAGTGGCTCTTTTGTTGTTGGGATTGACTTTCCCGTTGGTTTTATTTGCGGCAATTTTGATTTGGTTGGAAGATCGTGGGCCAGTTTTTTACTTGCAAGAACGGAGCGGTTGGTTAGGTCAGCCTTTTATGGTTCTGAAACTTCGCACAATGAAGGTTGCCCCTCCTCATGCTCCAATTACATGGACAGTTCCTGGAGATGAACGAATTACTCGAGTAGGAAATTGGTTACGTCGTTCAAGGCTAGATGAATTACCCCAGTTGCTGAATGTGGTTAAAGGTGACATGAGCATGATTGGTCCTCGACCTGAACGTCCTCAATTAGAAGAGGAATTAGAAGAAAGCATTCCTCACTACAGGAAAAGACATTGGATGAGACCTGGTCTTAGTGGTTGGGCTCAGGTTTGTTCGCCTTATGCAGCAAGCATTGAAGATTCTGAACTCAAACTTTCATATGACCTTTATTACCTTAAGCATTTCAGTACATGGCTTGATATTTTGATTCTTTTTCGGACAATCAAAACTGTCCTTAAGGTTGCTGGGAGATGAAATCATTTTTCAAGAGATGCCTTTTTAATTAATTCATGTTCTTTTGAGAGAAGTTGAGATTTATCCACAAATCCAATGAAGAAATTCCTAAAGCAGAACATCTTGTTCTAGCTGGAGGAGGACATAGCCATGTTCTCCTTTTGAAGCGTTGGGCTATGCGACCTGCCCTGAGGCCTTCTGGAATGATTACATTGGTAAATAGAAATAGTACTTGTTTGTATTCAGGAATGTTGCCTGGCTTAATTGCAGGTAATTATCAAAGAGAAGAAATAGAAATAGACTTACGACAGTTAGCAATTAGAGCCAGAGTAGGAATTGTAATCTCAAAAATTATAGGCATTGAATGTATTCATAATAGGTTATTACTTGAGAGCCGACCTCCTATTTATTTTAATCGACTGAGTATTAATGTAGGAGCAGAGACATTTAGATCAGATGAATACTTGGAAGGAATTCAATCCGCAACAGTTTTCCCGATTAAACCTCTTGAACCATTTCTTGATTGGCTAGAGAAAGAGGACGTTCAGCTTGATCATGGTGATGTAACCCCATTGACAGTTATAGGTGCAGGACTTGCAGGAATTGAAGTGGTCCTTGCTTTGAGGCATCGTTGGCCAGCAAGGGTTTTAAAATTAAAGTCTTTTGCTCCCTATCCTAGAAATACCTTTACAAGAGCCCTTAATTCTGCATCAATCGAGGTGGTCACAGAGTGGGAATCTCGGCTAGGCAAAGCTATCCTTTGTACAGGAAGTAGAGCACCTGAATGGCTTGAATCTAGTGGATTGCCTGTTAACTCATTGGGTCGAATTTTAACTGATAAAACTCTTCGTGTTATTGGTTTTCCTAACATATTTGCAGCTGGTGATTGTGCTGTAATTGAGCAATCGCCAAGACCAGCTTCTGGAGTATGGGCCGTTCGTTCTTCGTTGCCTTTGTCTAGAAATCTTGAGAGAGCTAATAATCATAAACCTCTTAGGACTTGGTCTCCTCAGAGAAGATCATTGAAATTAGTTGGTGGGATAAATAAATATAGAAATTTTACTGCTTGGGCTTTGTGGGGGAATTTTGTATTTGGACCATACCCTATGCTATGGGGCTTAAAAAGTGAAATAGATAGAAGATTTATAAGACAATTTAAGCTGTTTAATTATATGGAGATCAGAGAAAAAACTATTAATCCGAAAATGTTCTGTAGAGGTTGTGCAGCAAAACTTCCAGCTGACAATTTAAAAGAAGCTCTTAAACAAGCAAACCTTGAGGAACTAGGACGTTTTCCTGAAGATTCAGTAAAGATTGCAAGAACATTTCATGGAAACCAGTTAGTGCAAACTGTTGATGGATTCCCTGCAATTTTAAGTGATCCTTGGTTAAATGGAATGATTTCAACTTTGCATGCCTGCTCAGATATTTGGGCTACTGGAGCAAATGTGATTTCGGCCCAAGCATTAGTTACTTTGCCGGCAGTAGATAAGAAGCTTCAGCAGGATCTTTTGTCGCAGACTTTATCTGGAATCCAATCGGCACTTAACCTTCAAAGTGCTCAATTAATTGGAGGGCATACTTTTGAATCAAGAACAGAATGTTCTTATCCAATAAGCCTTGGTATACAGGTTTCTTTATGCGTAAATGGAGTAGTACCTAAAGGCGCTCAAGGCTGGAGTAAAGGAGGCCTTGAATCAGGAGATCATCTTTTGTTAAGTCGTGCAATTGGAAGTGGTGTAATCCTTGCTGCCGCAATGCAAGGTAGGTCATGTACATTAGAGCTTGATTCTTTATTGAATCAAATGAGTACTAGTCAGCATTATTTGTTGGAAGATATTTATATTCTTCAAGAGAGATTTAGATTTTCCGAAAACATACATGCATGCACTGATGTTACTGGATTTGGACTTCTAGGGCATCTTGGTGAGATGATATATGCAACTAATGAGAAGAGAAATAAGGAAAGGAAAGAGCCTTTGAGAGTTTTGCTTGATATAGATTCAATCCCATCTTTTGATGGTGCACTTGATTTGTTAGAGGAAGGTTTTTCAAGTACTCTTGCCGCCTCAAATAGAAGTTCTTTAAGTTTGCTTAATCCAATGGTAGATGGATTTAGCTTGGTGGGAATTGTCATGAAGAATGTAAATCCGAATAGTTCTCGATATAAGGCTTTGCTTGAGTTATTAGTTGACCCTCAGACCTGCGGGCCTTTACTCATCTCTTGTAAGACAGATTTTTCTAAAGAGCTAATCAAAAATGGGGATTGGCATTTGATTGGTAAGGTTGAGTAATGCAATTAAAAAAACTGATTAAGAAGATGAATTTTTAGCGATATGTTCCATCCTTAGCCGCTCTAATTCTGCGCCTAATTCTGGACCTTCTCGCCACCCTTGTGACAAAAGGTCTTCTGCTGAAATAGGTGACTTCACCCACCTCCACCTTGCCCACCAATTAAATAATTTTTGCCACATTGGTACCCCTAGACAGATACACAAGGCAATTGCCTCAGGTTGTTGATAATTTTCTTCTAAATATTTACACCAACTAACAGTAGACCATTTAACTTTATTATCATTGGAATAGAGTGATTGTCTGAGATTTATACTTTCTTCTAGGATTATTTGATATTTTTTAGTGCAGTTTAGACGTTGCGCTAGATATATAGGTTCTTCGGCACCGGATACTAGGGCTAACAAAAGCGGCAGTTTCAATTTCCTCGCCCATTGCAAACGTCGATTTAATCGATTGTCTTCTTGTAGTTGTTGATCTAGTAAAACCAATCCTCCCCAAGACTTAAGTTTTTCGATGGCAATTTCCCATGGCTCTTTTTTAAATAAGATCTCTAATTCCATTCTAAGTCTTGTTGATAGCGCTGGAGGAGCCACCTTGTAAATATCTCCATTTTTCCATTCCCATGGCCATTCTTTTAATGTTGTTTTGATTTGAACTAAGGCTTCTGGTGATAATTCCAAGCCCAGTCTTGCAGAGTAACGGGACCCACGTATTAATCGAGTTGGGTCATCTTGAATACTCTTTTTGTGGAGAAGAAATAGTTGTTTTTCTCTCAGATCTTTTTCACCTTTAAAAGGATCTAGCAATTTAATATCAGGCAATTCCAAGGCCATTGAATTTACTGTAAAGTCTCGTCTGGCAAGATCTTCTTCAAGAGAACTTGATTTTATAACAGGGTTCTGGCCTGGTTTTTTATATTTTTCATGCCTTGCAGTTGCAAGATCAATTAACACACCATCAATTTCTAGTTCTGCAGTTTCATAATTTTCATGTCTGATTAGCTTTGTTACCCTTTTTGGACCTAAAGAAGTTTTGATTTCATTTGCCAAAGAAATTGCAGAGCCTTCGATAACTAGATCTAGATCGGTTAGGCCTTGCCAAGGCTCATTCAAAACTTGATAAAGCAAATAATCTCTGACTGCACCGCCAACAAGTGCTAAGCGTTTGATGCCAATCTTTAAGGCAATTGCTGTTAATTCATTCAAAAGATCCAAAGGCAACCCAGAAAACTTGATATCAAAATTCGGTTGCACCAACTTCTTCATGACTTAAAGATAGGAGAGAATGAGTGCATAATCTTTGTTTTGCATTTTGTCCGCTCTAAGTCGTTGTTTGCAGGAAGAGGCGGCCGCTATTGCAGCTGCTGCTGAACGCCTAAGTAGTAAAGAGGTTGAAGGAGCTTTGGAGCTTCTTCAAAGATGCGCTGATCAGCAAGCGAAGTTGGTGATCACTGGTGTTGGGAAGAGTGGAATAGTGGCACGCAAGATTGCAGCTACTTTTTCTTCGATTGGCTTAATGGCCCTATACCTCAATCCTTTAGATGCTTTGCATGGAGATCTTGGAATTGTTGCTTCTGAAGATGTTTGCTTACTGCTTTCAAATAGTGGTGAGACTTCTGAGTTACTTGAAGTTTTGCCGCACCTTAAAAGGAGAGGAACATCTTTGATAGCTTTAGTTGGAAGAAAAGAGTCATCCCTAGCTCTTGGTAGCCAGGTCGTTTTGGAGGCAAGTGTTGATAAAGAAGTTTGCCCTTTGAATCTTGCCCCCACTGCAAGTACTGCAGTAGCAATGGCCATTGGAGATGCACTTGCCGCAATCTGGATGGAACGTCGAGGTATATCTCCTGCGGATTTTGCTTTGAATCATCCTGCTGGTTCATTAGGAAAGCAACTTACTCTTACTGCTGCCGATTTGATGATTCCAGCAGAGAAGCTCAATCCTCTTTCCCCCAATACGAAGTTGCCTGAAGTTATTGGGGGACTTACTAGGGATGGTATTGGCAGTGGTTGGGTTGAGGATCCTGCAAGTTCAGGGCGATTACTGGGTTTAATTACTGATGGCGATTTACGCCGGGCTTTGCGTGATCACAGTGCTGATGAGTGGGCAACTCTCAGCGCTTCTGATTTGATGACCTTTGATCCCATAACAATTGAGGGAAGTCTTTTAGCGGTTGATGCAATGGAGAGAATGGAGAGAAATAGGCGAAAGCCAATTTCTGTTATGCCAGTTGTTTCATCAGTTAATTCAGGTGGCCAATTACTTGGATTATTGCGATTACATGATTTGGTTCAAGCAGGCTTGACTTGATTACACAAGGATTAAAAGGAATGAAATTTCTTTGTTTGAGACAAGAACTTAAGTGGTACTTTCTTAAGAGAGTGCTTTCTGAAATTGAATTACTAGTACTGGATGTTGATGGTGTATTAACTGATGGTGGACTTTGGATGGATCCCAACGGATTAGTTTATAAGAGATTTAATGTGCGTGATGGGTTGGGATTGCGATTGCTTCAGCAGAATGGTCTAATTATTGCTTTCATTAGTGGAGGTAAAGGAGGAGCAACTGAAGAACGTGCTAATCAATTAGGAATTGAGCATTGCTTGGTAGGAGTTAAGGATAAGTCTAAAGCTTTAAAAGGATTATGCGAAAGGTTAAGCATCTCAAATAATAAGACTGCTTTTGTTGGAGATGATCTTAATGATTTGATTGTTCGTAATGACGTTAGGCTGCTTTTTGCACCGGCTGATGCTTGCATAGAAATGCGAAAGAGTGCCAGTGCAGTTTTAAGTAATAAAGGAGGATATGGAGCTGTACGAGAACTTGCAGAACGCATCCTAAAATCTCGAGGCCAATTGGTTAAATACTCTAATCAAGGCTGGAAAGATAAGAATGACTGATCTATCTAAACTGTTCTAATAATTGATTCATCTTTCTAAAGCTAGATTAAATTAATCAGTTGTAATTAGTTTATTTTTTTGCTTTTCTAAAACGAAGATATTTCAATCCCATAGTTTCATGGCAGCATCTCGCGCACTAAACCATTTTGCTGCAAGCCTACCCCCCATCAGTCTTTGATCTTTAAACCATGGCCCCCCAAGAGTCCAATGCAGCAAGCCAGGAGATTCATTCTTATTTAAATCTTCACTTGGTGCTTCTTCAACATCTACTAGGTGATTCCATATTTTTTCTAGGCTGCCTATTTCCTTATCTCCTTCTAGCCAGTGAAACCTATGCAATTCAAGGCCTGAAGCTTTATTTACATAGTCGACAGTTAGAGCATTACATTTCTTACAATTTATTAGCATTACTGAACTCCAATTTTTCTTAGGATAAGCACTTTGCGTCTCACCTTGAAACTTGATAGTTTCCTGAGGGATGTGTTCATGTTGAACACAAAGTAATGAATATTTCTCATCACGCTTTTCCCATAGCTTAGATATATCTACTTGGCACAATATGTCGCAATCCATAAAAATTGCCCACCCCTGATAATTCATAATATATGGCACAAGGAAACGAGTAAACGAAAATGCTGTACTCTGCTTAGGATCTCTTTTTCGCCAATACAAGCCTTCCTTCTCTAGTTGGGGGGTTATAAGCGGAGTGATTGAGAGGGGAACTGTGCTGTTCTGGTAAAGACTATCAATTAGTACGTTAGTTGCTGCTCTTTCTCTAGGGTCATATCCAATGAAAATGGGGATAGGCGTTGTCATTTTTAAGGAGAGTTGCTTTTGATAACAGGAGATTAGGTCTGTTCAAGGGTTCTGGATAGCAGTCACTTTATTGACCGTAAATCATCTGTATTGACTCTTATAATAAGATTAAGAAGCAACAATTAACCATTTAGGAAAAAAGTAATTACAAATGCAGAACTTAGGCATGTCTTCAGATCAGGTATCAGTGGGTGAAATTGTCTTTTCTAATCAGAAGCCTTTCGTTCTTATTGGGGGTATAAATGTACTTGAAGATTCTGATTTTTCTCTTAGGACAGCAGAATATTTTACGAAGGTTTGTAGAAAATTGGATATCCCATTTGTTTTTAAAGCATCTTATGATAAGGCTAATCGTTCTTCTATTCATTCCTTCAGAGGACCAGGAATTGAGTCGGGCCTCAAGATTCTAGAGGCTGTTAAGAGTAACTTTGGAGTCCCTGTACTTACAGATGTTCACAATCCTGAGCAGGCCTGTATTGCGGCTTCTATTTGTGACATTATTCAGCTCCCAGCTTTTCTTGCAAGGCAAACAGATTTAGTGAAGTCAATGGCAGAAACTGGTTCAGTAATAAATATCAAGAAACCACAGTTTCTTAGCCCAAGTCAAATGAAGAATATAGTGGATAAATTTAGAGAATGTGGTAATAGTAATTTATTGATTTGTGAGCGTGGAAGTAATTTTGGTTATGACAACTTAATAGTAGACATGTTGGGATTCGGTGTAATGAAAAAAACCTGTGACAACCTTCCGATGATTGTTGATGTTACTCATGCTCTGCAATGTAGAGAGCAAGGAGGTATTGCTTCTGGGGGAAGGAGATCCCAGGTTGTCGAATTGGCAAGGTCTAGTATTGCTGTTGGATTGGCTGGCCTGTTTCTTGAGGCCCACCCTGATCCAGACAAAGCACTTTGTGATGGTCCGAGTGCTCTCCCTTTAAACTTGTTAGAACCTTTTCTTGTACACGTTAAATCTGTAGACGATGTAGTCAAAAATCTTCCAAAATTAGAAGTAAAATAAATAGGATTTGAGGCTTATTAAATGACCTTAAATTCTATTTAAATTAATCATTTATGGGTTTAATAGGTGCTAGTCGAGGGTCTAGTATTTTGGGTCCCATCCCATGAAATTTTACAGCAATAGATATTTTCTCGTTATTACCAAAGATGTGTGTTATTGACCCTTCTCCGAAACTCGAATGAATAACTTTGTCTCCTATCTCCCATGCTTTCCCAGGCTTCGGACCTGCATATTTGCGCCTAACGGCATTACTAGCTTTGTCAGTTGTGTTTTCCTCTATTGTCTCTTTTACGTTTGAATTTCGGTCGACACGAATTATTCGCTCGAGATGTTTGTCTCGGCGAAGTGATATCCCACCAAAATTTGGGAGGTCTCCTTTTAAAAGTTCTTCTGGTAATTCTGAGAGGAATATTGAGGGTACTGCTGGCTCTCTCATCCCTCCCCAAAGTCTTCTCTCACAGGCATGAGAAATAAAAAGCCTTTCTTTAGCTCGGGTTATTCCTACATAACAAAGTCGACGCTCTTCTTCCAAAGATGCAGGATTGTCTAATGAGCGGTAACTAGGGAAAAGGCCTTGTTCCATTCCAACTAAAGTAACGATAGGGAATTCCAGACCTTTGCTGCTATGAAGAGTCATTAGAGTGATTCTGTCGGCATTAGTGTCTTTTTTATCCGCATCACTTGCTAAAGATGCTGATGCTAGAAAATCTTCTATTTTTGCTTCATCATTTTCTTCTTGAAATTGTAGTGCTGCATTAATTAGCTCTTGAAGGTTTCTTCTCCTCTCTTCAGATTCATCTGTTGCTTCTAGGATTAATTCATTTTGATAGCCACTTTTTTCAATTATTTCTCTTATTAATTCTGCAGGTTCTTTTGCATCAATGTTCTCATGAAAATATTGAATTAGCTCACAAAATTGTATAATTCCTTTTACTGAACGCCCACCTAAGCTGCGGACTGCTTCGAGGTCTTGTACAACTTCCCAAAGAGGAATACCAAGTTGATTCGCAGCATCTGTAAGTCTATTAACTGTTGTTTTACCAATACCTCGTTTGGGCGTATTGATTATTCTTAGAAGACTCACTGTATCAGCGGGGTTAACTATTAGCCTTAAGTAGGCCAAAATATCTTTTATTTCTCTGCGGTCATAAAATCGAAGTCCTCCAACTACAATATAAGGAATATTCCAACGCACCAAGGATTCTTCTATTGTGCGTGATTGTGCATTAGTCCTGTAAAGAATGGCCATATCAGACCATGACAAATCAGGATTTGCTGCTTCGAGTATCCGTAACTTATGGACTACAGCTTCTGCTTCGGCAATCTCATCATCGCAACGAGTTAGACTTATAAGCTCACCTTCTTCACGAGTCGCTCTAAGAACTTTATCTATGCGCTCAGTGTTATTAGCAATTAATGCATTAGCTGCTTTGAGGATAGTAGATGTTGATCGGTAATTGTCTTCTAATTTAACCATTGTTCTTGTTAAATCATCTGGTGAATTGTCACCAAAGTCATTTTGGAATCCCATTAGAATTGTAAAGTCAGCTGCTCGAAAGCTATATATACTTTGGTCAGCATCTCCCACTACAAAAACTGAGCGCTCATTCCAATTTTTGAATAAGTTCGGATTTTCTCCATTTGTTACTATTAATTTAATAAGTTCATATTGAGTCCTATTTGTATCTTGATACTCGTCTACAAGCAAATGCTTGAATCTGTTATGCCAATAGTTTCTGACTTGTTTGTTTTGTTGAAGCAACTGCACTGGCAGTAGAAGTAGATCATCAAAGTCAAGAGCATTATTGGAGGCCATAGCTTTCCTATATCTACGATAAGTTTCTACTGTTAGTTTTCCCCTATGGCCTTCAACTTGAGTTTCTAGTTGATCAGGTAATAAACCATGATTTTTGGCGTTACTAATTGCCCAGCGAACTTTCTTAGGTTCAAATTTCTTTGGGTCTAATTGAAGTTCTTGTGAGATTATTTCTTTTATAAGGCTTAAAGCATCCGATTCATCAAAAATCGAGAAATACTTTGTCCATTTTAGTCCATCTTTATCATTAAATTTTTCGATGTCTAGACGAAGAAGTCTTGAGAAAAGAGCATGAAAAGTCCCAATCCAGAGCCCTTTGGTTATTTCTTGATATACCCTTGTTTGTAATTGACGTTGATTTTCTGCTGATAAAGTAGTAAATGGCTGAGAAAATTGCTTTTGCGAAAGTCTTTGTACTAAAAGTATTTCTAATCGGTCTCGCATTTCGCGAGCAGCTTTGTTTGTGAAAGTTACCGCTAGAATTTGAGCAGGATCAACGCTATGTTCAGTAATAAGTTGGGCGATACGATGAGTTAAGGCTTTTGTTTTACCGCTACCAGCTCCAGCGATAACTAACAATGGACCATTAAAATGATTAACAGCACTCCTTTGTGAGGGATTTAGTCCTGAGAGGAAATAACTTTTTGCTTTATCCATCATATCGTCACCTTTTGCTTTGTAAGAGAGCTATACCGACCACAAATTGCTGCTGAGGTAAACCAAAATAGTGGAACGTTTCCTAGGTGACCAGAAACCATTACATAAATAAAAGCCTGAAGCCATAGACAGACAAGCCACAAATTGGATTTTGATAGACGTATCAATTTGATTGCATTCCAGGTAGTAATTACTAGGAAGATTAGTAATATTAAGCAAAGTACTATACCTCCTATAAGCAGTGATTCAACTATGAAATTATGTGGGTAATAAGGGTCTAGCTCAACAAAGAGATTATTTAATATCGAATGCATTTTAAATCCTATTCCTAAAATTGGATTTTGATACCAATATTCCAGGCTGGAAGAGATAAATTTAATTCTATTCAATTCACTTTCACCTTGTCCTAATGTTTGCAATTTTTCAATTAAACCACTGCCACCGAAAATGGAATAGCATGCAGTTAAAATAGCTACTGTCACTGTTAGCATAGAAAATCTGTATTTTACGCTTCTTGTGCTTTCAGGGACTAAAGAAGCAAAAATCAGGCCTAATAGTAGTGCAATAAATGCACTACGTGTTGAGCTAGATAGAGTTACAATTATACCAATTAAAATACCTAGAATGGGTAATATTCTTTTCCATGATTCTATTCTTCTAAATTGTGATGATAAAACATAACAGAAACTTATTAAAAATAGACTGGCTCCAGCATGTCCTGCAGGAATTGAGTTTAAGTTTTCTAGAGAAAACCGTGAGATGTAAGGATTAAAATTTATGCTAAATAGCAATAGGGATGTTCCCAAGCTTATAGTTCCAAAGGATATCAGGAATAAGGAATTTAATTCACCTTTAATTTTACTTGCAACTGCATATATTGCAAGAGAAGGAATTAGAGTACTCCCAATGCTCCATGCATAAAGCTCCCAGGGAGGTATTGCCGTAGATATATTATAAATTAGTATATCTATACTGAGCCTAATAATATAAAATGACCAGAATAAAACAATAGATAACTCCCAAAAGTTCCAACGGAAATAATATTCTTTTATGAGAGTTGCCAGGCTAATTAGTAAGATTAATCCTCTTAGAATTATCATGCTAGCATGATTGTCGATACCAAATTGATAAGATATAAATGAGGCTGGAACCTGTGAAAAGATAAGCAATGATAGGAGAGATAAGAAAATCTGCCTAGGATTTATTTTGGCCATCTCCATTTTGTTAGAGAGATCTTTAATTGGTAGCTGGAACAATTTGTTCATCTTACTAACTTTAGTTCTATTAGGTTATAATAGTGTTTTATTATGAGAAGTGGTTGTGAATTCCATGGATCAACTCACGCCACTTGATAATGCAAGCTTGCCTCAGGTAAGTATCGTCGTTGAGTGGGAAAATGTTTTGCTTGCTGGTAGTAATAGAGCTCAAGTAATGCTGCAGAAGTTGATTCAACAATGCAATGGCTGTGAAGATATCCTAGAGATTATCATTTCAGCAAATAAACCTTGTCCAGAGCTTAGTTTAAGACCATCAACTTTGAGTGAAAAAATATCATGGAGATTGAAAATATCTCAAGGCTCGCATTATTATGAGCTGAAGAATTATGGTGCAGAAATTAGTAAAGGTGAAATAATTGTATTTATCGATAGTGATGTCATCCCTTCTGATTATTGGCTCCAAGAATTGTTATCAGTATTTACACTTAAAAATGCAAAGGTATGCTGTGGCAATGCATTTATAGAAACTAAGGGATTTTATAATAAATCATTTGCATTATTCTGGTTTTTTCCTCTAGAAAAAGTAACAGGCGAAATTACACCATGCAAACACTTTTTTGCTAATAATATTGCTTTTAAAAAAGAAATCTTTCTGAGACATAAATTCCATATTGATGAGGACTCTTCTCGAGGTGCGTGTCTGGACTTAGCTCAATCCTTGCAAAATGATGGAGTTGAGATATGGAGGAATCCATCTGCTCAAGTTGCTCACCCACCCCCAATAGGTATTAAGAATTTTTGTTTAAGAGCATTAGCTCAAGGTAGGGATAGGCAACTAAGAAGCTATGGAATGTCGTCTACTTCTTTTGGATCATTCTTTAGAGCATTTCAGAATATGATTAAGAGTATTATAAAGATATTAATTAATTTTAAAAGAGTTAGATTGAACCCTTTAGCAATACCATTTACCATCTTACTCGCTATAACATATTATACTTTGTATCTTTTGGGAGAAATTGGGAGTCAACTTAAAATTAAAATAGTTATGAGAATCACTATTTAATGTTCGAAAATAATAATAGATTACTCAGATTTTTCCGTAAGTAAAATAGAAAGGATAAAACAAATGGGGGGCAAATGAGCAAAATGATATTCATCCATCCTCTTAAATTAAGGACTTCCCAGAAAATAACTTTTAACTCTCTTTTAACTGAAAGGCCTATTGCTCTTCGATGTAATAACCAGTGAAATTGCTTTCGATTAGCTAGCTGCTTTAGAAATTTGATGTCTTGCGATGAAAGGTTCAAACTTATATATTCACGTCCATTAATGATCTCTTTAACTTTATCTGTAACAGGATGAATACCTTCAGAGGTTTCTATTTTGCCTACAACTCCACTATGGTCTCTGCAGTATCTACTTGTAATTTTACTAGTTAAAAATAGCGGTTTATTTATTAGGACAAGCTTTAGCCATAAAAGATGGTCACCACCCCTCTTGACAGATTGCTCTGGGAATCCGCCAACTGACCTGAAATTCTTAGTTGAAATAATGACAGAATTAGTATGTATTAGATCTATTTTTGAATATAGTCTTAAAAATTCTGAACGTGAATATACTCTATTGAATTGAGAACCAAGTTTTATAATCTTACCTTGATATAATTCCTCGTGTGAAGTACATATAAGTGAAAAATCACTACTTTTATTAATAATTAATCTTGCTGATTCTAAATGATTTGGGAACCAAATATCGTCAGCATCGAGGAATGTGAGATAGGCTCCTTTTGCATGAGCTGCTGCTAAATTTCTAGCGGCGTAGCCCCCATTCCCAGGATAGTCTCTTTTTAAAATCGTTGTTTTATTAATTAATCGAGGGAATTCTTTTATTCTATTGATCCCTGAATCAGTTGATGCATCATCTACTATGATTATCTCAAAATCATTAAATGTTTGTAGCTGTATAGATTTAAGAGCTTGGTCGATGGTAGAGATTTTGTTGTGTAAGGGAACAACAACTGTGAAAAATGGATTTTGGTTAGATTGTCTCACTATTTGGCCTGATTACAGTGAATTATTTAATAAGGTCTAACATTTTTTTTGTTCTTATGTCATAAGTATTTTTTTGTGCCAGTGATTGTAGCCTTTCCTTTTCATTCGACCTGATTGGGTTGATAAGATAATAATCAATTGCTGCTGAAAATGATTCTTTGTCGTTACAAATTTGTGCAAAATTCTTATATTCTAGAAGTGCCGGTATGTCTATTGCTACTATTGGAAGACCTGCTGCTAGATATTCAAAGAATTTCATTGGAAACATCGCATTTGTGTATTGGTTTTTGACTGAAGGTAAAATTGCAATGTCAAAGTTATACAATAATCCAGGTAGATTCTCATATTGTTGTGGTCCCAATAAAAAGATATTATCTCTTTCTCTTAGCTGTGAAGCGTCGGTTTTACTCTCCCCTTCTCCTAATGAGCCAATTAATACAAAAGAAACATCACTATGCATTTTAGCAATATAATCTAATAGCTTAAAATCTAATTTGTATTCACTAATGGCACCTATAAATCCAATTATCGGAGGTTTTATCCCTTTTAATAATTCACTGGCTATTTTAATTGATTCCCCAGAGGGAGATGCAAAGTGATGGAAATCGACAACATTAGGCATGATTACTAGGTTCTTAGCATATGCTTTTAATTTATTGAATAGTGGTTTGGTTGTAACAACTACTTGATCTACCAGATTGACTGTTTCTCTCTCTATATGGTCTATTGAAGATTTTCTCATTCCTGGCTGTTCACCAATCTCATCTACGCAGTGATAAATAGATTTTTTAAATTTTGCAATTGTTAAATATAGCGAGGTTGTCGGACTGTATGTCCAAAGGATTTCGCATGAAAATCCCAATTTTAAATATATATATATAAGGGTTATTTTCATTAGAAGTTTATTAAAAAATCCAAGCATCCCATGCCTAATTCCTGGAAAAATAATTGGTGAAACAACCCATAATCCAGGTTGAATTTTCCTTGGAGAGGAGAAGAACCTTCTTATTCTTTTTATTATTCTCCATCTGTCTTTACTAGATGTTAGTTTAGGATCCCTGATTCCTAGTGAGTCGATATAGACGACAGAATTACCAGCTTTAGTAAGTGCAATGGCCACATGTTGTTTATTCGTCCAGAAGGGATGGTCCCAGTCTGCTGTAGAAAGAATTAAAATTCTCACAGAATCAAGTTGCAGACTTGCAGTCTAAACCTAAAAACAAAATATTCATTACTTAATATCAACCTCATTAGATCCTCTGACGCTATCTCCTAAAGGATGAGACGGATTGCATAAATCGTTGTAAGTTCCAGCAGATAATAATTTTCCATCTTTAATCTCATATATTCGATCACACTTTGCTAGTGTATTTAACCTATGTGCAATAACCACTGTTGTACACCTTCTTCCTATGATGTCGAGTGAATGAATAACATCACTTTCTGTTTTTTCATCTAGAGAGCTTGTCGCTTCATCTAGAACTAGGAATTTAGCTTTTCTATAGAATGCCCTTGCCAAAGCTAACCTTTGTCTTTGCCCTCCTGAAAAATTAAATCCATTCTCCCCGACTAATGTATATATTCCATGTGGCATATCTGTAATTAAATCATAGAGTTGTGCGGCGTAAATTGCATCCCATACTTCGTCAAAGTCTATCTTTTCCTCTGCCCTACCAAAAGCAATATTTTCTAAAATACTTGCATCAATTAGATTTATATTTTGTGGGACCTCAGCACAGCATCTTTGCCAAGTCGATACATCAGCTTGAGATAATGGTATGCCATCAAGTTTGATGTATCCTTTGGTTGGCTCTAGATGAGCGAGAAAGATGCTAGATAGTGTTGATTTGCCACTGCCAGTAGGACCTAATAAGGCTATCCTTGATCCAACTGGCACGTTTATAGAAATTGATATTAAGGCTTCTTGATCAGAGGCTGGATAACTGTAGCCCACATTGTGTAAGGATATTTCTCTGATAGGAAATAACCCTTCTTGAGATAAGCCTTTTGGAGAAATAAATGCTCTTCTTGGTGAAGGAAGTTCTAAATATCCTAAGGCTGACTCTACTTCAGGTAGAGCTCCTCGGAGTCTTGTTATCGCTCTAAATAAATCTTGGAGGGGAGGTGTAATCTTTACTGATGCAACGACAAAAGTAGTTAGGAAAGGTATTAAAGTAATTGCTAGGTCGGGTTCATTAGATAAACCTATTGTAGGCAGTAATGCCGCAGAAAAAATAAATGTTATTGCTAAAGGTTCAATTAAGAAACGTGGAACATCTGGAAGTAATTTAGATAACCATTCAAATGATTTAGCAGCTTCCCCAGCCTTTACGAATTTTGATTCAAAATGCTGTGCAGTATGAGTCAGGTGAATATCTCTTATTGAATAAAAAATTTGATTAAGCAAGGAATTTGCCAGTGCGTCTAGCCTTACACGTTGCTTAGAAGCATGTCTTAAATAAGGAACGACTAGTGATGATATAGATAAGAAGGCTAGTCCAAGTATAGAAAGAAGAATTATTGCTTTGAATCCAAGGGTGAAAGCTAAAGCAAATGCAAGAAATATTAGTACAATAGAGCTTGAAGTGATAGCTAAAATTGGTGCGATAATAAGGTCTGATACTCTTTGCATGTTGACCATTAACTGTGCAGATATTGCAGAACTTTTAGCTTGAAGAAAATATTCGTATGGTTGTCCTATAACTTTCCCTAGTATTCGGTCAGATATATCTCTCCATACTTGTGCCGTTAGGCGTTGTTGAAAAACTTTTAAAAGTAGTTTTGTTAGAGAACTCAACCAACTAAGTACTACGAATATGAGAACAAGCCACAATGCTTGTTCTCCTTGTGTTCCACCAAAAACTTTTATACCTGGGATCGAATCATTAAGTTTTTGCCCTACCAAACTCCCTGCAAGCCTTGCGGCAACTGCAACAGTGGCAAGGTCGAGGACTCCTGAAAAAGCAGATAAAGGCAATACCGCAAGTAATGACCTTACACGTCTGCGTGGAATGACCCGAAACAAACGTTTTAAACGATGTACGGTCTTGCCCTTCAGAAGAGGCACTAAAAAAGACCATGCAGATATTTGAATTTATGCCTTATAAGGACAAAATGCTCAATCAGCTAGACAGTATAAGAACCGATCACATGGAGATAAGTGAGCAGTAGCTTCTGCTACTAACTTTATTTCTAATGACATTGGCTTTGCTATGAGGAATGAATATTTATGAGGTAGCGTATCAATTTAGCCTCTCTAAATTGTTTAAAAATTAATTGGAGATTCATATATTTTAGCTGGCTTGACTTTCGGGTTATCTTTCCTGATGATTTCGTTAATATGAATATTAAGTGAATTTTGTGAGTCTATCTAGATGCCTTTTCTTTTTGTTGATATTATATGTTGTATTTAGCTTTATGGCTAATTGTATAGTTGGGAACTAATATCTTTGATTAGATATTAGTATTATTTCTTTGATTTTTCAATTTAGCAATTATAGCGTTTAATTTTGATAACTCTGCGTGCTCGGAAAGTACTTTTTCAATTTTCTTTCTAGGCATTTTGAGCTTTTGAGCTACTGATTTAACTTCTTTAGAGAGGCGTTCTCTATATTCGATTAATTGTTCGATTGACTCTTGAAGCTCTTGTTGGCTGGGTTCTGACATCGGTATGCAGATTTTAATTTATTCGTATTATATTTAGGATTGAGTGAATTCCCTATAATGAAGATTTTGAAGACATAAGTAGATAAGAAGAGGATTTTTTTTTGAATGATGAGACTTCACAGCCTTTGCAGAAGTCTCCTGTAAGCATTTTGGTGGTCAACCCATGATTGGCATTGAGCATCAAAACAAATTCTAAATTTTTGACCGTATCTTTTCAGTTACGAACCATTTCGTTACTTACCGGGCTAGCCAGCTCAGAAGGGTGGCAGGCGTAGGTTTACAAGGTCATCTGCTGATTTTTGAGGATTTTGCACTTCGCTTTAGGGACCTTGATTTGGTAAGGGTTCGGAAAAAGCCGTAGAAGCCTTTGTTTTCTGCATTTTCTTTTTTATTGAAAATCAGATTAAATCGCTAGCATTCTCCTTCTTAAATGCAGAGAGACTTTAAATTCAACCTGTCTAGCCCTTTATGCTTGACGCCTTCTCCCGCGCTGTAGTTAATGCTGACTCAAAAGGAGCTCCGATTGGGACTGGTGAACTAGCTTCTCTTCGAAAGTATGTTGCTGACGCCAATAAGCGAATTGATGCAACCCTTGCTATTACTCAGAATGTATCTTGCATTGCCGCTGATGCAGTTGCTGGAATGGTTTGTGAAAATACTGGGATGACCCAACCAGGTGGCAATTGTTATCCGACACGAAGAATGGCTGCCTGCTTAAGAGATGGTGAAATTATTTTGAGATATATCAGCTATGCATTGCTAGCAGGAGATCCTTCCGTTCTTGATGATCGATGCCTAAATGGACTAAAGGAGACATATATAGCTTTAGGTGTCCCTCTCGCTAATGCAGCACGAGCTGTTTCAATAATGAAGACAGCAACTGTTGCGATAATGACTGAAACAAATACTGGTCGTAAGATGTTTGAAGGGATCAATTCTGGTTCAGGCGCTCAATGTAAGGAGATTGCTGCTGAAGCAGCCTCCTATTTTGATCGAGTGATTAGCGCCATTAGCTAATCATTTTGCCTTAAATCTGTCACAATCACTCTTCCTTTAAAGGAAGTTTTCCATGAAGTCCGCTGTCACAACCGTAGTGATCTCAGCTGATGCTGTGGGTCGCTTCCCCTCTTCCAGTGATATAGAGGCTGTTAAGGGTTCATTTGATCGAGCCCCAGCCCGTATGGAAGCTGCTGAAAAGTTGGCTGCCAATATAGATAAAGTCACTTCTGATGCCGTCGATGCTATTTATAGCAAAGGAAATTACGATCAAGCTAATAAGGACAAGTGTGCTCGCGATATACATCATTACCTACGCTTGATTAATTATTGCTTGGTTACAGGTGGAACTGGCCCCCTCGATGAATGGGGCATTGCTGGAATGCGAGAAGTGATCCGAGCTCAGATGCTTCCAACCGTTGCTTACGTTGAAGCCTTCGCCCATATAAGAGATAGGGTTTGCATTCCCCGTGATATGAGTCAACAAGCTGCTACTGAGTTTAAAGCTATCCTTGATTACCTTATTAATGCACTTTCTTAAATGCGATTGTTTTGATATCGAGCTTATGCATTGAAATCCAGAGAAGATATTTTTCAATTATTTAAGTAAAATTAAAGATTTTTCTTTTTTACAATCTTGTTTTTCTTTGTTTGTTGTTATTCAAGTTAAATTATTTGTAAACAGCCTTATAAGTTTATTAGTAATTATCTGAAACCAGTCAAACCTATGCAAGATAAATTATTCCCCAAGCCTGATCTTGATCTGTTATTTGAAGATTTGACCCATCCGAATCCAAATATTAATAAGAAAGCTTTTATTGCAATGGCTCATTATTGGCCAGAGCATGCGCTCCCAAGACTTATCGATAACCTTGATGATCCTAATATTCATTTTCGTCGAGTAATTATTAAGGCAATTGGTATCTTCGGGAAGGATGCACTGGCTCCATTGGTAAGAGAATACCAGTTGGCAAATAATAGAACTATGAGAACTTCATGTATGAAAGCTTTTGTTCAAGTTGCGGTAAACCTCGAGGGTGAAAAATTTCCAGATGAAGTAATGGATTTAATTGAATCAGCTATTCATGATGATACACCCGAAATTGTCCTTACAGTTATTTCGCTCCTTAAATTGTTAGGTAATCAGGGGGTTCCATTGCTTTTAGCAATTTGTAGAGAAGATAAAAATGTTTTGCGTATTGCAGCAGCAGTGACAGCATTAGGAGAGATGAATAATGAATATATTTTGGAATGCTTTAAAGATTTATTAGCAGATGAATTTACAGATCCTCTCGTTAGAGACAGTGTAAAGGAATCAATTAGAACTTACCAAGAAAGGAACTCATGAAGGTATTTTTTTGTAAGAAGAGAATCTATGACAAGCCATCTCTATCGGCAATTAACTGATTTATTGCTACTTTGAAAATTGCTAAGACTTCAAGATCTTCTTCATCGGCTAGTCTCTGTTTGATTTTATTAATTGCATCGGTATTTTTTAATTGCATTAGTGATATGACTGTGTTTTTACGGACTTGATTATCTTTGTCATTAAGCTTTTCTATTAGAATAGGGTTGGCCCAGTCAGGATCATCAAGCTGTCCTATTAAAGATATCGCTTGAGCGCGTACTTGACTGGAGGGATCATTTACTGCTCTTAAAAGAATTAGTTTTGCATCTTTATCGTTTAAAGTTTGTATTTGATCGCCAAGTGCTGCTATTGCAGCTGCTCTAACACCAGAGTGTTCAGATTTTGCCGCTTTGCGGAGGGCAGTTGGCGCTTCGGCACCAACAAATGCAAGTCCCCAGCTTGCTAGACCGCATTGCATTGCTGTACTTTTTGGATCGCTTAGGACCTCGATTAATCCGTTTACTGATGCTTCTCCAAAGATAGCTAGAGCACCTACACATGACCCCTGAACGACAAGGTCTGGATCATTAATAAGAGCTTGAAGTAATAAAGGTATTGCGATTGGATCCCCAACTAGCTTTAAAGCTTTTGCTGCTGATCTTCTTACAGTGACATTTGAGCTATGTAGAAGCGCGTTGCCAAGTGCGGGGAGAGTTGATGGGCCAATATTGCCAAGGCTTTCAGCAAAGGTTCTACGAATTAGGCCACGAGGATCACCTAAGCCTGCAATCATTTGCTGGATGCTTATTGGGTCTGTATTGAGCTTTTCTCCTCTTTGCAGCTTCCCTTTCAATTTGTCTGCAAGGTCACTAGCCTGGGATTGAGTAAGACTAATCTCTTTTCCATTAAGCTTTAACTGGGATCGTTTAGTCAAATCTAAAAATTTATTTATTATAATTATTGCTCGAATAAATGTACTTGTCTTGTTATGAATTTTACCTATAGAGTGGTTTGCAAAAGAAACTGCTGACTTATTATGAGATTTGAATTATATATCTATTGATTTCTTAAGGGAGACTCCTGTTAATATTTATTCGGAAACCCTATATATTTGGATCTAGCTGATTTTGATTTTTCTACATATCTGTTTTGAGTTTTTCTTGTCGCATGAATTTAAGTACTCAATTATTTGATAACCTCCCTTGCTTAAGCAAGAAAGAAGCCTGTGAGATCCTTTCCACTCCCCCTGCTGAACTTGATTTAATTAGTGATTATTATAAGGCTGCATATCATTTATCAAAGTATCCTGGAATTGATTCGGAAAATATTCTTTTAAATATACTCAAATCTAAGGACCCTTCTGAGCCATATGTTCTTGCCCGTAGGAAAGCAGTAGAAAGTCTAGTTAAGCTTAGATGCTTAAGAGCCATCCCATTTATTGGAAATTGTTTATATAGCCATGATATTTATCTTGTTGAGATAGCCGCTTGGGCTCTTAAAGAACTTAAATGCAATGATAGTCAAATACATAAGAAAATGATTTCGTTATTAGATGATCCTAGACAAAATAGACGGATTATTATTCAAAGTCTATCTGAACTTCGTGTTACTGATACGTTGAACTGGATTCACAAATTCCTGGGATCTTCTTCTGATGATAAAGGGCTAAGAGGAGCTTCTATCTCTGCACTTTTTACTTTTACAGGTGAAAATATATTGTTTGATGAATTAGAAAGTAATCTATTACTTGTGAATCAAAATGATCGCCATTGTGCTGTCCAGGATATGATACATTCAGGATCATTTGAATTTATTCCTGCATTATTAAGAGCAGCGATTTCACCATATTTTCGTTTAAAAGCAATTGATGCACTTTGGCCTTATAAAGAAGAATATTGTATGGGAATGGGTATTCTGGAAACCTTAGATAAATCAATAATAGATGAAATTAGTAATCTAAATATTTTACATAAATATGATTTTTCCCCAAATGAAAGTTTCTTGGTTGAGGAATTATTTAGTACAGATTTTAGTCGTGCATATCTAGCATTGCAGACATTGCTTAAGCGAGACTCGATTGAAATCTGGGGTTATGTAGAAGAGAATCTGGAGAGAGGAAGAAGAGATTATGGAGCGCTATATTTTCTTGTCCTTTTATTTATGAAGATTTCGGATTGGGAGATAGAATCAATAGAAGTTATTATCTCTTTTCTGGTCTCTGCATTGGATAGCCAATGGCCACAGTTTATGAAATTTAGGCCTGTTGCTATTAAGGCATTGGCTAACTTCTCAAATGATCAATTTCTTCTGAGATTACCTCTTTGGCTTGATAAAGAAAAGACACCATATTGGGCATGTCGTTACGCAGCATTGAGCTCAATCGAAGATTTAATAATTTCATATAATAATAAAAACTTTTATATGAATTTTCGCGATAAGTTAGTGGTTAATACTAAAGATTCCAATTGGTTTGTTGCTTATAAAGCAGAATCAGTTTTGGAGAAATATTTCAGGTGAATAATTTTTTGTATAAATTATTCTACTCCTGCTATTTATTTTAGGATTTATATTTAAATAAGCTCTTAAAATTTTTGAATTCTATCAAATAAAAACTCTCCATTTTCAGACCCCCATACTAATTCGTTATTTTTAATATCAAAACCCTGATCTAGACTTGTTAAGCGATGATTATTTAGAGTCACTTTGCTTATTAGATATGTTGTGTTCTTTTCTCTATTTATAAGACATTTTTTTCCTGCTTCTATAAGACCTATGAAATGATTATTTCTAATTTCTGTGAAATGCATTGAACAGCCATTTTTAAGTTGTATTTTTTTTGAGGATAGTTCATTTAGAAGATCGGGCATAAAGCCAGAACCGGCAATTCGGTCAGCGTTGATGATCTTATAGTTTTCTACGATTATGATTTTGCTATCAACTAAGATCCTATGAATACTTTGTTTATATGGTGACCAGGGTGAGTGGTCATAACTTTGCTCTGAGTAAAATCCAGGAGCCTGAAAAAAATTCCATGGAATAGGTCGAAAATAGATATTTACATGAGCAAATTTAGTTGGATAATTTGAGGCTTGGGCTTTGTTGCTATAATGACCAGAAAGTGTCCTTGTGAATCTTTCTAATGAATTACTGGGCATATTGATTTAGATAGTTAGAAATGAGTCTCTTGTTTACTCTTTATATTTATAGAACGTATCTCAGATGCAAATGATGTTTGCATAATTCCAGAACTTTCGGAAGTTTTTATTATTGATGAACGACATCTGACATTCTCAGATGCAAACCAAATCCTTTCCTCTACGTATGATCCAGTGTATTGAGTTCGGAGAGTAAATGTTCCATCTGATAAGAATTTATAGCTTGATATTGCTTTCTGAGGTTCTAAATAACCTAGACTTCTTAACATCATACCTTTATCTTTTTCAGTAGGTATTGCAATTAATATGCATTCTCCAGAAGTATTTTTATAAGATTCATTTTCATTCCAGTCGGAACTAGAATACCAATTCATTTTTATTGGTAATGCATTTTCATGGCTTGAATAAGAAGTGCAATTCAATATGTGTAATACTTCTGGATCATTCTTTCCTATTAGTTTAATACTGATTCTACTTATAATTTCCTCAAATTGCTTGAATGCAAGTGAGTGACCACTTCGCATTGATTGCCATTCACCTTCGCTTTGTGTGAGGAATCTTTCAATATTCATTTAATTCTTCTTGTATATCCTCATCCTGCTTGCTCGATGCATTTCCATTTGCTTTTTGAATCATGCGGACCATCGAGTCAACCATCATTGACATAGCCATAGAGACTTTTTTGCCTGATGGTGTCCGGGAAGACTGATCACCCGGTCTCTCATTGGAAGGGGGGCGAAGCAGAGGCATAGAATGGACCTAGCTTATGGATTGAGAGGATGAATGAGCAGCAGGACTTTGGTGTCTTAAAGACTTTATTCATCATTTAATTATTATCTTACATGATGAGGGATTATTGACTATATAATTACTAGCATTTATATATTCTTAGTTTTTAGACATGTCTCATGCCTAATCTACGAGATACCTGTGAGTAATTTCCCGCCTTTTACTGGTTAAAATAATATGCTTATAATTCTTAGGCTATTATTTGCTTTTTTACTTTAAGATAATTAATTATCTTAACACTTAAGATTTTCAAACTTTCCTTTAACTAAGCTTTTCAAAAGTAGGCTTTTACCTCCTGAGGAATCTTCCTTTGTAATTCTTTTGTGGAGAGCATTATCACTTGTAGCGAATGAACGTGTTAAATAAGCTGAATTATTAAAACTGGAAGTTCGTAATCCAAATGGTGAGTTCCAGCTTCGCATGTAGGGAATTGTATCGGAGCCAAATGCTTCCCAATATTCTTTAGAGTCTATTAAAAAATCAATGTGAATATCAAATCCGTAAACATGAATTCGTTCTATTTCTTTAATTACTTCGCTATGATCAGTTGGTGGGCGACCAAGTAGATGCTTGAAATTAAGTTCAATGGCTCTAGGCTGATTTACTAAATTATAGAAATGCTTCTTATAAAAGTCGGATTTTGTTAATGCACGAATGAAGTTCTGAATAGTTAGATCACCATTTCTAAGTTTCATTTCTAGATCTTTAGGCCTTTCGCTTTCCATTAGATGAAAGTTGCCAAAAATTTGCCGATATGATTCCTTGACTGCTTTCTCCAGGCTTTCATCATCATAAGGTTGATATTGGTCAAATGTGTATCTATCTAAGTATTCTTTCCCGTCAACCATGCCGATTGGTGTTCTGGATT
>QCFC01000018.1 GCA_003278465.1 Prochlorococcus sp. AG-363-B04
TGGTGGTGTAATGCGAAGACAGGTACTGGAGTTAAACAATTGCAGCAGGTCTCTGTTCGAGCTGGGAGCGATCTCAATGAACGCAGACGCCTAAGAGGGATGAGACCTCGGTCAATAAGAGCTTTGATTTTAGGTTTCCCAAATGTTGGTAAATCTGCTCTTATTAATCGTTTAGTTCGTCAAAAAGTCGTAGAAAGTGCGCGCCGGGCTGGAGTTACTCGGCATTTGCGGTGGGTCCGGTTAGGGCAAGAACTAGATTTACTTGATGCACCAGGTATCTTGCCTTCACATTTAGATGATCAGAAGGCAGCTATTCGTTTGGCTCTTTGTGATGATATTGGGAAGGCTTCATATGACGTTGAATCTGTAGCTCTTGTATTTGTCGAGATGTTATCCACTCTCAAAACGAAGCCTGAGGCTGGAGTTTTAGAGGACGCTTTACATAATCGATATGGCATACCTTTTCTTCCAGATAGTATTTCGAGCCATTCGTGGTTAATGGCTGTCGCTGATCGTCATACTTCAGGTGATACAACAAGAATGGCTCAAAGATTATTGGATGATTTTAGGAGAACTTTGTTAGGTCACATAGCATTGGAACTTCCATGATTGAAGATGAATTGTCAACAGCTTTTGGAGAAGGGGAAGGAGAAATGTTCCAATTTTGTTATTCCAAGCCGTTACCAATGAGGCTGGATCGATGGCTTGTGACTCAGCGATCAGATCAAAGCCGTGCTCGTATTCAGAAGTTTATTGATGCAGGATTTGTTCGCGTAAATGGTCACATAGGGAGAGCTAAAACACCATTGCGAAATGGTGATCAGGTGCAATTGTGGCTCCCACCTCCAGAGCCATTGCCATATTTGCAACCCGAAGAGATGGAATTAGAGGTTCTTTTTGAAGACAAGCATTTGATTGTCCTTAATAAATCAGCTGGTATTGCTGTTCATCCAGCTCCTGGTCATAGGCGTGGAACTTTGGTTAATGGTCTCTTGCATCACTGCAAAAACTTGCCAGGAATTAGTGGAAAGTTGCGTCCTGGAATAGTGCATCGATTAGATAAAGACACTACAGGTTGCATTGTTGTTGCTAAGACTCAGGAGGCCCTTGTTAAGTTGCAGGAACAGATACAGAAACGTATAGCTTCTCGAAATTATTTAGGTGTTGTTCATGGAGTTCCAAAAGGAGATCAGGGCACCATCCTTGGCGCTATTGGAAGGCATCCGGTGGACCGTAAAAAATATGCAGTAGTCGATGATGAGTCTGGACGTTTTGCATGTACTCATTGGGAGATGATTGAACGGCTTGGAGATTATTCTTTGCTTAGTTTTAAGTTGGACACAGGAAGAACACATCAGATTCGTGTTCACTGTGCAAATCAAGGTTACCCGATTCTTGGTGACCCAATTTATAGCCGTTGTAAGAAATTGCCTATCGACTTGAATGGTCAAGTCCTGCATGCAGTGCGTCTTGGGTTGAATCACCCATCAACTAATCAAAGGATGGTTTTTGAAGCGCCGTTGCCCCAAGTATTTGAGCAACTTCTATGTATTTTGAAAAGAAGAAATTAATTTTATCTGTTGGTTAAGTAATTTTTGGGCTGGAATAAATAAGTCTTTTTGTTATTTCCTTTGTAGGGGAACTAAAGATCTTTTCTATAGAGCCTTCTTCAATAATTTTCCCTTTATTTAGAATAATTAATCTATGGCAGAAGCCTTTTGCAATAGTTATATCATGTGTAATAAGGATTATTGATAATCCAAATTTTTGCTGAAGAGAGTTCAATAGAGAAAGTATTTCTGTTTGTGTTTCAGCATCGAGCATGCTTACGCTTTCATCACAAATTAGGACTTTTGGTTTAGTAGCAAGCGCTCTGGCAATTGCAACTCTTTGTTGTTGACCGCCTGAGAGTTCCCTAGGAAATCTATGTTGAAAATTTTTTACTGGACTAAGACCAACCTCTTCAAGGAGATTATTAGCTATTCTTCTTGCATCCACTTTATTTGCAAGCTTATGGATAAGTAAAGGATCTATTACTGCTTCTAAAATAGTCATCTTTGGATTTAAACAAGCTAGAGGATCTTGAAAAACTAGTTGCAATAATCTTCTTATTTTTATGAGTTGATTACCTTTTAGGGTTAATAAATTATGACCTTGCATGTGAATTTGCCCACCTCTAATTTTTGTTAAGCCAATGAGAGATCTGCAGAGAGTACTTTTGCCGCATCCAGAAAGACCTACAATTCCAAGACTTTCTCCTTTATGAAGTTGAAAGCTAATTCCGTTCACAGCTTTTAGCCAGTTTGTTTTCCAGGGCCATCCATTTAGAGCATGCCAGCATCGGAGATTTTCTACTTTTAAGATTATTGATTTTGGTTCTTGTTTAACTCTTTGTTCTCCTTCTCTTTCTTTTGCTGCATTTAGTATTCGTTGACCAACATTTGATTTAGGTGTAGTAAGAATCTGTTGAGTTGTTCCTTCTTCAACTATTGTCCCTTTATCAAGGATTGCAATTCTCTCGCACCATTTAGATGCAATTGCAATGTCATGAGTAATAAGCATTAATGAGCTATTAAGTTCACTGCAAAGAATGCTTAGTTCTGACATTATTTGTTCAGCTATAGCGACATCCAGACTGGTGGTAGGTTCGTCCGCAATAATGAGTGGTGGATTTAAAGAAATAGCTAAAGCAATCGCTAATCTTTGACGCATCCCTCCACTTAATTCATGAGGATATGCTTTAAAGCGACTGGTGCTTAGCCCTACTTTTTCGAGTAATTCTTCTGCTCGTTGCTTTCTTTCAATAGAGTTAAATTCTCTTGGGTGTGCTTTTAATGTGTCGAGTAAATGGCCTCCAACAGTTAAGAGAGGGTTGAGTCGAGTCATTGGATCCTGGAAGATAAGGCCGGCTGCCTTCCCGCGCAGTTTTCTTAATTCAGCTTGAGGTAATATTCGAGGATCTTTGCCTGTGAGTAAGAGCTTCCCTTCGCATCTGCTCCCTTTTGGTAATAAATGCAAGATTGATTTAGCTACAGAACTCTTGCCGCAACCTGATGGGCCAATTAAGGCAAGGCGTTCTCCAGGCCGTATACAAAGATTGAGATTGTTGATGGACCAGTCATTGCTGCGAGGATACCGCAGTCTCAAATGTTGAATCTCAAGAATTTGCCCTAACGAAGTGGGCATTTTTGGTAGCACTGTTTGTACTCACTGAATACCATATATTTATGCATTGGGCCTAATGTTTAATGCTTCCTCAGACATGGAGTCCATACAGGCTGATAGGGCCTGTGGGTTAGATCTGTGTGGAGTGCCGGAATTAAGACAAAATCGTATAGGTAAAATTGACGATTACGGGATTCCTTTACCTGGCTGGTTACAAGAATGTCTTGAACATATTCCACCTGGGATTGGTCAGACATGTCCTACTGATTCAGAAGCGTTGCTTTCAGCAGCTTTTGATTTGGCTTTTCAATTACATGAAGGACAATTTAGAGCAAGTGGACAACCATATATTGTTCATCCTTTAGCTGTTGCGGATCTTCTTCGTGACATTGGTGCTAGTGCGACGGTAATAGCAGCAGGATTTTTACATGATGTTGTTGAGGATACAGATGTCACCCTTGATGAATTGGAAGGTTTCTTTGGCACTGAAGTGCGTGGTTTAGTTGAGGGAGTTACAAAATTAGGTGGTATTCATTTTAATGATCGGACGGAAGCTCAGGCAGAGAATTTGCGCAAAATGTTTTTAGCTATGGCAAGTGATATCAGAGTAGTTCTTGTAAAACTTGCTGATAGGTTACACAACATGAGAACGATTAGTTCTCTTCAATCAGATAAACAGCAGCGCATTGCTCGTGAGACCAGAGAAATATATGCACCATTAGCTAATCGTTTAGGAATCGGGAAGTTCAAGTGGGAATTAGAAGATTTAGCGTTTAAGCTTCTTGAGCCAGAGGCTTTTCGAGAGATTCAGCAACAGGTTGCTACTAAACGTAGTGAACGTGAGGAGAGGTTGGCATTGACTGTTCAGTTGCTTAGAGATCGTTTGGAGTCAGCCAGTTTAGATACCTGTGAAGTTAGTGGAAGACCAAAACATCTTTATGGTATTTGGAGTAAAATGCAAAGACAGCAAAAAGCTTTTCATGAGATATATGATGTAGCGGCTTTAAGGATTATTGCACCGAGTGTCGAGACTTGTTATAGAGCCTTAGCGGTAGTGCATGATACGTTTCGACCAATTCCAGGTCGTTTTAAAGATTATATTGGATTACCAAAGCCTAATGGCTATCAGTCCTTACATACAGCTGTAATTGGTCGACATCGACCAATTGAGGTACAGATACGCACATCAGAAATGCATCGGGTCGCGGAATTTGGGATTGCTGCGCATTGGAAATACAAGGAAGGAGGCTCGCCTGCTGTTGGAGACACAGAAAGATTTAATTGGCTACGTCAATTAATTGAATGGCAACAAGAGGGAGGTAATGATGATCATAATGATTATCTAGCTTCGATTAAAGAAGATTTATTTGATGAAGAAGTTTTTGTATTTACACCAAAAGGAGATGTAGTTGGCTTGCGTAAAGGCTCAACTGCCGTCGACTTTGCCTATAGGATTCATTCTGAGGTAGGTAATCATTGCCATGGGACACGAATTAATGATCGCTTATGTACCTTGTCTACACTTCTAAAAAATGGAGATTTTGTTCAAATTTTAACAAGTAATACTGCCCACCCTAGCCTTGATTGGTTGAATTTTGTTGCTACTCCTACTGCACGAAATCGTATTCGTCAGTGGTATAAGAAAAGCCATCGTAATGAAACTATTCAACGTGGTAAAGCTCTCCTGGAAAGGGAGTTGGGCCGGAATGGTTTTGATGCATTGTTAACAAGTGATGCAATGACTCGTGTTGCTGAGAGATGTAACTTGCATGCTACGGAAGATTTGCTTGCATCACTTGGATTTGGAGCAGTAACTTTGCAGCAAGTTTTAAATCGTTTGCGTGAGGAGATTCGTTTAGAAGCTTTAGAAACGTCTGAATCAGATCCAAGTTTAAGTAATCTGCAAGTTGCTAAACAACTTGAATCACATGGAGGTTTACGATCTACTCTTGGGTCTCAGAGTAATAGTGCACCAATAATTGGAGTAGAAGGACTTGATTATAGATTTGGTGGTTGCTGTAGCCCTTTACCTGGAGAACTAATTGTAGGTACTGTTGCTTTGGGTAATCATGGTATTACCATTCATCGACAAGATTGTGGCAATGTATCTTCAATACCTACAGAGCGTCGTTTACCAGTCCGTTGGAATAGTAATGAGACTTATGAAAATGCGAAATTTCCTGTTCATTTACGTATTGAAGTTATAGATCGTGTCGGTATTCTTAAAGATATCTTGATGCGTCTTTCTGATAGTCGAATTAATGTAAGTGATGCACGTGTAAAAACTTCCTTTGGAAAACCTGCCAGTATTGATTTACGTGTAGAGCTCACTAGTTCTAAACAATTGTCTAAAACAATGGAACAAATTCGATTAATGGCAGATGTACTTGATATTGCTCGTACTGGCATGAATTAGTGCATTATCTGCTTGATGATTTTCTTTTAGAATAGAGCTAATTTTTGTTTGTTTAGGCTTATACGCTTTTCTGTTGAAATTAAAGATTAAATTATTTCTCTAAAGTAGCTCTATGGTCATTCATAAGTTGTTCCCCATATTTAATCTAATAAAGGGTTAGAACTTATGAAAAATTTTTAATTAATTGTTGATTGCCAATCCTGGCTATTTGTTAATTAGCTAACCCTTATTAGCTAGTTTTTTATATAGTTATTCATTAAAGATTTTTGTTGCAATTCATAGATTTGATTCTTTGTTTTTTATGTGTCAGGCGTTTTAAGAGTATGTAGGTAAATAAGGCAACTATTATTGATGAGAAACTTCCAACAGTAAAAGACCCAATGATTAATCTGATGCCAAAAGTTCTGCCATATAGCCAGAAATCTTTGATTGTAAATTGATTTAGATTTGGTATTGTTTCGGCTGCGCCTAAAATGAGGCAACCTATTTGGTAATTGAACCAATAGATTGGGATATAGGTTAATGGATTGCTGACCCAGGTTCCTGCAGCTGCTAATAGTTGATTGCCTCTTACAATTCTTGCAAGGACGATACTGAACAGTGTTTGTAAGCCGAATAAGGGAAAACAACCACTAAAAACTCCTGCAGCTATACCTCGTGATCGTTGACCTGGACTTCCCTCTTGTTCCCATAGCCAGGAAAGCCACCTTGAAAATCGTCTTTTTGGTTGATGGAAAATCTGGATCATTAGACTTCCTTTCCTACCATTAACTCAGGTAGGAGTTAATGGTAGGAAAGGTATAAGGGTTACTGCTTATGTCCTTGATTTTCTCATCCCAAGACACTATTGCTGCAGTTGCTACAGCAGTAGCTCCTGGACAAGGAGGCATTGCTGTAATAAGGATTTCAGGGATCTCAGCAGAGAAAGTTGGTCAGGCTGTAGTTTCAGTTCCAGGTAGGCAGGTTTGGGGTACTCACAAAATCTTATATGGATTTGTGATGGATAAAACTAATCAGGAACGAATAGATGAGGTTCTGATTTTGATAATGAAGGCTCCTCGTAGCTTTACTGGTGAAGATGTAGTTGAACTTCATTGCCATGGTGGATTAATTGCTGTTCAACGGGTGTTGGAGCGAGTTCTTGTAGAACCTGGGGTTAGAATTGCTCGTGAGGGAGAATTTACCCAAAGAGCTGTTCTTAATGGGCGAATTGATTTAACAAGAGCTGAGGCAATTAGTGAATTGATTACAAGCCGGAGCCGTAGAGCTGCTGAAATAGCGAGGGTAGGCATGGATGGTGGAATTCAAAGTCGTACGATTCAACTAAGGCAACGTTTGATAGATCAATTAAGCGAGATTGAAGCAAGGGTTGATTTCGAAGAAGATCTTCCTCGACTAGATGAAATGAGTGTTGTGAATGAAATAGATGCAATTCATACAGAGTTGAATAACTTAGTTAAAGATGCAGATAGAGGTGCTGTTCTGCGTCAAGGTTTACGTGTGGCGTTAATTGGGCGTCCAAATGTAGGTAAGAGTTCTTTATTGAATTTTCTTAGTCGGAGAGAACGTTCAATTGTCACAGGATTACCTGGTACAACTAGAGATCTTGTAGAGAGTGAAATTATTTTGGAGGGTGTACCTATAACTTTATTGGATACAGCGGGGATTCGTTCCACTGGTGATGCTATTGAACAACTTGGGATTAATCGTAGTTATGAAGCTTTAGCTACAGCAGATGTTGTGGTTCTTTTGTTTGATATGACTATGGGTTGGACTACCGACGATCAAACATTATTAGAAATGATTCCTGAGGATGTTAATCGGCTACTCGTGGCTAATAAGTCTGATCTTCAGGAACTGTGCATGATTAGTTCCTTGATCAAGGAACTTGAAGGAATTGCACCTATTGTGAGCTTTAGCGCTCTTACAGGAGAGGGAGAGCAAAAGTTTATTGAGGCTTTATTGCATATTTGTGGTGTTTCTGATGTTCGAGGAATTCTTGTAGTTCTCAATGAGAGGCAGAGAGAACTAGCATTATTGGCTGCCAAGGCATTGGAGCATATTCAAGAGTTAGTCCACGAACAGCTACCGTGGGATTTTTGGACTATTGATATACGCCAGGCAATTAGACATCTGGGTGAGATAACTGGAGAGGAACTGACAGAAGCTGTATTAGATCGAATCTTTTCGAAATTTTGCATTGGGAAGTAAGGCTTGTGAAAATAATCTCGATTATTTTTCGTTATAGATTCTTAGGGGAGTCTTTGCTGTTTAGTTGATTTGGACTTGTTTTCACCCGCAATAAATCGTTTTTTAGATGCTTGTCTTGACGAAGATATAGGGCGGGGTGATCTGACTTCTGCTGTTTTAAGAGGTAGGAGAGGATCTGCCTATTTGATTGCAAAGCAATCTGGAGTGTTGTGTGGTGCATTATTGGCTCAGCGTATATTTCAAAGACTGGATTCTGGGATTAAAGCTCGGTTGCTTGTTGCTGAAGGATCTCAATTAGTAGAAGGACAGAGGTTTTTGGAATTAGAAGGACCTGCCACAGCTCTTGTTGCAGGTGAGAGAACAGCGTTGAATTTAGTTATGAGGCTTTCAGGGATTGCTACAGCGACAGCAGCTTTAGTAGCCGTTTTAGAGGGAACAGGAGTAAAACTTGCTGATACTCGGAAAACAAGTCCAGGTCTACGTGTTTTTGAGAAATATGCATTTCAATGTGGGGGAGGAGTGAATCATCGTCTTGGTTTAGATGATGCAGCCATGCTTAAAGAAAATCATTTGGCATGGGTTGGAGTAGATATTGAAGATGCTCTGAAGGCTGTTCGTAATTCAGCTCCATGGCCAATACGTGTGATTGTTGAGGCAGAGACTTTTGAACAAGCTCAAGAGGCTGTAAAAGCAGGAGCTGATGGAGTCCTGCTTGATGAGATTGCCCCAACAGATCTCAAGATTTTGGTTCCTAAATTAAGAAAGCTGGCAAAGATTCAAAATAATTCTGTGAAGTCGGGTCAAGTTGTTTTAGAGGCGTCTGGTGTAGATGTTCGAGATTTATCTGCTTATGCGGCCACAGGAATTGACATGATTTCTACCAGTGTTCCCGTGACTCGAAGTCCTTGGTTGGATATGAGCATGCGTTTCGATCTATCTGAATAATTTGATCGGGGCTGTTGATGCGAGATGATTCACTTGCAACTATTCACAATCTGACTGATTGGAGCTCATGCTTAGTTTGTTGCATTTAATAGAAAGCCATCTAAGGGAAGCTTTGGATAAAGCTTGTCTTAATGAATTCTCAAGTGAGTGCTCATTAGGAGTGTCTCTGGATTCTGATTTGATTGCAGCTAGTAAACCTGAATTTGGTGACTTTCAGTCCAACATTGCATTGGTATTAGCTAAACATCTCAAACGAAATCCTAGGGAAATCGCCTTATCAGTAGCAAAAGTCTTAGAAGAAGATTTAAGATTTCTGGCTATTTGTATACCCCCTGAAGTTGCAGGACCAGGATTTATAAACCTCACTCTTCGACAATCTTGCATTGAAAATGAGGTTAAGAGAATTTTAGGGGACTCACGTCTCGGGGTATTGTCAATTAAGGCAGAAGAAAATCAGAAAGATTATGGTCCAATAGTAGTAGATTTTTCTAGTCCAAATATTGCTAAAGAGATGCATGTTGGGCATTTGAGATCAACAATAATTGGTGATTCTTTGGCAAGAATTTTTGAGTTTAGAGGTTTTCAAGTAATTCGTCTTAATCATGTAGGTGATTGGGGTACTCAGTTTGGTATGTTAATCAATCACCTCAAACAAGTTGCTCCTAAAGCTCTTGATAGTGCAGATGCGATTGAGTTGGGTGATCTAGTTGTTTTCTATAGACAAGCAAAAAAAAGATTTGATGATGATGAGTTGTTCCGGTCTGAATCTCGACAAGAAGTTTTAAATCTTCAATCGGGTGAACCACTCTCTCTTAGGGCATGGTCTTTATTATGTAGTCAATCAAGACGAGAATTCCAAAAGATTTATGATAGGCTTGATATAAAAATTACTGAACGTGGTGAATCTTTTTATAATCCTTATTTAAAACAAGTTGTAGATGAATTGCAAGCCTCTGGGTTGTTAGTTTTGGATCAAGGAGCAAAATGTATTTTTCTTGAAAATATGTTCGGCAAGGATGGAAAACCACTGCCAATTATCGTACAGAAGAGTGATGGTGGATATAATTATTCCACTACAGATTTAGCGGCTATACGTTATAGGTTTAAACCTAAACCTATTGGTGATGGTGCTTTTAGAATCCTTTATGTCACTGATATGGGTCAATCTAGTCATTTTGAAGGAGTATTTCAGATCGCTAGATTGGCGAATTGGATTCCTGAAAGATGCCTGATTCAGCATGTACCTTTTGGTCTTGTTCAGGGTGAAGATGGTAAGAAACTAAAAACTCGCTCTGGAGAAACTATTCGTTTGCGAGATTTACTCGACGAAGCGGTTGATCGTGCGGAAATAGATCTCAGAAGTCGTCTTGCAGATGAAGGGCGTGCTGAGAGTAAATCCTTTATTAAAAATGTTGCTAGAACGATTGGATTTGCGGCGCTAAAGTATGCAGATCTTTCACAAAATCGGGCTACAAGTTATCAATTTAGTTTTGATAGAATGTTGTCGCTACAAGGAAATACTGCACCTTATTTACTCTATTCATTAGTGCGTATATCTGGCATTGCCCGTAAAGGTGGTGAACTTGAACAGGTTACAGATAATCTTACTTTTGCTTTGCCTCAGGAGTTATCCTTGGCAAGGCAATTATTAAAATTTGATGAGGTCATTGCATTTATTGAGGAAGAATTATTGCCTAATCGTCTTTGTAGTTATTTGTTTGAACTCAGTCAGATTTTTAACCGCTTTTATGATCAAGTTCCAGTTTTGAAGGCTCAACCAGAATTACGTAACTCTAGACTTGCTTTATGCCGCCTTACGGCAGATACTCTTAAAGTTGGCTTAGGCCTTCTAGGAATTCCAACTTTGGAGAGAATGTGATGCTGCCTAAGAGCGAATCCATTCTTCTACATGGGCATTTAAGAGCTAGATCTGAGGTCGAGTTATTGCAAGCTTATTCAGCTCCTTTGGAGGGACGGAGACAGTCTTTGAGATTGGATTTCAACGAGAACACTATAGGTCCAAGTCCTCTTGTAATTCAGGCACTTAGAAGTATTTCTCCAGAGCAAGTAGCAGTTTACCCTGAATATGACGGATTGCGAGAAGCTGTAATTGCAAATTTATCTAGATTGGATTTGGCTTGCAACATCCTTACTTCTCAAGTAGGTCTGTTTAATGGAGTAGATGCAGCGATACATGCAATTTTTCATGCATATGGAGATAGAGGCGATCAATTTTTGACTACCACTCCCACATTTGGTTATTACATTCCTTGTGCAAATATGCAAGGTATGGAAATTAAAACAATTCCATATCATGGATTGAGCTATGAATTTCCTTTTGAAAAGATTTCGAAGTCTTTGCATGATTTAAAGCCGAAGATTTTCTTCATATGTAACCCTAATAACCCGACAGGTACGAGACTTAAACCAGAAAAGATATTTGAACTGTCCACAATTTCACCTAATACTTTATTGATTATTGATGAATTATATGAGGCATTTACAGGAGATAGTGCTCTGCCTTTGATTGATTTTTATAAAATCCCTAACGTTGTCATTTTAAGATCTCTTTCAAAGACTGCTGGTTTGGCTGGATTGAGAGTAGGTTTCGCGATTGGCCATGAAAGTATTATTGATCGTATAACTCGTGTTACTGGACCTTATGATATTAATAGTTTTGCCGTAACAGCTGCTTTTGCGGCCTTAAAAGATCAACCTTATATAGATCAATATGTTGATCAAGTGTTAAAAGCTAGAGAGTGGATTAGGAGTCAGTTGATGAACAATCAAATAAGACATCATATAGATGGTGGTAATTATTTTCTGGTTTGGCCAAGAGCAAATCCCCATGATGTGGTTCAAGGACTTAGGGAGCAAGGTATTTTGGTACGAGATATGTCTGAGAAGCCTTTGATTGAGGGTTCTTTGAGAGTAACTATCGGCACAACTAACCAAATGAAGGTTTTTTGGAAGACATTTTATTCGTTAGAAAATAGAGAATTAGTTGATTAAATTGGCTCCTATTGAGTTATTTCATGATATTGATAATAGTATCTTTTGATGTTCTTTTCTTTAGGTAGATTTTTCTGCCAGTTTCAATGATCTTTGCATCTTGAATTGCCTCAAGGAAAGGTTGGATATCACTTTGGTCACAATCTTTATGTGCTTTTCTTTTTAGATATTGGACTGGTATTACATTCTTAGGATTGAGCTCTTTAACAATTTCTGAGGCTTCTTTACCATTGTAAACCTTTGCTCCACCACCTACTCCAATTATTAGTACATCGGGTTTTCCAAGTAGGATTTTATCTTCTATGGATAGCTTTGCTGCACTTCCTCCGAGGTGAGCAAAATTTAATCCTCCTTGCTTCCAGCTCCATAGTGTTGCTTGTCCGAATCGCCTACCGTTTAGGCGATCATGAGGGGCCGAAAAACCTTCAATTTTAAGACCATTAATTTTATAAGAACCTGGTTCAACTAGAAACTTACCTTTAGCTATTCTGGCACCTTCATCAGCTAGTTCTGAGCTGGCGAGAATTATATTTGCTGTGATTTTTGGTTCTTTTAAACCGGTAGCGCAGCCTACTGATTTGAATGGATTAAGTAATACAGATTGACCACCTCCTTCTATTAAAAGAGCACTATGACCATAATTGGTGACCCTGACACCATTGGCTAAAACAGAGCAGCCAGTTGAAAAGAGCAGTATTATTGCTGGCAGAGTCTTTGTTGAGAAAGCCTTCATTAGTTGGAATAGTCTTTCCATTTGGTTTGACTATATTTGATTTCGAAATTAGCAGTTAGTTACTTCACTCTGAGATAAGAAGTTACCAACAAGTTTATGGCCTTTTTCAGTTAATACACTTTCTGGATGAAATTGTACACCTTGTAAGTGAGAATATTTCCGATGGCGTAGTCCCATAATTGTTCCATCTTTCAGCCAAGCTGTGACTTCTAGGCAATTAGGGAGACTGTCTCTGTCAGCAATAAGGCTGTGATATCTAGTTGCAATTAAAGGTTGGGGCAAATCCTCAAAAACACCTTTTCCATCATGAAAGATAGGAGAGGTTTTCCCATGCATTAGTTCAGTGGCTCTTATCACTTGTCCACCATAGGCTTGTGCTAGAGCCTGATGACCAAGGCATACTCCAAGTGTTGGCGTAAAAGGAGAAATCTCGGTGAGAACATCTAAGCAGATACCTGATTGGTCTGGATTGCCTGGTCCAGGAGATAAAACGATTGCATCAGGCTTCATGGCCTTGATTTCATTCAGATTTAGGTCATCATTTCTCTTTACCACTACCTCACGAGCAATAGTGTGCTCCTTTGCAAGTTCACCTAAGTACTGCACCAGGTTGAAGGTGAAACTGTCGTAATTGTCGATTACAAGGAGCATTTGAAAATTCTTGTCAGGATTTAGATCTTGAGCTGATTCATTAGTGCAGGTAGAAGTAAGAGTATTGCAATTAGCAAAGAGCAAATCGATGCAATAAGAACTGCTGCAGCGGAACAGTCTTTAGCAATTCTTGCTAGAGGATGGAAATTCCTCCCTATAGCAAGATCTACTACAGCCTCTATTGAGGTGTTAATTAATTCCAGTACTAGAACAGATGCAATTGTAAGCACCAGAATTGCAAGAAGGTTGAGCTCCAGATCTAGCCATAAGCCTAGACCGAAAGCAATTGCACCAATTACTAAATGGATACGGAAATTACGTTGGCTACTGAATGCATATTTCAGACCTTGAGCTGCATAGAGGAAGCTAGTAGCAAGATTCCCAGCTATTTGCCAGGAGCCTCTCTGTTCGGCGCGATTTTTGAGTGAAGGATTTTTAAAATTCTTTTTTTTCATTAATTTAAGTACCCATATGAGTATCATTCAATGTCTGAACTTTTAAGCTTTGATCCTTAATATTACTACTGATATTTAGAAGATACTCTTGACAAGTTAACATCGCATTAAGATCTTCTGTGTTCAGATGATCCCATCCTAATAGGTGGAGAAGCCCATGACTTAATAGCCAACGAAGTTCTGTTTCAAGATTATGCTTCATCTCAATAGCTTGTCTTTGTGCAGTCTGAACTGAAATAATAATGTCACCAATTTCTATACATGTACCTTGAGGAAGTGCCATAGTTTGATCTATGGCAGGGAAAGAAAGTACATCAGTATTTTCTTTCTTATTTCGCCAAAAATTGTTTAATTTGATTATTGAATTGTCATCGGTAAATTCTACTCCAAGACTGATTGACCGATTCATCCTAACGATTTCAGGGCATATTTTACTAGGATCATTTCTGATGAAACTGACCCAATTTTTTATTTCTTCTTCCCAGAAGTCTTTATAAGTTAGTCTTTGAAGATGTGTTTCTTTTACGAGTGTCTGATAAACGCTAGATTCTACATTGAATGTGAGTTCTACTTCTGATGCTTGATCAGGTTGAGGATTCATTTTTAGATCATTGAGGAAGGTTAGGGCGACCTAACCAGGCCAGGACAAGAATTAATCCAATAAAACTTATTGCTGTAAGAGAAAAGTGCCAAAGGCTTTGTTTCCCTTTCTTTACCATATTTCTCATCGCTAACTTAACAAAGCTTGGCGATTGCTTCAGCGATGATTCTGCATTAGTAGGAACTTGATCTTTTACCATTTGTCTTGTTTAGTTATCAAAATTGTTGCTTGGTTGGTCCAGATTCTGATGAAGTAAAGCTGTAATAAATGGATCTAGTTCTCCATTCATTACAGCTTGAACATCTGTGGTTTCTTGAGAGGTTCTTAAATCTTTTACCATTTGATATGGGTGAAATACATAGTTTCGGATTTGGTTGCCCCATGCTGCTTCTACGATGTCTCCGCGGATATCAGCTATTTCGGCAGCTCTTTGTTCCTGAGCAATTACTAGTAATTTAGCTTTAAGAAGAGCCATTGCTTTTTCTTTATTTTGTAATTGGGAACGTTCTTGAGTACAACGAACGGCTAAACCGGTTGGTATATGCAGGATGCGCACAGCGGTTTCTACTTTGTTGACATTCTGGCCACCAGCTCCTCCTGATCTGCTTGTAGTAATTTCGAGATCTTTGTCGGGGATTTCTAGCTCTACATTTTCGTCAAGCTTTGGCATGACTTCTACTCCAGCAAAGCTTGTTTGTCTTTTTCCATTGGCATTAAATGGGGAAATTCTTACTAAACGATGTGTTCCTTTTTCATTTTGTAGGTATCCGTAGGCATAGCGGCCTTCAATTTCAAGGGTTGCGCTTTTAATTCCTGCTTCTTCTCCTTCTGAAAGTTCGTTAATTGTTACCCTCATGCCATGATCCTCGGCCCAGCGTGTATACATGCGGAGTAACATTTGAGTCCAGTCTTGCGCATCAGTTCCTCCTGCTCCAGCATTGATAGAAAGAACAGCTCCTTCTTTGTCATAAGTGCCACTTAGCAGGCGTTCAAGTTCCCACCTATCAAGATCTGTTTTGAGTTCTTTAAGCCCATTTGTTGCTTCTAAAATCATTTCTTGATCGGGATCAAGCTCATAGAGTTCCAAGCTTGCTTGAGCATCTTCTATTGCTTTGCACCAAAGAAGAAGCTGGTCAAGTTGAGCCTTGATTTCATCAAGCTTTTGCATCTGCTTCTGAGCATTTTTGGGATCGTCCCAAAAATCAGGTTGAGCTGAAAGGTATTCGAGATCCTTTTGGCGGGCTTCTAAAGCGGCAACGTCAAAGACAGTCCTGGGCATTGCCCAGGCGCGCTGTAAGCAAGGAAAGGTCTCTTTTGAAGTCAGTGAGATCTAGCAATTTTTTTGTTTGATGCATTACTTAGAAGTTATCAGCTGAATGAATGTGAATAAGATCGTGGTCTGCATTTTCCTTAACTATGACCAAAATTGAGATTTACACATGGAGAACTTGTCCATTTTGTATTCGTGCGAAGTATCTTCTTGACAAGAAAGGGGTGGCCTATGAGGAATACATGATTGATGGGGATCAATCTGCGCGTTTTGCTATGACAGATAGATCAGATGGTCGGACTACAGTTCCCCAAATCTTTATTGATGACAATGGGATTGGAGGATGTGATGACCTTTATGAGCTAGAACGCTTGGGAAAGTTAGATAACTTGCTTGGGATAGGAGCTTGACGATATGCGCCATTTGTTCATTCTTGACCCGATTCGAGAGATTCAACCAGCTAAGGATTCTTCTGCTGCTTTGATGCAAGCAGCTCAAAGAGCATCACTGAGTGTTTGGGTATGTACACCTGCTGATCTTCAGGCTCGTGGAGATCAGCCATGGGTATTAGCGAGGTCTGTGAAAGTAGAGCCCTGGATCAGTGTTGATGATTCACAGGCGCTTCCATTGACGGATTTTGTTTGTATTTGGATGCGAAAAGATCCGCCTGTGGATGATGCTTATTTGTATGCAACTCATCTGCTCGAATTGGCAGAGCGGTGTGGCGTGCGAGTTGTCAATAAACCTTCTTCCTTACGTGCCTGGAATGAGAAGCTTGGAGCTTTGCGCTTTAGCCACCTTATGGCCCCAACAATTGTTGCAAGCCGGGTCTCTGAATTGGCATCTTTTGTTCGTGAACAAGGTGAGGTTGTTTTAAAACCACTTGCTGGGAGAGCTGGTCTGGGTGTGCTTCGTTTGGCAAAGTCAGCACCGGGGATTGATGCCTTACTCGAGTTGATTACGGATCACGAAAGATTGCCTGTGATGGTGCAAGCTTTTCTCCCAAAGGTCATGGATGGAGATAAACGGATATTGCTTGTTAATGGAGAACCATTAGGAGCTGTAAACCGTAGACCTCCAGCAGGAGATTTTAGGAGCAATCTTGCTGTTGGTGGCCAGGCAGAAGTTACAGAAATTTCTAGTCTTGAACTTAAAATTTGTGATGAGTTATCACCAGTTTTAAAGGATGAGGGATTGTTTTTTGTTGGTATAGATGTGATTGATGGGATCTTGAGTGAGATTAATGTCACTAGTCCTACGGGGATTCGGGAAGTTGAACGATTGATGTCTATTCCATTAGCTGATCAAGTTATAGATCGCTTACTAGCTGAGTTAGTTTGACTGTTTATTTTGAGATTTAGTTGATCTGCTAAAACAGCTAACTTGAGCTCTACTTCGTGTAATTCTTTTTCAGCAATTGAGCCTTTGACTAGTCCCGCACCTGCTGTTAGTTCAAGAATTTTTCCATGTATGGTTCCACATCTGATAGCGACTCTTAGCTCTATTTCACCATCAGTATCAATCCAACCAATTGGTGCGGCGTATTTGCCTCTCTCGAATGGCTCTAGTGTTCTTAACCAAGTTATTGCATTACGTCTTGGTAATCCTGCAACTGCTGGGGTTGGATGCAATGCATCAGCTATATGAAGTGGTAAATAGCCTTTGATATCCGCAGTGATTGGAGTATGTAGATGAAAAAGACTGCCATGTTTAGCTAGTTGAGGATTACGAGGATGTTTTGCTTTGATTCCTGCTTGGGCTAGCTGTTTCGTGATTGATGAAACTACTAGTTGGTGTTCTCGACGATCTTTTTCGGATTGCAGTAAATCTTGCCCTGAGTAATTGCAATTAGCAGTGCCAGCCAAGGCATCACTTCTTAGTTTGTTTTGATGGATTTTGAGTAACGTTTCAGGAGAAGCTCCAAAGAAAATTTCTCCAGGTGAATCTTGCCAAAGGAAGCGACAGCTTCCTTTTTGCACATTACGGAGTCTTGATAAGACAGTTAAGGGATTTAAGTGTTCGCTGAGATGAATTGTCTGCCTTACAGCAAGAACCAATTTGCTTAGTTCACCGCTATTTACGAGTTCCAGACCTTTGTTCAGTGCTGGTTTGTAACATTCTTGCCAGTGTTGTGGTTCTAATGATTTTGTAAATGTACTTATCCAATCTGGATTGCTTGTATTGAGAGGTTGTGAAATTTTTTCTGACATTAACCAAAGCTGTTCTGCTAGTTCACGCGCGTCAGCTTCATGAGCCATTAGTCCATTTAGGCGAAGCCAACAATTATTTCCTTGGCGACTAAGTTGCCATCTTGGAAGTACAGCTTGAACTGAAGGAGGGATTTTTGATTTCCTTTGCCTTTCTGCCGTATGTTCAAAAAAAGAAAAAGCCAGTAGGATTTTTGGCCTTGCCTGGTTAGGGGCTTCGGGGTTTGTATCAGTAAGTCGACCAAGCGTTACATCGTTGAAGCGTTGTGCAAGTTCAAATCTGCGAGCGCCAGCTAAATCAAGTTGAAGACATTGACCAGATGCTGCAAAACTAAGGCCTGGTGAACTGTCCCAGAGAAATTGAAAGGTAAGATTTTCTGCAATTATTGGAAGTGTTTTGAGTGGATCTACATTTTGGATAGGAGTCGCCAGACTTAGAACGCTTTCATCGCACTTTCTTAAGCACCAGCCTTTGGCTGCTGCATTCAAAATATCGCTGAAACTTTTGTCAGCTCTCATTCGGAATTTGCTGAATTACGGGGCTGTTCAAATGTATAAACCGTTATCAAGGTTATAGGGGCTTCAGTCCATGTCAGACCGTCAGGATGTTGCATCCCTTTACGCCAACGAGATAGATCGGAGGCATTTATGGAAAGCCGCCATTAAGTGGCCGCTTTATTCCGTTGCCGTTATGCCTATTTTATTGGCAGCTGGTTTCAGGATCGGAGCAGGTCAGGAAGTTCGCTTTGATCAGTTTTTTGGTTTTTTACTGGGATCAGTGTTGCTTTTGCTATGGGAAAACCTGACAAATGATCTTTTTGATGCGGAAACTGGTGTTGATGAGGTTTCTAAACCTCACTCTGTAGTGGCTTTGTTGGGGCGCAAGAGACCAGTACGACGTTTGGCATATCTTTCGCTTTGTTTGGGCTTGTTACTCATGATGTATTTGGCAGTTCGAAGTAGCCCATTAGTAATTGTTTTGGTTTTAGTGAGTTGTTTTCTTGGTTATCTTTATCAAGGACCTCCTTTTAGATTGGGTTATCAAGGTTGGGGAGAGCCACTGTGCTGGTTGGCTTTTGGACCTTTTGCAACAGCAGCATCTTTGCTTGTATTATCTCCTGAATCAGAGGCAAGCTTAGGGATTCCTTGGTCTAAAGCATTTTTTCTTGGAGCAGGACCTGCTCTTGCAACGACATTAGTCCTTTTTTGTTCTCATTTTCATCAGGTAGCTGAAGATGCTGCTCATGGAAAGAGGTCGCCTTTGGTACGCCTGGGTACGCGTAAGGCATCTTCTTTAGTGCCTTGGTTTGTGGCACTTACATTTGCATTTGAGTGTGTTCCTATTATTCAAGGGGATTGGCCAATAACTGCTTTGTTAGGGCTATTAGGTTTGCCTGCAGGCATTGCTCTAATTAATTTGCTTTATCTTTACCATGACAGACCTAATTTAATTAGTGGCAGTAAATTCTTGGCTTTGCGTTTTCAGGCTTTAAATGGTTTAGGTTTAAGCTTTGGTTTGGCCATTCAAGCTTTATTTGATATGTATTCCATAGGGCTTCACTAACTCAATGGTATTGGCCTTTACTACAAAGCCTTTTGCTTTTGAGTTAGTAAGGCCTTTGCAAACTTCTCAGGGTTTTTTAAAGAAAAGGTGTGGTTGGTTGTTGAGATTGGAAGATTCGTCTGGAAAATCTGGTTGGGGAGAAGTATCAACTTTTAATTTGTCCAAATTAAAAGATTTTGAAGATTCTTTGGATAGTCTTGGGAGCTCTCCCACTAGAGAAGAGTTAGAGGAGCACATAAAACTGAATATATCGGCTCCTCAGGTTGCTTTTGGAATTGGGGCATGCTTGGCAGAGCTTGATGGTTTAGTTGGTGAAACCGCACCTGGAGGGTGGCTGAAGCCATCTTGTTCCGCGTTTTTGATAAATACAAGCAATGACCTTTTGTTTGATTTAGAGCAGCTTGTTGAAAGGTGTAATGGTGATTATCTACCTTTGACATTGAAGTGGAAGGTGGCTGTTCAACCAGATGATGTTGAGCTAAGCCTTTTTAATGAAATGGTTGAATTAATCCCTAAAAATTTTCGAATAAGGTTAGATGCAAATGGAGGATGGAATCGTTTGCGTGCAAGTCGTTGGGTTGAACATCTTTTCGATGAGCCAAGATTAGAGTGGATTGAGCAACCTTTACCTGTAGAAGACCTGGAGGGTCTTTTTTTATTGGATGAGAGGTTACCTGTAGCTCTAGATGAGTCACTTTTATTCGATCCAACTTTGAGAATTTCTTGGAAAGGTTGGCAGGTTCGCAGGCCAATTATGGAAGGCGATCCAAGACCTTTATTGCGTGATCTACAGAATGGGTTTCCTTTGAGGACACTAAGTACATCTTTTGAGACTGGTATTGGCTTGCGGTGGTTGCATCATTTAGCTGCTTTGCAACAAAAGGGGCCTACTCCAACAGCTCCAGGTTTGGCTAGTGGATGGTGTGCTTCTAGTGGACTATTTAGTAGTGACCCTGAGTTGGTTTGGAATGCAGCATGATTACTTTGTCTTCTATTAGGTGCAATCCAATTTCATTTGAAGAATGCACATTTAGGATATCAAGGAGCTTTGAGGAAGGATCTTGTATACAGCTTATTTCTCCTAAGGTTGCAGCAGTTAACTTGCAAGCATCTTGTTTCATTGAGGGCCCTGGTGTTGTAATTGCAAGTGGAGGAAGTTCTGGAGAAAATCAATATTGTTTTCACCCATTTGAGAATTTTGATAAGTCTGCTTTAGCCACAGCTAATTGGTTGAAGCAACAAGGTTTTGATCCCAAAAGTTTCCTGATAATTAATCCATTACCTTTACATCATGTTAGTGGTTTTATGCCTTGGTGGCGTGGTCGGAAATGGGGCGCAAAACATGCTTATGTACTTCCTTATATGATGAAGAATCCACGTCTATTAAGTGAATTTTGCCAGTCTCTTTCCATTGAAAATGATCGACCTAAATTGTTATCATTAGTTCCTACTCAATTACATCGATTAATATCGGATTCTGAAGGATTGAATTTACTGAAAGGGTGTGATGTGATTTTGGTCGGAGGCGCGGCTCTCTCTCAATCATTGGCTGAAAAAGCAAGATTGCACGGTTTGAAGTTGGCTCCTTGCTATGGAGCAACCGAGACAGCCTCGATGGTTACAGCATTGACGCCTGATGAATTCCTTTCAGGTGTGAAAGGATGCGGACATCCTTTGCAGGATGTGGATTTATCCTTAACGGATCATGGTGTCTTGAAAGTAAGAACTTCTCGATTAGCTGTTGGCCGATTAACTTCTTCTGGATTGCAATCTATTAAAGATTCATTTGGATGGTGGACATCAGGTGATGCGGCACAAATCACTCTTCAGAGTACAAAAGTTCATCTCAATATTCTTGGTAGAATTGATGGTGCAATTAATTCCGGGGGCGAGATAGTTTTTCCAGAAAAGTTGGAGGCAAAATTAAGGTATGAGTCTTTAGCGGTAAATTTGTCTATTCAGAATATTTTATTTTTGCCTATATATGATGAAGAATGGGGGCAGCGTTTGGTTGTATTAATTAGTTGGTGTAATGATCAATCAGATGATGTAATTAAATCTTCTCTAACAAAATTAAGAAAAATAGTTTGTAATTGGCAGCCTGCCCATAGACCTATTGCTTGGTATTATTGTCCAGAACTTAATATGAATGAAGTAGGTAAATGGAATCGAAAACGTTGGATTGATTGGTTAGGAGATAATCGTAAAAATTTGAAACTCTTATAATGGAAAAGGTTTATTTAAGAATAAAGATGAGGCCTCTAGCCATCGATCAATGTTTTCTGGGAGTTGACATCTTTGGCGAGTTTTTGCATTAATTGCTACATGTCTAATTAACCCTTGGGCAGCTTCATCTTTGGCTATGTGAAATTTTGTTGTAACTTGAAAGCTGCTGGAATCAATTCTTTTTGGAGTTAAGACTAATTCTAATTTATCTCCAGTTTGTAATGGTTTTTGGAAGCTTGCTTCACAATGGATGATAGGTAATGCAATTTCCGGAATTTCTTCGTTTAATAAGTTGCAAGGAAATATTTTATTTGCAGGTAGGCCAAAGCATTGCAAGCTCTCTTCCCAGGCTTCATGGCACCAACGTAATAATTGATGAAAGTGCATAACACCAGCTGCATCAGTATCGCCAAAGCGAACTTTTCGTTTATGAATTAGCCAAAGCTTAGAGTTTTTCTTTAGCACTGAAAATTTTAGCGATCTACTGAACCCATGATGACGTCAATTGATCCAAGAATTGCCATGATGTCAGCAACTTTTGCTCCTTTTAAAATATGAGGAAGAATTTGCAAGTTATTTAAATCAGCAGCTCTTATTTTGAAGCGCCATGGTGTTACCTCATTATTGCCTTGAAGAAATACACCAATTTCTCCTTTGCCAGACTCTAACCTTGTATACAATTCACCATTGGGTATTTTAAATGTAGGTGCAACTTTTTTGGCAACATATTGATAATCAAACTCTAAAAATTGGCTAGTTTTTCCTCCCACTATTCTTTGAGCTTCGAGGTTTTCTGTTGGCCCTCCCGGAATCATGTCGCAGGCCTGTCGAAGTATCGCTAAAGATTGACGCATTTCTTCGATTCTAACTCTATAACGTGCATAGCAATCACCTTCTTTTTCCCAAGCAATTTCCCATTGGAAATCGTCATAGCATTCATAATGATCAACTTTTCTAAGGTCCCATGGGACTCCTGAAGCTCTTAACATTGGTCCAGATAGGCTCCAATTAATTGCTTCTTGTTTGTTTATTGTCCCCAGTCCTTCGATACGCTTTCGAAAGATTGGATTATTAGTGATTAGTTTTTCATATTCATTGATTTTTGGACCAAACCAATTGCAGAAGTCTTTGCATTTTTCCAACCATCCCCAAGGGAGGTCGCAAGCCACCCCCCCTATGCGGAAATAATTGTTATTTATCAATCTTTGTCCTGTTGCTGCCTCCCACAAGTCATATATCATCTCTCGTTCTCGAAAGATATAGAAGAAAGGTGTTTGTGCGCCAACATCTGCTAAGAAGGGGCCAAGCCATAGCAGGTGATTTGCTATTCGATTTAGTTCAAGCATGAGAACACGTATGTAGCTTGCTCGCTTGGGAACCGAAATATTTGCGAGCTTTTCAGGAGCATTTACAACTATTGCTTCGTAAAACATTCCAGCCGCATAGTCCATTCGACTGACATAGGGCACAAACATGACATTGGTTCTATTCTCAGCAATTTTCTCCATCCCTCTATGGAGGTAACCAATAACTGGTTCGCAATCAAGAACGTCTTCTCCATCAAGGGTTACTACAAGTCGTAACACTCCATGCATCGAGGGATGATGGGGGCCAAAGTTGACCACCATTGGCTCCGTCCGCGTTTCTAGTTGCGTCATGAGGCCAAATCCTTAAGGCTTACTTAGGGATCTTAGGAAGGATCCATGCCAGAACAGTTTCCTGCTGATGCTTCGGGTTTTCATCATGTGCCAGTTCTTTCGAATGAACTTCTGAATTTCACTGAGGCCTTGCCTTCAGATCTCCTTGATGGAGGTTTACTTATTGATGCCACTGTTGGTGGGGGTGGCCATGGAGAAACACTGCTAAAAGCATATCCTCAGTTAAGACTGATTGGTTTAGATCAGGATGCTTTTGCTAGAGAGGCTGCATCAAAAAAACTTTCCAATTTTGGTTCAAGGGTAAAGATAGAGGGGGTTAATTTTGGTGACTTCGTTCCTCCTAGTAAAGCTGTGATGGTCTTCGCGGATTTAGGGGTTAGTAGCCATCAGTTAGATGTCCCTGCAAGAGGCTTTAGCTTTCGAGTTAATGGCCCCTTAGATATGCGTATGAATCAAGAGAAGGGCATAACGGCGGCTGAGTTGATTGAGGAACTTAGTGAAGTCCAACTTGCTGACATTATTTTCCAATATGGTGAGGAACGTTTGTCCCGTCGCATTGCACGAAAAATTAAGAAAGACTTAGCGCAATCTGGACCTTATGCTGACACTACACAATTAGCTTATGCAGTTGCTGGTTGTTATCCTCCGAAATTAAGGAGAGGACGGCTTCATCCAGCAACCAAGACATTTCAGGCACTACGTATAGCTGTTAATGATGAATTACTAATGCTTGAAAGATTTTTAACCAAGGCACCTGATTGGTTGCTCCCTGGTGGCTTGTTTTGTGTAATTAGTTTTCATTCTTTGGAAGATAGATTAGTTAAATCTGCTTTCTTGAATGATCCTAGGTTAAAGAGACTGACTCGAAAACCAGTAATGGCAAGTGAAGCTGAGATACTGTTAAATCCAAGGAGTAGAAGTGCAAAGTTTAGAGTTTCTTGTCGAGAAGATTTTTCATAGCATTGCTAAGTATATATTTAATTAATTGTCCTTAATTTAAGATTAGCTTTTATTTAGTTCCTTCTATTTACAGTATTTTATAGTCTCTGAGATTAGAAATATTGCCCTATCAATTTCTTCAAGTGTTGTTGATCTGCCAAGACTAAGTCTTAGAGATGCTTCGGCTTCTTTTGAGGTTCTACCAAGTGCCATCAGAACATGAGATGGTGCTCCGTTATTACATGCAGATCCATTGCTGCAGGAGATATAGCGCTTTAACTTTCTGTGGAGTTGGTTTCCACGCTTTGAAGGAATTGAGATGTTTAAGTTATGCGGAAGCCTCTGATCTATAGAGCCATTGATGATCAGGTCAGGAATGTTTGTGCTCAATCCATTTAAGAGATGATTTCTTAGATCTGATAGCCGCTGCATTCTGCTTTGAAGATCTTGCATTGCTATTTCAGTTGCCTTTGCGAGTCCAACAATTAATGGAACAGGAAGGGTTCCTGGTCTGATTCCTTGTTCTTGGTTGCCCCCCCATTGTAAAGGTGTAATTGGGAGTTTTTTAGTCATGATTAGTGCTCCTATCCCTTTAGGGCCATAAATTTTGTGACCACTTAGACTTAGTAAATCAACCCCAAGTTCATTTACATTAAGAGGGATATGTCCGAAAGCTTGAACAGCATCTGTGTGGAGAATTATACCTTTTTCTTTACAAATTTTAGAGAGTTCAGAAATAGGTTGAATAACACCTATCTCATTATTTGCTAACATTATACTTACTAGGAATGTATCCTTTTCGATAGCCTTCTCAAGTTGTTCTGTGGAAACTAATCCATCTGAGTTTGGGTGAATTTCTGTGAGCCTAAACCCTTCTTTCTTTAGTTGTCTCAATGGATCTAGAACGGAATGATGTTCAGTAACTAGAGTGATTAAATGACCTGGATTATTATTTAATAAAGCTCTTGCTCTTGCATAACCTATTAATGCGAGATTGTTTGCTTCTGTTGCACCGCTAGTAAAAATTACTTGCTCTGTTTGAACCCCAAGAGTTGAAGCAATTCTTTCTCTGGCAAGGTTGACGGCGGCAGCTGCTTTGATTCCAGGGCGATTATATTTGCTTGAGGCATTACCCCAGTCTGTACTCCAGTAAGGTTCCATTGCGGTTAATACATTTGGATCGCATGGTGTAGTGGATTGATGGTCTAGAGACAGTGGTGACAATGTTTCCCATCCATTTTCAAGATTTGGCGACATAGTGGAGAACTCTTTAGTGATGTGTTGTATGAGTCGTTTTTTATTAGGTGCTTTTCAAGGTTTACTGCCTTTTGTCTGCGTACTTGTTAGTTCGGCAAACGCACTTGATCGCAAGCAGATCATTGAAAAGATTCAACAAATGCGACCTGAAGATTTGGTTATTTTGATCAAGCATGAAGAATTTGGTAATAAATATTTGTTAGGCATGTATGCCTTGGAGAAGGATGATGAAGATCAAGAATTGCGCCGCTTTAGGCTTTGGGAGGAATCCGCTGATGACTTGAAAATATATTCTGAGTCTGCTAGATGCAGCACTTTGTCTCCTTTGAGAGTGAAACGAAAGGAGCAGACTATTTATATTCGTCGCATTAATCCAGGTGGATTTGTTGGAGATTTTAATCGAGAGGATCATTTGGTCTGGTGGGCTGCCTGCGCTCCTGAGTTCTCTGGTTTAAATCCAGAGACGCTTAAGAATCAGGCACTTTCGCTGGGATATAGCACTGAATTAGCGGAATCTCAGGAAGTACTCTTTGCGCCTACTCGATGATCTCGAATTGTTTTTGCCCAGGCCTATGTAGAGATCGCTTTTAGGTTTTCTTATCTAGTATCTTTTAATTATGAGCGACTCCACTTCTCAAGTTAATGAGGCTACTCAGCCGACGCGTTTGCTTTTGGTTGACGATGAGCCAGGGATTAGGGCTGCTGTTCAGGCGTATCTTCAGGATGAAGGTTTTGAAGTCACTACAGCAGTAGATGGCGAAGATGGATGGCATAAAGCCCAACAAATGCTGCCTGATTTGGTTATTAGTGATGTAATGATGCCGCGGTGCGATGGATATGCTCTTTTGGATCGATTAAGAAAGGATGAGAGGATGGGAGGGATCCCCGTGATTTTTCTTACTGCTAAGGGGATGACAGTAGATAGAACTCAGGGGTATCAGGCAGGAGTTGATGATTACATTCCTAAACCTTTTGATCCAGATGAGTTGGTAGCGCGTGTTCGTAATGTTGTAAGAAGACAAGATCGATTGTTAGCTGAAGCAGCACGTTTTGCTGATGCAGATGTCGGCCAAATGGCACGTCAGATTACTGAAATTCGATCACTTTTGGCTCAGGTTGAGTCATCACCAGGGAAAGAAGCTATCTCGCATAATTTCACGCCTCGTGAGGCGAGTGTGCTTCAATTGGTCGCCGAAGGACTTATGAATAAAGAAATTGCGAGAAGATTAGAAACTTCCATACGGAATGTTGAAAAGTATGTAAGTCGCCTTTTCGCAAAAACAGGGACATCTAGCCGTACTGAATTGGTTAGATATGCTTTAGAAAATCATCTAGTAACTTAAATATAATTAATTATATTCTTTATTGAATCTCTCAACTGAAAACTTACCGGCCAGACTTAATCATGGCTGGACTTATAAATATCATGTAGGTGTTAAAGATAGAGGTCGTTTTCTTGTCGAATTTTTATCTAGTACTTTTACTAATTCTTCTAAAAATCAATGGAATCTTCGCCTTAAGTTAGGGGAGATATTCCTTAATCAAGTTGCGTTTAAGATTAATCAAAAGCTTAACCTAGTTGATTTAATTACTTGGGAGAGAACCCCCCTTGGGTTGAACCATCAGTTCCTGTTGGTTGGAATATATTGTTTGATGATGGTGACCTTTTTGTGATGAACAAACCATCGGGTTTGCCTGTGATACCTAATGGTGGATACTTGGAGCATACACTAGTTAATTTGCTAAAGAAAAAATTTAGCAAATGTAGCACTAATGTAATCCCTATTTAGTTGCATAGACTGGGGCGTTTTACTTCTGGTGTATTAGTTTGTGCAAGAGCGAAAGAAACAAGAGAATTACCTTCAGATTGTTTTCGTGGAAATATAAAAGTTAATTTGGTTTTTTTAAAGCTTATAGAGCAATAGTTTCTTGCCAATCACCTTCTTAATTCGATAAGTTTACTAAAATTAATTTGCTGTTGGGACAATATTCTCATCCCCTTTTAGTTAAGGTTTGGAGATTAGTTGCTTCTGATAGTCAAAAAAAAGAAATAACTAATTATGGTCGTTACCTTTCAGCTATTTCTTATGTAAAACAAATTGAGGAGCGACAGGATTCTGATTTATTAGAGATTCACATTAGAACTTGTCGCCCTTATCAAATACGTATTCATTTGATTGCATTAGGGTCCCAACTTGCAGGAGATATGCTTTACTTACTTGGTGGAGAAGTTTCTCCTAAGGCTATTCCTGGTTTTGTTAATTATTATCTTCATTCCTATTAG
>QCFC01000019.1 GCA_003278465.1 Prochlorococcus sp. AG-363-B04
TCTTTGCTCTTGTTGCAATGGCCTCTAATGGTAAATGGCTTTCAGCAAGAGGGCGAGGTGGTGGACTCGCTCTTTGGATAAAGGATGAATGAGATGAATATGGTTATGAATTTTAGCAGGAAAAGTTTTTAGGCTATTAATTACTTTGATTCTAGGCGCCAAATATTTATCTAAACTGTAAAAATGGATTCTAATGTTGAGTTTTTAATCTAGAGGCAAAACCTTGGATCTCATAGCTCGTTATCAAAACTCTGGATTTGAAGCTGTAGCAGATGGAATTATGGAATTTTTTGATCGACGCCATGATCTTCATAAGACTGGTATTTCATTCGGAGAAAATAAATTCTTAACTTCTAATAGTCCAGCAAAGGTTTCAACTGATATAAGCCTAGTCGCGATAGACTCTTCTGATGCTGAGGCTTTTGGTCTCTCTCAGGTGATTCTACGTGGTGTTTCAGGGGCCTTAGATAAATATCTTCAAGAACGACCTTTATTCAGAGAATGTTCTCCTGAGCAGTCTTTATTTGTAATTCCTATCTTTAATATTCAACGTTATGGACCTGGCGAGGGCTTTAAAAGCTGGCATTGCGATTGGACGATTAGTAATGATGCGACAGAACCTATGCATAGAGTTTTAGCTTGGATTCTTTATTGCAATGATATTGATTCCGCAGGAACAGAGTTTTATTGGCAAGATCATCATGAAACAGCAAAGAGAGGGAAAATAGTGATTTTCCCTGCGGGTCTTTCTCATATTCATCGTGGTCGAGTAAATGAGAAAGGTAGCAAGACAATTGCAACTGGTTGGATTAATGCAGGGAGTCGAGATGCCTATATCAGTCGTTTGGCACGGTCATAAAGATAATGCATTAATCCGAAAATATCTCAATTACCTGGTTTCTCTAGATCTACATTATTAATGCACATTCTTAGATTCTTGTATGAATTAATCCCTTGCCTTCTCTTGGGATATTGGATAGGTCATTTTAGAAAGGAACTCTCTTCTAAGATCGCCCCGCCACTTATTAACCTTGGGGTGCCACTAAGCTTGATGGGACTTCTTCTGAAGAGTGGGATTGATAGATATCTTTTAGATGCTTTCGTGATGTCAATTCTTGCTATTGGGATATTAATTACTGCAATTAGACTTATTCCAAGCTTGAATGTACTCATAGGTGTTAAAACTTTACTATTAGGCAGCACTTTTGGTAATTCAGGTTATTTCGGAATACCAATTTCTTTAGCTGTACTTCCAAGTGATTCGTTGAGCTTTAGCATTGGTTATGACCTGGGAGCGACAATGCTTATATGGAGTCTAGGCCCAATACTTTTAAATAATTATTTAGGGGAATTGAAACCAAAAGGCTTATTGACTATTGTATTTAAGGCACTTATTACCAGTCCTACTAGTAAGGCTATTCTCGGAGTATTATTGATTAATTTGACTCCATTTAGAGAGGACATTGCTTCATATCTTTGGACCCCATCGAGAATTGTCATTGTTTTAGCTTTGTTGATTGTTGGTATGCGTCTAGGTTCTTTAGGAGTATTTAAAAACTTGAACCCACCAAAGATGATTTTATTAATTAAGCCTAGCCTTATCCTGAAGTTAATCATTCTACCACTTGTAATGTTGATTCTCTCTTTAGCATTTAGTTTGCCATTGCCAATGCGTAATGCACTTGTCCTGCAGGCTGCCACGCCTACTGCTATTTCTGTTTTATTAATTGCAGAAGCCAGTAAACAAGAACAGGAGATTGCAGCATATTTAGTTTCTTGGAGTACATTGATATCGGTTTTTACGATATCAATATGGTTATTACTCCTTAGTTGATTCTTTTTTGAAGATGATCATAACTTTTGATATTGGCTAAAGCTTTAAATAATTTACCTGGATAAATATACTTTGACTATTGCATTTCTTCGAAAGTTTAATTGCTTATAGAGATTTCTACTGTTTTTGCTTATCAATTACTTCAAAGTTTTTGGTAATTCTCTTGATTGGGATTCTTTTTGTCTGCATAAATTATTTTTGATAGATTTTAGTTGGATTAAATACCTTCTTTGACCAGTTCCCATTCCATGGTTCTCTGGAGATACCTTTCAAAATGAGTCGAGCAACCTTTTACCGGTTAATGCTCTCAGATCTCTCCAAACCTTGGATAGGTCCAATTGTCTCATTGGGGACATTAGTTCTCTTAGGCGCTTTTGGTTATCGTCTCACTGAAGGATGGGATTGGGGGGATTGCCTTTGGATGGTGCTGATCACAATTAGCACTATTGGATTTGGAGAGGTTGAACCACTTAGTGCACTAGGAAGAGTTGTAACGGTTTTGATCGTTGGAGGTGGTTTATTAGTAGTTCAAATAACACTGCAACGTTTAATCCGACTTTTTGAATCAGGTTACTTCCGCAGAATGAGTGAGTTAAGGTTTCGTAGAATGCTTCGGAGTATGCAAGATCACGTAATACTCTGTGGATTTGGCCGGATTGGGCAGGAAATTGCCGAGCAATTGCAATACGAAGGCATTCAGCTTCTGATTATTGAATTAGATTCCTCTCGTCAGCGTGTAGCAGAAGAAAGGGGATATAAGGTTTTACTTGCAGATGCAACTTTGGATGAGACATTGCTTTTGGCTGGGATCAAGAAGTGTCGGAGCCTTGTAGTTACTTTGCCAAATGATGCTGCTAACCTGTATGTTGTTTTAAGTGCAAGAGGATTAAGCTCTGAATGTAGATTAATAGCCAGAGCAGAAAGTGAAGAAGCATCTAATAAGCTTAAGTTGGCAGGAGCAAATATTGTTGTTAGTCCTTATGTCGCAGCTGGTAGAACTATGGCTGCAACAGCATTACGTCCAATAGCAGTTGATTTTTTAGATTTACTTGCAGGGTCAGAATGTGAAATCGAAGAATTCTTCTTAACTAATGAATTGGATAAATTTAAGGATCTCGATAATCGTAGTTTATCTGGTCTTGAATTGGGACGTCAGAGTGGTGCATTGATATTAGCCATTCGAGAAGGTGTAAATTTGATAGCTAATCCAGGTTGGGACGTTGAGATAGGACCAGGTCAAGTCTTGGTTGTCTTAGGTAGTAAGAATGAACTTGATAAATTAAGAGAAATACTTGGCGAGACTTTAAGTAGTGTTGAAAAAATAAATCCCTAAGATATTTTATTATTAATGACTAGACCCGCGACTTACCTTTCTTTTAAAACTAGTAAAAAGTTTAATCATTGCTATAATGTAAAGTCTATATTTGATTTCGATTTTTTCTTTCTGGTCCCTTGATTGGGCTTACAGCTTCTGTCACAATATTATTGATTTACCAAGTTTTCTTTTGCAATGTTAAATCTAAGTCCATTAAACCAGCTTTTTGCTTTACTTGTAGGCATTGGAGTTGCCTTTTTCTTGTTAGTGATTTTTCTTGATGGAAATAAAAATTTTGTTTTAAAGAATGATTGGAGAGACGACAAAAAAACACCAGGTGAAAAATAGATTTATTTTTATTGGATTGATAATTCTAAGGCATTAAATATTCGTGGATAGGCTTGATAAATCCTTCTCTCGAGATTGGTTATATTAGAGTCCAATTAATCAGATTTAATATAATCTCGGTAAATTACCAAAATTTAGTTGTCAATAAATGGCAAATAGTAAACATTTAAATTATATTGCATTAACTTTTAGATCGTCTAATGACAGGGAGTAGCTATATAATCATTTACTTGTAGAAACTATTTCCTTTGCAGTTTGAAGTACAGATAGGTAGAGTTCTTCGTCTATTTCCCTAATGTCATATTCCAAAGGCTTTACACCATGAATGTGTTCGTGGACAACTATCCAACAATAGCGTTCTATTTCATTAGTCTTATTACCTACTAAGTCTACAGCCTTTAATGATAGTTCTTGTATGGTCTTCGTTTCAGTATGCATTAGTTAATGCTGAATCTCTATAAAGTATTTTATTATAAAATTCTACGAGCTTAATATTGTGATGCAAGTACTGTTCTTCTTTAAATCAGAGTTTGAATAAAATGTATTTGAATTTGGATATTGATTTTACGTCTTATTAACAAGAATGGATAGCTTTAGTTAAAGGTGCGAATCTTAGTCTTAGTTTTGAGCCTAATAAGGTTTTAAATAAAAATCATCAAGTTTTAATGTTTTTTAGATCTTTAGAAAAATCCCAATATTCAAAGAGAAAATTTATTAGTTAAACTAATTGTAGAAGTGTTAAGATGATAGAGCTGGGACTTGCACCCTATATTTGGTAAGAAAAGTAGCTGAGCTACACAGATTTCTGTTAATGTTGGAGAATAATCTAGACCAAATTTTATTTTCAGAGCCTACAAAAAACCTGGTCCAATATCATTTCTGGCTTTGATCAGCGAGAATAGAGGAAGGTTTTGGCATATAAGTGTGAAAATTGTAAAGCATTCAGTTGAGAAGAGTGCCCTATTAATTTAAATACATATGTTTATTGGTGTAATTTCTGCATTACTTGCTGCATTCTCATGGACTGCAGCAAGTTTTATTTGGAGGTCAGAAGCTCAATACTTTGATGCCATTCAAATCAATTTTGCTAAGAATTTTATAGCAGCAATAGTTTTCTTACCCTTTATCGTATCTATAACTTGGCCAGTCAATATTGATTTTATAATAATACTATTAATTAGTGGGATAATTGGAATTGCTTTGGGAGACTCTTTTTATATTTCAGCTCTTAAGAGATTAGGTTCGAGAAGAACTCTTACTCTTGACTCTTTTTCTCCAGTTTTGGCTAATTTGCTTGGAGTATTAATAATAGGAGAATCACTTCCATTCAAAGCTTGGGTTGGGACTTCTTTAGTTACTATTTCTTTGTTAATATTATCAAGAGAAAAAATAGCCGATAGAAATGGTGTTGAGCAGCTACCTAATTCAAAGCTAAGAGGCTTTTTATATACTTTTTTGTATATGCTCTGCGCTGTAATAGCAGGCATTTTGTCAAGGTTTGTATTACTTAATTCAGATATGACACCTTTTCATACGGCTGGAATTAGGCTGCTTGGATCATTAATTGTTTTAGTTCCATTTGTAAAAAATAATATCTATAACTTGAACAAAAATTTTCATGGAATGTCAATTCAACGCAAAATCTATTTTCTGTTAGCTACACTTCTTGGCACCAATTTAGGAATTTTTTTCCAGCAAACAGTCTTCAAGTTACTGCCTATAGGAATTGGATGGACTTTATTAAGTTCATCTCCAGTAATTTCAATTTTGTTTTCAAGATTTGAAGGTGATAAGATTAATCAAAACTCTCTGCTAATTACACTGTTATGTTTCGCCGGAGTGGCAATTACTTTACTTTGATAAGGTTTGCGTTCACATATTTTTTTTAGAACCGGAAGGGATTTTTTGCTGGACTTAGGCTGTTAGATATCATTTAACCAGAAAATTTTGAATTAGCATCGATGCTTTCCTTCGAGCGGAATTTAAGAATTCATCAAAATCAACTACTTGTGGTGTCTGCTCTCTCAGCAGATTGAGACATGAATCTATATCTAGTGTTACGGCTTTGAGATTTTTTCTTGACAATCACTAAAATGGCTGTGGCCGGGTGATGGGGATCAGTCGGTCATCCGAGGAGTCAGTCTTTAAGTTCATTTTAAGAGGCTCCTCCTGCACTCTTATGAGCATTATCTATGAATCTTGGAGCACTTTTTCTAGAATCTGTCTCTACTGGTGTAATTACTAGTGAAGAGATGGCATGGGTCACAAGCAATCAACGTCAATTCACCAGAGTAGAAGAGGCTACAGCTATACGGCTAGGACGTTTGCTTGATCAAGGGATGATTCAATTAGGTTGTCGTATTTGAAGCTTTTATAATTTAGTTTATAAATAAAATCGGTTATAATCCTTGAAATGATTAATTTCAAGGATTATTTAAATGAATTTTTCTTTTTTAATGCTTTCTTGATTTGATATTAGTACCTATAGACCTACTACTATTATGATTGTATTTGAAATAAAAATAGGTCTCTATGCTATGAATTCCTTGAGTTAGTTTTAGGTAAATATTTGACTCAATCTCATATATTGTTTTAATCAGTTCTGGTGTGGACCCAACTAAAAAGTTTTTCAACCCGTAGTTGTATAGAATAAAATCTTGTCTTATTAAAAAAGAGCCTATCACCTCTTTCATTTCTCAATTTCCCACTAAATCTAATCAGTTGAAAAGTGATAATAAGAACTAGTGCTGGAAGGAGGATGATCAAAGCAATAGAATTCCTAAACTAATCATACAGATAAATCTACCAGAGTGTGCTTATGATCACGTTCTGTGATGTAATTAAAGGGCCCATAAAACCCTTTGATTACTTTCTATATTTATAATTACAGTCAAGCTCTTGAGAATTTGGGAGAGCTGTTCTTGGTTTACTTTTGAACTTTTGGAAAACTAAGTATTTCATTTATATCCACCTTCTTTAACCGACATAGTTGTCTTAGGTATCTAATTTGCTTCCTGTACGTTAGATAAATTACCCTAAATTCCTAAATGGCCAAATAAGATGAGTTCTCTACCCAAGCTTGTGTTCGGCTAGGTAGAAATATTTTCATGTAAGACTGTGATCAAAATATGAAATCTCACTTCGTGGGTTAAATTTGTGGGAGTTAAAGAATCCCTTACTAGATTTTTTTAATCAGTCTTACTTATTTTAACTACTCGTAAGCTTGATATTTATGCCTGGAAGCTCCTGGAATCCATTGTGATGAGATCAGTTTGGTTCAGTAGGCTTTTGACTCGTTGTCCTGTAATGTGCATGGAACTAAAAAAAAGAAAATTGCCTTTTGATATATCTGCTGTTGCAATTGCTAGCGTTTTGGCTCTAATTGGGATCAAAGTGCTTATCTCAAGCTTTGATGATGATGATGATGATGGAGGTGGCATGGGAGTACCTGTTTCAGCACCTCTATTTGCAGGAGCCCCAGCTTAGAATTTAAATTTATTTAGGTTATGTCCAGATTATTAGAGATATATTCATTAAGAACTCAGGATTTTTTTAAGTAGTTGATTGCATTAGCATGGAACATCTATAATTGAAGTGAATAATCTATTGAGAACTTTTTATTTGTTAATAACTGTAATACGTTTGCATAGAATACTTTTAATGTTGTTTGATGACTTTAATTTCTCAGATAATTGTTTAGTTGAGGTACTTGGAATCTTATCCTAAGTACCTTAATGTGTTATCAATATAAATTACATTCTAAATGTTCTCATGACTTGTAGATCCGAAATTTATACATGGATTAGGAACTAGAATGAAATATATTCTAGTTCCATTCATTCTAGTTTTAATTGCTTGGTTACAGGAGATTCTTGATCAATTGTTATTTGGAGGTATGTGGAATCTGCCAATGGGGTCTGGATTGCCTTGGTGGGGATTAATTACAGCACCCTTTAGTCATAGTGGGTTTCCGCATCTTTTTTCAAATACTATAGTTTTTCTTCCACTCAGCATTTTCGTTCTAAGTAGAGGGCTTAGGGATTACATAGCTATATGGCTGTTTGTATTATTTTTAGAAATCCCTATGGTTATCTTTTGGCCAAAGATATCCCATGGCTTGTCAGGTGTTGTATATGGAATGCTTGGCTACTTGTCTTTTATTGGATTCTTAGAAAAACGTCCAATATCAATTCTACTCTCTGTTATTTGTATTTGCTTATATGGAAATTCTTTAGTGGCATTGATTCCTATATTTTCACCAGTAGGTGTAAGTTGGATAGGGCATTTGAGTGGTTTTGTCGGAGGATTTCTGGCTGCATTGGCAACTTTTAAAGAGACTAGGAAATCATGAGTAGACATTTGCTTAAAATTCATATGAAAGATTTTCCCTATCCCAATGATTTCCAACCCTAGAAGCTAGTAACAGCTAAAAATATACCTGTTATTAATCTATAAATATGACTCCACTCACAAAAAAATGCGGCAAAAAAATGAGAATCTTTGCCGCATTAGTAAAACAAGAAGACGTTATTTTTATTATATTATTTTAACAAGTGAAGATTGCATGAATAATTTCTTTAAAGGTTGGCATTGAAAAATCTTTTATGTAGTTACTACTAAACTTTCTAAAAAATGGAGGAAGGCATTCGGGTGCCATGACATCCAAGACATAACCGGAGAGAAAGCCTCTTGAGAAGGCAGCCATCAAATTAATATGCAATTCAAATCTAATTTGACAATCTTTTTTCTTTAGTCAAGTGGCAAGCGTGTGCAAAAGACAACATTGAGCCTTTTTAATTATTGGTGGGAATCAGAAAGATATACAAAATCCTGCCATACCCTATTTAAATTTTGTAGATAGCTAGGATTGTTATCCTTGATTGGGCTTTCTATTGCGAATTTTGGTTATTAGCACTCTTTTGGAGAATTATCTAAAGGAAGGGCACTTTTCACTTAAGTATGCTAAATATTTATAATAGATTGTGACTAAGCAGTGCTCCTAACTGGTTTTTTGCTTGGAAAACTCTAAGATTGACTATTAGATGGCAGAATTTAAAGAGTTCTCCCCTTGTTTTTTAGTGCTTATCAACTATTCCTTATAAAACAACTGGAGTCTTCTGGCTTAAGAGACAAATTGAGAAGATACTGATCGGATACTGTTCACTAAGCTCATTATTCCTAGTAACATTACTAATATTGATTTATTGGATGATTTGATGTCAAAGCCAGTTGAGTTTGGTGAGTTTTATAAGCTTCTAGAGGCAGTCAAGCTAGGCAATGCCGAAAAGAATAAAGAACTGGAGTGGATGCTTGCAGAGTATGAACATGCTAAAGATGCTCAAAGCTCTTTTGACGAATTAGGTCAAATATTCTGTCACCATGGTGTAATGGAGTTGTATGAATATACAGGATTAGAAAATTTTGGACTGATTAGTTCTTTGGAAAAAACAGTCTGGGAATACCTGGAAACCAGGATGGGTATTTCTTTACCTAACTATATGGTTAGGTCAATGATTGAACATGCAAATAATCATAAATTAGCGGCAAAAATATCTACAAAATGGGAGACTTCACTCCAAGATTTAGAATTAAATATTGAAGATCTCGCAAAATATGTTACAGAAGGTATTATTGATGTGATAAAATAATCTTTTTAATATATGCCCGGTTTATATGCGTGCTAAATCCTCCATATGGTAAATAGATTTTCAAGGAATAGATAAAATAAGAAATTTAATATAGAGATATTTTAATTAAGTGTATTTTAGTAGTAATTCTAATTGGATGTCTTATTAAATGATGTGATCTTGCATTTTAGTATAGCCAATGCTTCATTTGGTAAGTTGAGGAATGAATCTAGGTATCTGTGGCCAGTCTTTGGGACAATTGCTATTCCTACTAGAGTTGAGTTGCCATCTTTTTGTAAAGGTCTTCCTTGAGTCTCGTTAAGATCACCTTTGGCTTCTCCACTTGTTAGGAATGTTTTGACAATTAAGTCAGGGAATACAAAAGATGGCCATATTGTGAATCTAAATTTTGATTCAAAATTAAACGATATCTCCCCATTCAGTTGATTAAAAGTTCCCTCTAGTTTGTCCAGATACATCTTGATTTGTATCCCAGGCGGTAGAGGCATGCATAAGAACTTACCAGTTTTCCAGTTGAGTGGTGGAATAGAAAAGGTATCTCGATTGAATTTCAAATATTTAATATCAGTTTCTTTATCATTGAGCACTAATGCTAGCCCTCCTCCTCCTCGCGCATCGTATTTAAACCTAGGATATTTCCCTATTTTCAGTTCACATCCTTGTAGACTCACTAACTGCATTAAACTAGCAGAAGCATCGTTTATTCTTTTGTTTCCCTTGCCAAGGTTTGATGACATTTAAAGGATTGTTGTTTCCTGTTTTGTAGGAGTTTATAGTTACTGATGCAAATTTATTAATTTTTTTGATACACAAAGACAAGTTTTAAATGATTATCAATAGAGGTCTATAGGCTTTTACGCTATTCTCATGTGTAAGTGTTACCCATTTATGGTTACTTAGGTTGCAATTTAAATTTGTATCAGAATTCTAGTATTCGTTATCTGCGACACACATTCCTAGGCATTTGATTCCATTATTTGCAGTACGCTTGCAATGACGGCAGCTTATCTCTTCTTGGGGCAAATCAATGATTTTCTTGATTCTATATGTGGCTATTATTTCAGTCGAATTGGTTTGATTACCTGAAATTTTACTGACTTTGTTTAGAAACTTTAGAACTTCTTTGTAATTATTAAATCTGAAACCTGTATTTTCATCATTTTGGCCATCATGCCGATAAAGTTGATATTTCATAATTGTTTTTCCCTTTGAATCTAATAGAATATTTGTATTGTAAGTTTGCTTTGGGGAGAATAATAATTGTTCGGGACAATTTACCCCCTGGTGGATTTATTTCTGCTTCTATTTGTTTTATCGTCATTAGATTATTCTTTGTTTAAAGAATCTAATACTAATTTGTTTGGTCTTCTGATTCTAAATCAACAACTTTACCTAACTCCTTGACGAATGGCTCAAAGTTGCATAGAGGTGTTCCATCTTTTGCATAATCTCCATACCCAGCTTCTACACAAAGTGCATCTCCATTTTTATTGAATTCATTTTTGTGATCTTTAATATAGTTTGCGAGTTCTTTCCCTTTTAATGGTTGGTTGCCTCCCCTGGATATTTGCTTACTGGTTAGGCGATTTTCAAAGCTCATCATTTTGTAGTGATTTATGAAGTGATAATTGCAGCTAGAACTCTTTAAGTCCTTTTTCTGCATACAACTATTTTTAGCTTCTTCTGGTCGAGTTTGCATTATGGATGAGAGGTTTAGTTAAATAATTTACATTGGGTTCTGATTCCCCTCTTTAGTTCCTTTTCTAACTCTTGATAGGGAGTTTCATCCAGTAAAAAAAATAAACTTTTCAATTTAATGGCTGAGGAGCTTTCAAGGACTGGCTACTTTTTGCTACCTTGTTGATAGCATTTGTTTAGTTGTTATCCGCCTCTTGTTCTTATTGGAAGAGTAACCATACATCATTATGATTAGTGCTCCTTCTGTAATGATGTGTCTGGAAATGTTGAGAGTAATTAGGACATATGCTTGGCATGGAAAGTGGAGAATGGTAAGTTTGTAAATGCGATTATCATGGGTCTATTTCTCGCTAGGAAGGGAATTCTCATTATGGGCACAAACTTTTTTGAGAAGGTCTTGAAACTAAACATCCATGCACCTGGGACTGCTGCTGCCTTGATTCTTCTGGCCTTTACGCAAGTCCCCGGAGCAATTAAAAATTTAGCAGAAATTGCATGTATTGGAGAGGTCTCAAATGAAATTTGGAGGACGACTAATTCTCATGTTGGCGTCAATGTGGTTGCTGTTCAAAGATGTAATGGTGCTACAGAATAGACCTTGTAAATTGTTTTCTTTATGGATGTATTGAGGCTCCTTCTTATGATTATGAGAACAGATCTTTTATATCCAGGTATTTTTTCTTCTCATTTATAGTTTTGGATCTAACCCTATGCATTTTTTAACTACTTTCTTGTTATGTCTAGATTTTAAATAATGATTTTGCTGAATAATAATAAACAACAGATATTATGGACTTTTGATTTCTTGTATTTTGTTTGAATTGGGTTTGATCAAGATTGCGATCTTTCACTAAAGATGACCATGCTTGTTGAGGAAAACCATGAAAGCTCTCACCACACCAGATATTTGGCCTATACGCAATGAACTTTATTTGTTTTATGTTTAGGTGGTAAAAGATTAATGATGAGCTTATTATGCATGTTTAAATAGATGCATTACTTGCGGTGTGTTAGCCGAAGAATATTTACCTAGAAGACGGATTTAGTGTTGGTGAGATCTGCTGAAGGGTAGTTATGAATATCAATGTGCAATAAAAGAAATTTCCATTCCATTCAAACCTCATGAAAGCAATTTGCTTTCATGAGGTTTGAATGGAATAAAGACCACTAGGCTGATCAGCGCCTACGGCTTCTCCTTCTTTGCTGGAGTTTACGCTTGTATTTTTCCACAGGAGTCTCGTGATGGCGGATTCTCCTTAAATCAGAAAAAATCCCAGCTTTGGAGACTTGTCGTTTAAAGCGACGTAGTGCTGATTCAATTCCTTCGTTTTCTCCGACAGTTACTTGAGTCAAAAGCAGAACCTCTAGTTAGATGAATTTACAGGGTTGCAGGAACTGGGAGATTCTACTTATTGGCAGGCTTATTGTCTTTTACTCCTGATGGTCATGGTCTCGAGCCCATGACTCTTCATAATCGTCAAGTTGGTCTTTGGTCCATGAGTAGCCCGTTTCTAGACAGACCGCTGAAGTACTTAGATCTTCTGAATTAAGTTTTTCCATGAAGCGACCCTAATAGCAGAAAGTCGCAAACCTTTAATCTTTTATTTTGTTTTCCAAGTTGTGATTTCGCTTTGGCAGCTCTGTTGGAGGGACTGATTTTCAGTGGCTCTGAAGTTTTAGTGTCATTAGGAAACCTCTTAGGGCATTGTTTTACTCAGCCAATAGAAGATGATGTATCTTGCGGCGATCAGATCTAAGCAAATCAAATGACTCCAAGAGAAATGATTAGAGCGCATGCCTACCCTGTACTGGCCGTGGCCAGTACTATTAGCCTTATTGGGATCTTCGCTTCACTTGTCCCAATAGCGCAATGGTCTAGGAGTCAAAATGAATGCATTGAAAGGACTTTTAGAATTGATGGAACCAATACCCAAGGACTCACTGCAAAGGTTTGGAGCTGTAATGGAGGAGGAGATTAGAGAGCGTTCGAAGAAGTGATTTTTGATAGAGGTCTTTTTTGCCCTTTATCCAAGCATTTGAATACCCTTGCCTTGCAAGTGGACATATGTTTGCCATATCAGTTCATTTAGTCATTTTTCATAGGTCTTCTTATAAATAAGAAGACCTATGAATTGCTTGTATCCCATGGATTGATTCGTCAGGGGATGAAGGTATATAGATTTAGACTCGACATATGCGTTACAACTGATACATAACCTTTTTGGTTACTGTTTATGCCTCAGGAAAAGTATCCTGCCAGTTGTCCTTGGGACTTGGGACCTGATCAGAAACAAGCGCACCAGCATGAATGGACGCTTGTCAATGGAGATGAGTTCGTCAAGTTTTCAAAGAATGAGAAAGATCACAATTGGTTCAATGTCAACAAAAATGATGAGGTTTTTGAGCAGTTCCTTTCTTATCAAGCAAGGCTTACATATCAGAAGCTCTTGGAAAAAGGTTTTAAGTTGCAAGGACCAGTATAATTGAATACTACCTAGGTAGACTTTTTGTAATGGGAAAAAGATTTTTTTAATTGAAAAAAATAATTAAATTTAAATTGTTTTTACTCCTTATGGCTTGTGCATCTCTTCCTTATAATGGATCACTTAAAGAAGTTGATAAGATAATAAGCATTAAGGCTGATTGTTTTGCTTCCCAGTTGCTACAAAATAATTTTAGTAATCTATATAGATTTTTTTATTCTTGATTTTCCCCTGAGGGTATTTGGTCTTTGTGAAGATTGACCTCATGCGACACTTTGATTTAAGCATCTACACTTCAATTGAAGGATTTCTATTTTCTTTATGGATCAATTGAATCTGGTTCTATCATTTAATAGACTTTAACCGGCTTTTCTTTTGTTCCTTGGCAATAGCTCTATAGAAAAATGAGCACTGATCAACCTATCAAATCTCAAGAGAGCATAAAGCAACTTCTCAAGCAAGATCTTCGAGAAGGATTGCAAGGCCTTAAAGAATTGTCTGTGGGTGCTATAACTTTGTTAATTAATGCAGCAGAATCAATACCCAAACGCAAACAGAAGGTTTATCTAGCTTCTTATGAAGATCCAAATGAAAAAGGTGAATTAGAGGAAAAACTATCTCTTTTTCAAGAACATATTGCAAGTACAGAGTCAGAGCCAGTAGATATTGCAGTCGAGATACCCAGTAAAGATGTTAGGAATCCATCTTCTGGGATCATTAAAAGCTATATCTATCCAGTTTTGGCTGCAATTAGCACGACAGCCTTAGTCGCTGGTGTTATAAGGCTGGACCCTTTAATTCAGTGGGCCAGAACACAAAATGAATGCATTGAGCAGACAGCAAGTATTGATGGGATGAATCCTGCTGATCTCCCTAGTAAGGTAATGAGCTGCAATGGAGGTCATGCATACTAATTCTGAATTGAGCTAACAATTAATTAATTACTGATCTGTTTTATTCAAGGTTGAAAACTAGTTGATTAATTAAAGCTTCTGTTAAGCGTTAAATCCTTTCATTAATGAACTTGATCGAGGCTAGCCTTGTGAGGAGAAAATATCGTCTTATAATAAAGATATATTTAGGAGTTCAAAGCAGATAGTGTTTTAAGAGTATCCTTATCAAATAGAATGCTTTTTTGTCATGGATGTGAATGTAGAATTTAGTAAGTTTTATCAGCTATTAGAAGAAGTGAAATTAGGCAGGAAAGAAAAGGAAGAAGAATTAAAACTGATTTTGCAAGAATATAAATCTGCTCAAAATACTACTGGACCTCTACAAGAACTTGGTCAGATCTATTGTTATCTGGGGCTAATGGAATTATTTCGATATACCAATGAAGAAGATCTTGGGAAAATTAGTCTTATTGAGGAATCAGTCTGGTCAAACCTTGCTGAAAAGCAAGAAGAAACTCTTCCTATGAGACTAGCTAATCATATGATAGATTATACAAAAGAAAAAAATCTCATAAAACAAATAGCAGAGAAATGGAATATTCCAAGAAGGAAAATGAATCGCCATATTATTAACATGGCTCGATTTGTAACGGAGGGATTGATTGATGTTATTGATTAATCTTAGATTATTTTTCAGAAGTATTGATATCTGGTGATTAATAAGATCAATGGATAGATGCATTTATGCTTGATCTAATTAATCTTATTGCCATTCTCTAGGTAAAGTATTTTATCTACTAATTGTTTTTTTCTTAAGCCAGATAATTTCCCAGAATTTTTTAAGATATTTCTCAGCTCTGAGTTTTTCATTTTCATTAAATCTGCTTCTCTTTGCTGCAATTCCATCAGCTCTATTGTTTTAGAATTAGAGAGAATTAAATTGGTCAATTGTTTTCTTTTTAGGTTATCCATTATATTACTAGTTTTAAGGATGTTTTTTAACTCTATAAGATCTTTACTAAGTAAGCTTTCTTTAAGTTGTTCTTTCTTTAGCTCTTGATTGGATTTTTCCTTTATTGATAGAGTTGTAGAAGTTAAAAAATCCAAACCTTTCTTTGCTGATTCAAATGAGATATAAAATGCAAATATAATGTGACCTATAAGTTGATTAGTATCTATTGAGGTCTCCTTGTATATTTTGAAAAGTGAACTTATAAATGATTCATTAGGATTTTTCTTGTAAAGTTTTTTTTCTGTATACTTTACTATTTGATTGTCAGTGTTGGTATTAGAAGTCTTCTCTAATTCTGAAACCTTGATTTCTTGTATTTGATTTGCTTCCTGTAAGTTTAACTCTTTGTCTGGATCTGTGCCTGAACTTTTAGCTTGAACTACATCTAATGAAGATGATGATTTGTCTCTAGTTAACAGAGTCTTTCGGAGTAATACGAACCCAATAGAAAAGAAAAGCAAAGTTAAGCAGATGGTTATTAATAGTTCTGTGCCATAAAGATTAATTCCAAGATTACTATCTTCGAATAATTGAGCATATTGCTTTGCTCCTTCTTTAGTCCAGCCAAGCAAACTAAGCTCTTCGGCTCTTTGGTTTAAATCGTTAGTCACGTTATTGGGCTTGGAGGCTGACGGGAGGAGAGAAAGACTGGAGATGAGAGGAAATCTCATGGCCTTTTATTCCTGTAGACAAGTATTAGTCAAATTCCAAGCATTAATGACTAATTGTGAGGATCTCTAGACGGTAAGGCTTAAGTATCCTGGTACTTGATTATTAATGAAGATTTTCAGTAAACTTTATCACTTATTCAAGCAATCCGTTGTATTGACCATGTCTATGAGTGCTTATTTTAGTGCATTGATTATTGGATAAGTTTTTACTTATGAATGAGCTACAAGATTACACAGTGGTTAGTTAACTGGCATTTGATTTGATCACTATATTTAGGCAACTAATGCCTCGATCTCATCTTCTTCTAGGTAGCCATAAATAGGAATTTCATGAACCTTGTTAACTTCCTTCCTAGTGGATATCTCTCGAACTTTTTTGGGATTTTCTACCAAGGGTTCTTGAGAGGTTTCAAAAGGAGTAACTACAGAGTGCAAAGCTGATGATGAATCCTTGTTGTTGTTTCTAATTAACGAATCTTTTTTGCCTAGATCGAGCAGGTAGCTGGAAATAAACCCTTCCCAGAAACTGGTCATGAATTAATAAAGCGTATATTTCAACACGATTACACGTGATTGTCTTGAAATCAATTAGGCATTTTTACTGATTTTTATTTTGTCTCGAAGAATCCATGGCCAGGTTCATTACATTAATGCCTTGCTAGGAAATTAACTTCACTAGTGGGTCAGGAATCTGTATTTGCATGTGAGATATTATAGAGTTTAATTGTGATTATTTGCCTATAAAAGAGAGAAAGAATCATTGGAGAATTATTTGCGTTTTGTTTCAAACAAATATCTCCTACGTATATTCCTCATTGAGCCTGTTAACTCTCTTCTCTGGCGTTTAAGGTGCGATTTAGTCTTGGATTGATTTATCCCCTGATTGGCTAGAGATTTCACAAAAGTAATACAGATTTGATTCGGATTGGTTTTAATTTGAATTGCTAATTAGTAAAGTCGAGGTAATTAATTATGATTTTGACCATTTAAGAGCTGATATTAGAACTCTTCAATCATGAACTGCCTATAGGTCACCACCATTGCAGAAGTGATTGGCCCATGCAGATAAGACTTCCTTCTCTGGTTCTGTTTGATTAGAGACTGTGTTTAGGACATATGACTTGGAATTTGCTACGCATTGATTATGGATTCGGGCTTTTTTTACTATTGGATCGAAATATATAATTGCCATTAAAGCAATTAAAGTATAGGTGACTTTCTTCTTGTTAAGCCTAAGTAATTTAGTTGTTTTTTTGCGTGACTTTAGTATTGGGTAAAGCCACTTATCAGGTAAGCCAATTTGAACGAAAAGCAATTCAACCCACCATGGGAGACTTTGCTCTTGTTTTAGCTTCGACCCAGGATCCTCTTCGCTCATTTTCTAAAACCCTTTTAGCTTTAATATGATTGCTTGATCTCATTTTGGTTGATTTAAAATGCACTTGTGAGTGCTATGAGTAAATACTTAACTCTTCTAGTAACCAGTTAGGCCTGCACTTCTTTTCTTTACGCCAAGCCAGTCCGAGCAATGCCTCGATAGCCTCAGGCTTCCTGGGCAGGGAGCAGGCCTGTGCGCCAGTGCCCTTGGCTTGTATAGGGTTTTTCATTGGTATTGCGGTTGATAGGTAAACCTAAGGTTTATGCACTTGCTTCTTTGTTGAATGCTGTGGCAGCTTCTTTGAGAAGTTCTTTTGTTCCTGCTATGGCCAACAGGCCAAGACTAATAACTATTGCTAATGGAATGAGCGAATCGAGGTGGAAGAGACTTTCTTGAATAGACATCATTGACCCTCCTTGTTTTGTTGAGGGGTTCTTTGAAAGATGGCCCCCTTAGCCATATAGGGCTGGAACCAACTAGCCCTTGAGGCTTCTCTTTACTTATAATTCTTGCCAAGTCAACTGTCTATGAGAAGAACCACTTAATAGAGTGCCTCTTTGGGATTTTCTTTGAGACCATTGAGCTTAAAGAGAAATCATATTTAAGCAGCTTCTTTTTCTAAGAAAGGTGCTGCTGCTGACTCCACTAGGCATCTAAGAGAATCCCCTTCTTTCCGTTTGGCTTTTAAGCTGATTTTTGTGGCTTGACTTTTTAGTCTTTCGAGCCTTTTTAATTGTTTTATTGCAGTTAAAAAGTCATTGCAATATAGATAAAGATGTTCTGAGCAAACTCTAAATATCCACTCACTATCTCCTCGGAAGCAATATATGCTTCCACCTTGTTTGCTTACATAGAGAGGTTTTTTAGACATAGTTTTTGTATATTTTATTTTTTAAGTTAAGCAAGAGTTTTTTTGTAATTTTTGTATTTTAGATCGAAGGACAATTCTTGCTATCTCAATCATTGTTCTCCTTGGCAAATGCATCCCTCTTTAGTACGATTTTTTGTCTATGCAAAGCATAAGTTACGCAGAATAAAGTTCCTAGGTGATATCACCTAGGAACTTTATTCTGCGAGTGTTGAGAAATTAGGGTCGTAATTTTGGTTGATTTGAATTGGTTTTAATAGTATTTATCCATTGATAGTGATTTTTACAATAGAGGGAATTGTGCTTGATATTTTTCCGCAAATGATTTGTTTTTGCCTGCTAGGAATGGAGAATTATCTGTTTGGTATTTATTGCAAGATATATTTCTTGAGTATGTTTAATTGGCTTGTGATTAAATCTTTATGGATCAATTTCAGGTTTAATTATTCTCTTGAAATGATTTCCACGATCTTCGTAATTCTGGTATTGATCGAAACTTGCACAAGCTGGAGACAGTATTAAGCTTCTAGCCTTTAGTTTGATTCCAAGTTCTATTGCTAAGGAGACTGCTTGATGAAGACCTTCGCAGCAATAAAGTTCTCCGCTGTATTTTGAGCTTTGTATAAGTGATCTGAGATTTGTTGCACTTGATCCGAATAAAATTAAACCATTCACCCTTTTGTGAAGTGTGGAAATCCATTCCGAGGGTTCTCCTTTTTTAATTTCTCCTCCAGCAATAACTATTGCGGGAGCTGGAACAGCCAGAATTCCAATAGTTGAGGCGTTGTAATTAGTAGCTTTGCTGTCATTGAAAATTGCTAGATGATTTATTTTCCCAAGGAATTCGAGTCGGTGAGGTATCCCTAGAAAAGAGTGAAGACTATTCTCTATGGCTTTTCCTGAAAGGCCTATTTGTCGAGCTGCAGCTGTAGCTAGAAGTAGGTTCTGTTGATTATGTTTTCCTGGAATCTTTAGTGCTGAGGAGTGAAAAAGAGGATTAGCATTTTCTATAATCATTCCTGTATGATCAATCCAAAGATCATTGTTTTTGCCTAATAAGTTTTGACTATTTGTACTTATCCAGATTCCATGGTCCCAGCTGTCTCTGAATCGGCTTAGGTCTGGGTCGTCAGCGTTGAATATTCGTATTTTTGATTGTTCTAATAGGCCTCTTTTGATTTGCCGATAATTGTCAAGTGTTTCGTGACGCTCAAGGTGATCAGGTGTGAGGTTAGTCCAGATTCCTATTTGAGGAGCAAGTTCAGGTGCTGACTCAATTTGGTAACTGCTGAGCTCCATTACTAGCCAGTTTGGGTGACCTTGGGTTGATTTGCGCAATTCAAGAGCTAATGCTGAGGCGGCATTACCAACATTGCCTCCCATGGGTGCTATTAATCCATTGCTTTCAAGCAAATGATTGATTAGATGCGTGACAGTGGTTTTGCCATTAGTTCCTGTTACACCAATCCAAGAGAAATGTTTGAGTCTTTCCCAGGCTAATGAGATCTCCCCTTGAACTTTGATCCCCTTTTTTCTTAGTTCATTTAGAGTTGGGTGATCCCAGGCGATTCCAGGACCAATAACAACGGATTCTAAATTTTTAATTAAGGGCTGGAAATTTTTTATTTCTAGAGTTTTACCAAGTTCTACATGAATTCCTTGTCCTATCAATTGACTAGATAACGCATTTAGAGAAGTGGATTTGTTTTTTTCGAAAACTATGACTTTTTTCCCTTCTGCATTGAGTAATTGGGCAGCACCAATGCCGGAGGATCCAAGCCCTACCACCAATGTGCATTTCATTTCGTCCTATTCAATTAAATGGGCGATACTGGAATCGAACCAGTGACTCCTACCGTGTCAAGGTAGTGCTCTACCTCTGAGCTAATCGCCCTTAGTCCCTATCTTTTAAAAATTAGAGGTTGGAGGGCCAGGTTGTTCAACACAAAAGTTAGCAGCATGCAGACTCAGTTAGCTGCGAAGCATTTCAATTTTCCAGCGTTGGCGTTTTGTTGGCTCAATTTTTATTATTTCTAGGGTGCCTTTGTTAGGCAGTTGTAGGCGATCCCCTTCGATTATCGCTTGGTTGGATTGTTTAAATTGTTTCCAATTGAGTCTTAGATTTCCTTCTTTAATTTGATTTACAACTTTTGATCTTGATAGGCCAAACCCTGCAGAGGCAATTGCATCAATTCTTCTTGAAGCTTCTATAGTAGTTATTCTTTTTTGACTCCTTTGAGCTGGTAGTCGGAGTTTACTAATTTCTAAGGCCTCAAATGTGATTTTGACTTCTCTAACGAGACTACTTTGTCCATGAAGGCGAAATGCTGCTTCTGGTGAGCAAAGGGCTTGAGCTCCTCTATCTCCCCTCATCCATATGTCACCTAATTCCCCCTTCTCTATGCCAAAAAGTTCTATGGAGTGTCTGATTTCATCTGGACTTGCTTTGTCAAATAGAAAGTTTCCTAGGATGTTTAGTCCATGTATGGGTATCTTTTCGATTTCTGAAGTCTTGAATTGGTCTGACCTGCTGTATTTGAGCCTTTGACGTTCGGCTCCAGGACGGCCTCCATGAGCTTCTATTGAGAGTTCGGATAAAACGGACATTCTTGATATTGCTTCTTCTCTAAGAGGGGCAGATATGAATGGACTCCAGCTTGTTTCCCAGGTATGCAGGGCTAAATCAGCTTGCTTTAAAAGCTCCTCCATCTCAGCAGGGTCTTGGCAATTTTTTAGTATTTTTTGCCTAGGGAGCTTCACAAATCGCTAAGTCTCATGACTTCCATAGTGTTTGCTTCTTGCAAGATTTGCCAAGGCAAGTCTGTGTCTATAGGGGTTTCTAGGTAAAGAAGCCATTGCCCTGCTTCATTGCGTTTTCGAAGCATACGAACGTCATCATTATTTCCTGAATTGACACTGGCAGAAGCTACATAGCTCCCAAGCCATCCAGAAGCCATTCCGAGAAGGCCACCCAGCATGGGTTCCCCGATTTGTCCAAGCCCAAATTTGGAGAAGGTATTAAGACCGGTCATCCCAGCAAATGTGAGCCCAGCTATGAATCCAAAAGGGACTAGCCATAAGGCCATTCTTTTTTGACGACTTTTGCGAGAAATTTTGGGATTCAGTATTGGCAAAGAATCTATTGAAATTGGGCTTGGATCATTGTTTGTATTAGGCAAGCTGCTAGTGCCATCAATTTCATTTGATGTTGGATTTAAAACGGATGATGGCTTTATAAGTTGACATGAGCGTATTGGGACAGGACTGTTTTTGAGCAGACCAATCAGTTCAGTAGCTGAATTTTGATCGGCCATCACGATCACGCAAGTGGACACAGGTTCATTCTCAGTTGTTTGAATTCTGAACCCTCTTATGGATTCTTACGAGAAAGAACATTTAGCTCTATAAAGTTCTAAGCGGCAACTCTGCGCCAGGTAATGACAAAAGTTTTAGTTTCTGACCCTATAGATAAGGCTGGCATTGACATCCTTAGTCAGGTCGCACAAGTGGATCAAAGGGTAGGGCTTTCAGAAAATGAGCTCAAATCTGTAATTGGGGATTATGAAGCCCTGATGATTCGATCAGGAACTCAGGTCACTGCAGAGGTGATTGAGGTTGCAGAAAAGCTCCGCATTATTGGAAGAGCAGGTGTTGGGGTAGACAACGTCGATGTCAATGCAGCCACTAAGCGTGGGGTTTTGGTTGTTAATTCGCCTGAAGGCAACACAATTGCTGCTGCTGAGCATGCTTTGGCAATGCTTTTATCTCTGTCTAGACATGTGCCTCAAGCTCATTCCAGCACCTTCGCTGGTGGATGGGACAGAAAAAAATATGTAGGTAATGAGCTTTACAAAAAAAATCTTGGGGTAGTAGGGCTAGGAAAAATCGGGTCGCATGTCGCAAGGGTTGCTAAAGCCATGGGGATGGAAGTTTTGGCTTACGACCCATTTGTTTCGCCAGATCGTGCTCATCAAATGCAGGTTCGTCTTGAATCGATGGAAGAACTTTTTAAGCAATCTGATTACATAACCCTTCACCTTCCTCGTACTCCCGATACAGAGAATTTGGTAGATACCTCTTTGCTCAGAAAGATGAAACCAACTGCAAGACTAGTGAATTGTGCGCGTGGAGGGATTGTTGATGAGGAAGCGCTAGCTATGGCTTTAAGAGAGGAAATTATTGCGGGGGCTGCTCTAGATGTTTATGCCAATGAACCGCTGGCCTTGGACTCGCCTTTGAGAGGTTTAAATGAGCGTTTAATCCTGACTCCTCATTTGGGCGCATCTACAGAAGAGGCTCAAGAAAATGTCGCTATAGATGTTGCCGAGCAGATTCGGGATGTTTTGTTAGGCCTTCCTGCTCGGAGTGCAGTCAATATCCCTGGCCTTAGTGCAGAAATCATGGAAAGGTTGAAACCTCATTTGCAGCTAGCCGAAACTCTTGGATTGTTATTGAGCCAGCTATGTGGAGGACATGTGGAGAAATTGGAAGTTAGGTTGCAAGGAGAATTTTCGAAACATCCATCGCAGCCATTAATTATTGCAACGTTGAAAGGTATGTTAACAACTGCACTTGGGGATCGAATTAATTATGTTAATGCCTCTATAGAAGCTAAAACTCGTGGAATTAATGTTTTAGAAATAAAAGATGAAGCTAGTCGTGATTTTGCTGGTGGCTCATTGCAGTTAATGGCGCAAGTTGGTCAAGCTATTCATACTGTTTCAGGTGCAGTATTTACTGATGGGGAACTGCGGATAACCTCCATAGATGAATTCCCTGTAAATGTTTCACCTAGTAGTCATATGTTGTTCACTAGGCATAGAGATATGCCAGGAATAATTGGGCGTTTAGGTTCTTTATTAGGTGAGCACAATGTCAATATTGCCTCCATGCAAGTTGGAAGAAAGATTGTGAGAGGTGATGCAGTGATGGTATTGGGCATTGATGATCCAATCCCAGATGGATTACTAGAAATTATTAATTCCTTTAATGGTATTCAGGAAGCACATCCAGTAACCCTTTAAAACTTATATAGCTTTCGGCCGTATCAATTGCCTTCATCAGTTTTTTGGTGGCGTCTTTCATTAGCTTTTCCTCCTGAGCTAGAGGAATCTCTTGTATGGAAGCTACAAGAAATTGGTATCTATCAGGTGGCAATTCAATATGCGCCTGAGGAGCCTTCTCTCTTAACTCTTTGTGCTTGGTTGCCTGCTAATGAATGGTCTGAATTAGAAAGGGAAGAGTTAATTGATTTGCTCCGACTTCTTGCAATACCTTTCAACTTGACTTT
>QCFC01000020.1 GCA_003278465.1 Prochlorococcus sp. AG-363-B04
TGTAAAAGCCAAACTGCTTCCTTTGCTTGAGGTTCATTAATCAAGTATTTCTGCCAATTTCGCTGCCAAAACCAAGCCAATTCAAAAGGGACTGGAAAATTTGGCTCAAAAAGAAAAGCTGAGGGGGGGTACCCAATTATGGTCGTATTAATTAGCTTGCCGATATTGCTCGGCTCCGGAGAGATACCATGAAGCTGCTTATCCATGGTCGCAATCTTGAACTAACACCAGCCTTACGTGAATACACGCAATCAAAACTGGAAAAGGCTGTCCAACATTTCGAGGACATGGTAAAAGAGGCAGATGTTCACCTATCAGTTGCTCGAAATCCAAGGGTCCCCCAACAAACTGCAGAAGTAACCGTTTTTGCTAACGGAACTATTATCCGTGCTCAAGAACGTAGTGAAAATCTCTATGCAAGCATTGATTTAGTTGCAAGTAAATTATGCCGTCAATTAAGGCGCTACAAAGAACGTCATAGCGACCACCATCACAGTCCAGGACACAGTGCATCCATAACACCAACTACCGAAGCTGTCATTAATGAATCACCTATAGACGGATCTCTTACCGATGGAAAAGAAGCTAAGTTACCGGATCCAGGCGTCAGGAGAAAGTATTTCCATATGTCTCCAATGAGTATCGACCAGGCCAGGCATCAACTTGATCTGATCGATCACGATTTCTATGTTTTTCGCGAAAAAGACAGTGGCGAATTACAAGTAATTTACCGACGCAATCATGGAGGATATGGAGTAATACAAGCACGTGAATAAGTATTGAACTTCAATGGAATATCAATCAACCACGCAATCTTCAACTGATTTAGCACCATTCATTAACCAAGCGATACTAAATCCCCATATTGACCAAGAGGTTCTTTATCAGAACTGTGATGGAGCAAAAAACTTTGGTTTTGCAGGTCTTTGTACCAACTTGATTCTCCTGCCAACTGCACGAAAACGACTTGGAACCACTGGCTCGACTAAATTAATTGCTGTTATCTCATTCCCTTTTGGAGCAATCCCAAGTCCTTTAAAACAATTGGAAGCAGAATGGGCCGCTGAGAATGGTGCAGAAGAGCTAGATGTTGTACCAAACTTCTTTGCTCTAAATCAGGGGAAAATAGATACCTTCGCTGAAGAGATTTCTAAAATATGTTCAATTGGTTTACCTGTAAATTTAATTCTGAATGTAAACAATCTCAATGCTAAAAAACTATCACTAGCTGTGGAAGCAGGAATTGATGCCGGAATCAATGGAGTACAAAGCGGAAATGGCTTTGGACCTGCTGTCTCCAAAGGTGAAATTGTCAATCTAAAAGAACTCACAAAAGGACGATGTGCTATTCAAGCTGCAGGTGGATTAAATTCGATTTCACAGGCTTATGACCTATTAGAAGCAGGGGCTTGTAAACTTGGTACTAGTCGGGGTTTTGAATTAATCAAATCACTTAAGCACAATTTAAAGTGATTAATGAGCGCTGCTTATATGGCCTATCTCTTAAAACAGGCCCCTTAGGAGAAAACGATAGATTACTAACTCTTTTAAGTGATCAAGAAGGATTAACGCGTATAGCAGTTCCCAACGCCAGGAAGGCAAACAGTCGTTTTACTGCAGCAATACCACTTAATTTACTTGAGTTGAATGTCGTCACAAGAAAAAGCTTAGCTCGTGTAAAACACTTGAAAGTAATTACCAGCTTCAACCAACTTGGCCAAAGAATCGAAACACTTGCAGCTGCACAGGCTTTAGCGGAAATATGTCTGATGTTAGTAGCTGAAAATGATCCTCTTCCAGGTATACTAAGTACAATAGTCATTCATCTCAAAAGATTAAAAGAAACCAGCAACAATGAAAAATTATTCCGAGAAAGTGTTCTAGCTAAAACTGTTCAAGCCTCCGTCCACTTGCTAGCCCTTGGAGGTTATGGGCTTCCAGTTCAAGCATGCTCAAGAAGTCAATCAAATCTAGAACCACCATTAGGTAAGTGGGAATGGCGATGTAGCTTCATCCCTAATGAAGGATTTGTAATAGGAGATTTAGAAGATGCTCCTATTCACCTGAACCCTTCCGAATTAGCCCTCCTCCAAAGGCTATTTCGTCCAGATTTACCAATGCGAAGTAATGGTGAACTAATGGGGCCTTTGGATGTCTGGCTAAAGTTATTAAGCATCGTGGAATGCTGGATTCGCTCAAACTTACAAAGAGAGGTTCAATCGCTATCGATCTTGAAGGCCACAATTGAGGGCTAGCTACCACAGTCAAAATCAACTAACACTCTTAAGCTTTTCCTGAGGTCCAAAACTGAAAAGTACAGATCCCGTTATTCCACCTAATGATGTTGACCTAGGTCCAAGCGGCTTACAGGGAGTAATTCGCTTGGAAAATTTTAGAAAGCTTTGGATAGGCCAAATTTTCTCTCAGCTCGCCGACAAGTTCTACATAGTCTTAATGGTTTATCTCCTTGATTCGGGATTAGTAAATATTGCTCCACAGAGAAATGGATTACTGGAATCTTTGGTCGAAACATTTCAACTCAACGAGACACCGGACAACTCCTTAATAAATCTTGCCATTACAGGAATATTCATAGCAAATACTCTTCCTGCAATGTTGCTTGGAACAATTGCAGGAGTATGGGCAGATCGGCTACCAAAACGCCGCGTAATGGTGGCTTCCAACGGCCTTAGAGCCCTCCTGGTAATGATGACACCTTTTTGTGTTTTAAAGGGGCCTAGTTGGGTAGGGCTCGGCTGGGGGTATTGGGCCCTGTTAATAATGACATTCATTGAGTCAATACTTACTCAATTTTTTGCACCAGCTGAGCAAGCGTCAATACCCATGCTTGTCCCCAAAAAAGATCTAATGCCTGCAAATTCCATCTACCAGGCCACAAGTATGGGCGCGACAATTATTGGTTTTGCACTTGGTTTTCCCATCCTAACTTTCTTAAAAACAAACTTCCCATCTATAGGGCTACTCCGAGGTGAATTCCTACTTTTACCTTTCTGTTATGGAATAGCAGCAATTATTATCAGTAAAATTTATATTAAGGAAGAACAAACATCCACTCCTCAGGAATCAGTTTGGATGGAAATAAAAGAAGGTTTAGATGTCTTAAAAGAGAAACAAACTGTCCGAACTGCAATGATGCAACTCGTACTGCTTTATAGCCTCCTTGCAGCTTTATATGTCCTATCTCTTAATCTCGCTGCGGCAATAGAAGAGGTTGGCAGAACTGGTTTTGGAACTTTACTCTCAATGAGTGGTCTTGGTATGGCTATTGGTGCAGTTGGTATTGCACAATTCGGTCAAAGTTTCATACGTAGGCAATTATCTGCAGCTGGATTAGGAACAATAACCTGGAGTCTTATTTTACTTGGTCAATCAAAAGGGTCTCTTTGGATAACCCTTATCACTTGCGGAATTCTCGGAATTGGAGCTTCACTAGTTGCAATTCCTGCACAAACCACTCTTCAAGAAGATACACCTGAATCAAAACGCGGAAAAGTGTTCGGATTACAAAATAATCTTATAAATATTGCTTTGAGCCTTCCTCTTGTACTTGCAGGCGCATTAGTAAGTCAATTTGGGATTTTACCTGTGCTCTGGGCCCTAGCTACATTGGCATTTCTTTCAGCAATACTCGTAAGACCTTGGCAGCGCTGCTAGCTTTCAATATGGCAACGAGCTGTTGTAGGTGGCACACATCGCCTGGCTAGGAAAAAAAACGCCCTTCTGCGGGAATGTCACTTATGGGCTCAGTACAACTGAAGCCTTGAAGCAACGGGGCCATCAAACTAGTTTTATTCATTTTGGTAATCCCACAGATCCAGGTAATACCGAGACCTCTCTATTAGCAAACGACCCTGAAGTAAGCCTGCCATATCTAGTTAAATCTCAGGTTTACACTATCCCTTCTCCAAGGGCACAAAGAGAACTCCGAGAATCATTAGAGAGGCTTCAACCTGATTTGGTTCATGCAAGCTTGACTCTCTCACCATTAGATTTCCGACTACCAGAACTCTGCCAACAACTTGGGGTTCCTCTTGTCGCAACCTTTCATCCTCCCTTTGACGCAGGAATTCGTAATCTCACGGCTGGGACACAACAACTTACCTATCAGCTATATGCTCCGGCCTTAACTCGTTATGACAGAGTAATTGTCTTCTCTGAACTACAAGCAGAAGTTCTTTCAAGATTAGGAGTCAAAGACAATCGTCTAGCAGTTATACCTAATGGAGTAGATCCAGAACTTTGGACTCCAACAAGCCCACAATGCGAAAGCACAATTAGGGAAGAAGTTCGGCATCGACTGGGTAAAAAAAGAGTTTTTCTTTATATGGGGCGAATCGCTACTGAAAAAAATGTTGAAGCACTATTGCGAGCATGGCGACTAATAGAGCCAAAAGGATGTCGGCTAGTAATAGTTGGGGATGGACCACTTAAGGCAACACTTGAAAACAACTCACCTACTTCATCAACTAGTGACGTCCTTTGGTGGGGATATGAGCCAGATCTCAAAATAAGAATTGCTCTCCTTCAATGTGCAGAGGTTTTTCTTCTACCAAGTCTCGTTGAAGGACTCTCTATCTCACTACTAGAAGCCATGGCATCAGGAATAGCTTGTGTCGCTACAGATGCTGGAGCAGATGGTGAAGTCCTTGACCAAGGTGCTGGGATCGTCCTAAGCACCCAAGGTGTCACAACTCAATTACGAACACTCCTTCCAGTACTCAGAGACCAACCTGTACTAACATCTGAATTAGGTAGACGTGCTCGTATGCGTGTCTTAGAGCGATATACACTTACTAGAAACATTGATTCTCTTGAAAGCCTATATAGCGACCTTTTAAAAGTTGTTCCACTTGTTGCCTAATTCAAATTAAGACATCTGACTACTCCGTTGAGCCGTAGCGACAATTGCTTCTATTAGAGCCGAACGCAATCCTGCTTGCTCAAGCTTCCGTATACCAGCAATCGTTGTTCCTCCAGGCGAAGCCACCATATCCTTAAGCTGCCCAGGATGTAACTTCTTTTCTCTTAAAAGTGAAGTAGTGCCAGAAATAGTTCGATATGCAATACCAATTGCTAATGATCGTGGCAATCCTGCCGCCACAGCTCCATCAGCTAACGCCTCAGCAATTAAGGCAATATAAGCCGGCCCAGACGATGCAAGCGCTAAAAAGGCATCCATCTGCGATTCTGGTATATCAAATAATTCACTAATTTCTGAGAAGAATTCCTTTACATGCCTACGTTGCTTAACATTGACTTTCTTACTCCAAGAGAAACCTGTCAATCCTTCCCCTACTAACGCAGGAGTATTTGGTATGGCACGTACACATAAATGATGTGGAAATAATTGCTCCAAACGATCTAATCTCACTCCTGCAAGAAGAGATATCAAAATAGGTTTTTCAGACAATCTATCCAAGCTAGTTCTGCCAGAAGAAGCCGCCACCATATCTAACTGCTGAGGTTTTACTGCTAAAAGCTGTAAAGGTGCAAGCCATACTTCAGAGGCGTTATGAGCCTGCGAATCAACCAACCTGAGACCTTCAGGTAGTTTCCCATGCAAATCAAGCACACTCTCTTGTGAGCCTACAACTGCAAACAAATCTTCTGGCTTGAGCTTTCCTTTCTCAATAAGAGGCAGTATCAAAGCCTGAGCCATACGGCCAAAACCTATTATGCCTACAGAACAATTCACCGAAAGTTAAAGGCCAACTGCTGCAGTGCCTTCCCAAGCTGGAGGAGGAGCTGGAGCAGTTTCAGGGGAAGCAACCTCTGGCTCATTATTTACAACAGTGGGAGAGGTTGCCTCATCCTGAGTTGCATTAGTTACGGTTACACAACTAGGAGCAAAAAGAAAAATACTCTCACCCACACGTTCCTGATGTCCATCTATAGCAAACGTTCCTCCCGCAACAAAATCAACTGCCCTTTGAGCTTGATCTGGTTCCATCATTGTTAAATTAAGTATTACTGTCTTTCGCTCTCTCAACGCCTGTATAGCACGAGGCATTTCATCAAAACTTCTTGGTTCTAAAAGATTCACCTCAGAAGAGACATTACTAATTCCTGGCATCCCAATAACTTTTGAGCCAGAAAACCCATCTTGCATATCAAATGGAGTTGAATCCGAAAAAGGCGCCAACTTTCCTCCTATCGCACGAGAACTGTTTTGATCCACTTCGTATTGATCTACATTTTCGTAATCTAATTCGTCATAATCGCTGTCGAGGTAGTCATCACCAGCAACAACAGCACGAAGACGGGAAATAAGCGACACCGTTGGAATCCTCTCAGTATGACGTGAAAATAAACCGGATAAAACCGATCAAGGTGAGTTTCCTTTATGGAAACTAATAACCCTTAGACCTAAATAGCGCTCTAAAGAGCTAGGGGCAAGGCTTAAAGGCAGCGTTGATGCTTTTCTGTGCTATTAGAGAGGGACTTTGGTACGAATTCCAAACAAACAAGATCCCAACCTTACCCAAGTAGCACCGCATGCAATCGCTACATTCCAATCTCGACTCATTCCCATCGAACAATCAGGTAATCCAAGATCATCCGCTAGATCACGACAGTCTTCAAAAAGATTTCTACATTGATCTAAAGAGAAATTCATAGGGGCTATTGTCATTAGACCTTTTATTTGAACGTTTGGAAGGTTAAGAAGGTTCGAAAAATCTTTTAAGAGTTGATCTCTCTCCATTCCAGTTTTATTAGGGTCCTCTCTTAACTTGACTTGAAGCATTACTTCAGGGCACAACCTCTCCTCACCCGCAATCCTGGAAATCCTTTTAGCTAAACTCAACGAATCAACTGAATGAAGCACAGAAAAATTTCTTATTACATTCCTTACCTTGTTACTTTGCAATCGTCCAATAAAGTGCCAATGAAGATCTTTTATATCATCAAGTGCCCCAATCTTAGGGAGTGCCTCCTGTAGTCGACTCTCTCCAAAATCTTTTTGTCCAATCTCTACAAGTTCTCGAATGGCTTTAACAGGTTGTCCTTTACTTACAGCTAAAAGGTGAACCCCTTCAGGCAAAAGCTCTTTAAGCTGATGCCATCTAGAGGCTAACATCGCAGAATCAAATAAAGGTTTGGTGGAACAACTCACTCCATCGTTCTAACTCCTGAGAAGAGTTACGCCGACAGCGAGATAAATTTGTTTCAGCATGATGACGAGCATCTTGATAAGGGATTACTTCAAACTGAGCACCCCGAGGTTGAAGGGTTACTAAAAAAAACATCCTCTGAGCATATAAAGTCGCATAAACATCTCTACCTTCACCAGCTGGTGAAAGCAAATAGAGCATGCCAAAAGTCGGATGATTTAAATAGCGCTCGGCTCTCATCTTAATAAGATGATCATCAGCTATTAAGCACCGTACTTCCTCCGCAAGCTCAAAACGAATAGAAGCAAAGCTACAGAGCTAATGTTTAACCAAAGAGTTCTGCTATTCCAAGAGGTCCTTTGCCTTAACTGATTTGGAGCCAACCAAACCCCACCCCTAGCCAAGAAAGCTTCCGCGCCTTGTTCAGAACGTAACAATATATTGGCCAAAAGGCGCTCAGTGACAGACAAAATCAAACCTACAGAAGATTTAAAACCTAATTCACGAAAATTAACTGCTCTGCTAGCAAGTGCGCGCAACAAACTCTGTATTTCTTCTTGTACTAAGGGTAGGAATCGTAATGCCAAAAGCAGCTGAAAGCTTAGTCGCTCTACTGGGAAACCAACCACCCTTAAAGGTGTCATAAACCAACTCAAGCACCAAACAATATCTTCAGCAGGAGTAGTAAGTAACAATAAATTAACACTATGTATAACAGTGAAAATTAACGTTGAAGTTTTGATTCCAAGCTCGGCTGAGCGACGATCTAGAACAAATCCGCCCAAAGAAAGAGGGCCTAAGCGAATCGGTTCTAAACGACCAATCTCCCATGAAGGCGCATCAATAGTTGCCTGTGCTAACTCCTGAGGAGATCTCACTGATAAAACAGCTGATATTTCCCCTGTAGGTATAAGTATCGTAAGGAAGCCAACAAATGAAGCCAATAAAACTAACCAGCAAAGAGATCGCCACCAAATCCGTATTGGCAAAAAACTTGTGGCAGTAATTAACAAAAGAACTACTACCAAAAAAAACCGCCAAAAAGAACTTGCCAGAATAGGAGTCAACAAAAACATCAAAGTCCAAGATAATTTCACTCTTGGATCAAGAAATCGTATCCATCCAGAATTACCCGCTACGTATTGCCCAATCGGGACCTGTCGAAACCAATCCATAAATTCAAAGAGTCCGATTCTGCTGGCGGGCAAGATCCCTTTCTACAGCTCGCTGTTGCTTTCCACGCCAAAACAGCCTTAACGGAGTTCCATCAAAACCTAACCCTTCTCTCAAATGCCGCTCCACATAACGACGATAGGTATCGCCAAACAATTTAGGGTCATTTACAAACAAGGTAAAACTTGGCGGACTACTTGCTACTTGCGTTCCGTAATAAAGACGTCCCTGGCGGCCGCCTCGTGTTGTAGGTGGATTACGCCAGCTCAAGGCCTCTTTTATTACCTCATTCACAACGGATGTGCTTACCCGACGACGATGTTGCTCAACGGCTAAAGAAGCCAATGCAAAAATGCTTTCTATTCTCTGGCCAGTCACAGCAGAAGTAAACAACATTGTCGCCCAATCAAGAAAATAAAGCTTGGAACGAAGCTCTTTCTCCATCATTGACATCGTATGACTATCTTTTTCGACTGCATCCCATTTATTCACTACTACTACACAAGCACGTCCTTCTTCTTCAATCCTTCCTGCAAGGCGCTGATCTTGCTCAGTAACTCCATCTAAAGCATCAATAACTAAAACACACAAATCACTTCGTTGAATAGCCTTAAAGCTACGATTTATCCCAAAAAACTCAGGTCCATAATTAACACTTCTACGACGGCGGATCCCTGCCGTATCAATAAGCTTCCATAACTTACCAACCCGTTTTATCCTTGTATCTATTGTGTCACGAGTCGTACCTCTAATAGGACTCACAATTGCTCTAGGCTGTCCACAAATTGCATTCAACAAACTGGACTTACCCACATTAGGCCTTCCTACAATTGCCATCTGAATAGGATCATCTACTTCGTCGTCTTGATCACTCTCTGGAAGCAAAGCAATAATTTGATCAAGTAAATCTCCAGTACCAGCCCCATGAATAGCTGATATTGGATAAGGCTCACCTAATCCAAGGCTCCAAAACTCTGCTGCCATTGCTAAACCTTGCTCAGGTGACTCACATTTATTCACTGCCAATAATTTTGGACAATTGTGAAAACGCAACCACTCAGCTATTGCCTCATCAGCTGCGGTAATGCCTTGCTGACCATCAACAATCACAATTGCCACAGAAGCCTCTTCTAACGCAAGAATGGCTTGATCGCGAATATCAGGCAAAAACTCACTATCATCATCAAAAATCAATCCTCCGGTATCCACCACTTTGAACTCCCTATCTCCCCAAAATCCATCCTGATAGGTACGATCACGCGTCACACCAGGTGTGTCATGCACAATGGCTGCTCTCGTACAACAAAGACGATTTACCAACGTTGACTTGCCAACATTGGGGCGACCGATTATTGCAACGACCGGACGCTCCACATTAATTGCCCTTTTGAATCACCATTAACACTACATAAACACCCCTCCCAAAACTGACTTTCTAAGCAAGCTATTAAAACAACGTAGATCTACTTAACTGACAAACTTACAAAATCCTCTCACCCACATCATTCAACAGGTGGGTCTCCTGGGTGACCTTGTAAAGGGCACCCAGGAGGTTCCATACATTTTGGGATAGGACCAACTTCATCAAGATCTTGTCCCCTCTCTGCAAGCCAAGCTAATAACCAGTTAACCGCAGTAGCTCTTCTAGTTCGCCTTGGATATAGCTCTCCTATCCGATAACCAGAAAAATTCAATTGACTCTTCAAAAGTTGCTTGAATTTTTTAGGTATTGAACGTGTCAACTTCACCGATGCTTGCCTTTGAGCAATTACAGCAGGGGCGGAAGGAAAGGCCTGCTTCCAGTCATCTGGGGTCAAAATACCCGCTTTCCATTCACCTCCTATTCGTTCAGAACCTTTCTCATAGCCCAGTCTCTCCCATATCCTTTCTGCAACAAAGGAATCACTTATGCGATCCTCAAGAATTTTATTTAAAAGAATTCGACTAATAGGCCAAAAAGGGCTTAAACAATCCTCAGGAGATTCCAAGAAAAGCAAGTGACATCTATATCAATTTTGAACCCTGCCAAAGCATTTTATGACAAAATCTAATCATTCAATAACTCTTAAAGGACGAGGAACCCCAAGAATTCTCTCCTCAATAGTTATGCAATCACCCTTATCAGGAGTTAGTGACCGAATATTCCGCAAGCTAATAAGACGATGGGCTCCAGATGCATTGCTCTTCACTGAAATGGTTCATGCAACCAATATTGATTGGGCCAAGAATCAAAGGGAAATGCTCGATCTGAAAAAAGAATCAGGACCAATTGGAGTTCAGCTTTTTGATAAGAGACCTCAAGCCATGGTCGAGGCTGCAAAACGAGCAGAAGAGGAGGGGGCATTCTTAATTGACATCAACATGGGTTGTCCTGTTCGCAAAGTTGCTCTTAAAGGAAGTGGAAGTGGCCTCCTAAAAAATCCAGAACTTGCAGAAGAAATTGTCAACAGTGTTGTCAATGCAGTGCAAATCCCTGTAACAGTAAAGACCCGGCTTGGCTGGTCTGAAAACTTATCCGATCCAATTGGATTTAGTAAAAGAATCGAAGCCGCAGGAGCCCAACTAATCACCTTGCATGGAAGGACTAGAGAACAAGCATTCAAAGGAAGATCGGACTGGGAACAAATAGCTCTAGTGAAAAAAGCACTTGATATTCCAGTAATTGCAAATGGCGATATTAATAATCCTGATGCTGCTTTGAAATGTTTAAAAGTAACTGGAGCAGATGGAGTAATGATTGGCCGAGCGAGCATGGGAGCACCTTGGCTTGTAGGACAAATTCATGCCGCCGTACATGGTGATCCCATAATCAAGACCCCTGAACCAATAATCAAGCTCAGAATTCTTAAAGATCATCTCAATGAACTATTGATTTCCTATGGCGAACATGGACTATTTATTGCACGTAAGCATATAAAGTGGACTTACAAAGATTTACCAGATTTCAAAGGATTTCTAGAGCTTCTTCTAAAAGCAACAACATCAAAAGAAGCCATCGATTTGCTTGACAAGAACATTAATCTCATACAATCAAAATACTGACTTTTTAGTACTCGTTAAATATAAAAATATCAATCAATTTAAGCGGGCCTATAAATCAATTGCTCAGTTCAAGCAATTAGGGCATCACATTTGGCCAGCTCTGACGAACTAATAATAAAGAAAAATATGACCTTTCTTCTGCACTAACACAACTGGCTAGCGCAAGTTCCTGATCAGGCCAACCTAATCTTTGAGCAAATAAAGCCTTCTCTAACAAGTCAAGTTCTTTAAGCAATGGCCTTACCCAACTCCATCGATGACCAAGCTTGAGTAAAACTAGAACTCGTTGTTTTTTTTTCGCTTCTAGCAACAATGACTCAAGATCTTCAACTTTATCCGGAGTTGGTACCACTAAAAGCTGTTCATGCTGTAATGCTAATGGCCATACTCCCAAAGCAGCTGCTGCTGAAATGGATGTAACTCCTGGCAGGAGATGAAAAGGAATGCTTGGATAACGATTTTTAAAATCAAGGAATATATAACAACTACTAGAAAATAGAGAAACATCTCCCTGACATAAAAAAACAACTCTTTCCCCATCTAAAACTTCATTCGCCAATTGATCACTGGCCTTGTGCCAAGCACTCTTACGTGGTTCAACTTCAGCAACCATTGGGAAGACGAGCGGCAAAATCTTATGTTCTCTAGTGATCCATTCAGCAGCAATATTTGCAGCCATGCTCTTCCCTCCTTCGACAGCAACCGGATAAGCCACCATCGTGGCCATCTCAATGGCTTTAACAGCCGCAAGAGTTATTAAATCAGGATCCCCAGGCCCAACCCCTACAAAAGTGAGTCGTCCATAATGGATCGTAGGTATGGATGATTCAGACAGTTTGTTTGATTAAGCCTAAATGGATATTTTAAAATTACTCATAAAGTATCTTTTGAAACTAAAAATTCATAAAAATAATTATCCATTTACTACCCACAAAGACAACGTCACTAACAAGACAGAAATCAGAGAATTAAACAAGTAATAGATCACAATCAGAAAATATCTAATCTATAGAAGAAAACAGAAGTTCAACTATGAATCCTTGGTTCAGGGTGTAAGTCGGTCAAAATCTTCGCCTCAAAACTGGACAACTCCACCAGACGACGAACGATCCCCTCCCTGGGGAACCGTTCGTCAGCAAGTTTCCAATACAAACAAGAATGACGCGCTTCACTTCCTAATAAATCCTTATAGAGCCTACTTAGCTCACGATCAGGGCTATGAGAAGCTAAAAGGGTCATCCTTTCATGACTCCTAGCCTCAATCAGCCCTGCCACCAAAAAACTATCCAGCATTCGAAATGGCTCAGTTTTCCTAATCTGCTTTGCTAAGGAAGCACCATATGGAGGAGATGGTAATGGTTTTAAATAATGGCCTCTAGAGATAAGAATAAGCAACACTCTTTCAAAATGATCCAACTCTTCTCTAGCTAAAGGGCTAAGAGCTTCAGCAAGACCCGGCTCACATAAATAACGAAACATCAACTGAATAGCTGCTCCTGCAGCCTTCCTCTCGCAATGAGCATGATCAATCAAGACCTCAATTGGATTTGCCAATGCCTGTTCCAGCCAAGCATTGCTAGTAGAGGACTGAAGCCACTTAATAGGCATTTCTGATCTAATCAAGAAATTTAATTGACTTTGCTTTGACTAAGCAAATAATCACATAGGCCCTGCATTGCCAAGGTATAACTCATCGCACCAAAACCACTTACAACACCAATGGCTCTATCTGAAATATAAGACTGATGTCGAAAAGGTTCTCGAGAATGAGTATTACTCAAATGCAACTCCACATAAGGTATAGAACAAGATATCAATGCATCCCGGAGAGCTATTGAAGTATGGGTATAAGCGCCAGCATTAATCAGGATTCCATCAAACTGACCAATTGCTTGTTGAACAGTCTCTACTAAAGCACCTTCAAAATTACTTTGAAAACATTCAAGCTCTAATCCCAACTCTTTTGACTTGACCTGCAAGTCAGCCTCAATGGCTTGCAAAGTTGTTGAGCCGTAAATCCCTGGTTCACGCTGACCAAGAAGGTTCAGGTTGGGGCCATTAATGAGCAGAATTCTCATGCTCCTAAAAAAGATTTACTTGTTGGATCGTATCGATACATGCAAGAGAGGAACAAATTTTTCTTCTAATTCAGTCCATCTACTGGTAATGTCAGCACTGTGGTTCGGGTCGGTGCCCGAGTGGTTAATGGGGGCGGACTGTAAATCCGCTGGCTCTGCCTACGTTGGTTCAAATCCAACCCGGCCCACCTTTCCACACGCCCTTGTAGCTCAGCGGTAGAGCACTCCCTTGGTAAGGGAGAGGTCCCGGGTTCAAGTCCCGGCGAGGGCATTGAAACCAGAGCCAAATGGGAGCCAAGAGACTTCAAAATTCTTTCGAACTTCTTTTAGACATCTTGAACAAATGTGCTTGTGCCATTTGAATTGGATTAAACAAACAACTCGCCAAACAAGGAGAGGTTAATACTGAAGATTTCTATTGATAACCAGCAAAAAATTAATAATAAGGTTTATATTTTTCAACAGAAGGAATCACTAAATATGACTGCGGACTGAGGCGCAAGTTTTTTAGAGGAGAGATCGAATTTGCCCAGCAAAAAACAAGGTTTTGAAAGGGAAGTTGGAATTTCCAGCCAAGATTTACGGCTACGGTTTATCCAGATCAAGATTGTTTCTTTGTGCTCTGAAGATTTTTCATCTTTTTTCGAACTAATCCCTTGAAGGCCATCTTCTCCAAAAGATGACCATTTCAATCCAGTCCTAACAAAATCAAGAAATTGCAAGCGAAAAGCACTTAAAGAATTTATGTAGGCCCTCAAATCAACATTCCATTCTTTCTCCCAAGGGAAAGGCTCCCTACACATAGGATCGTTATATCCATCCAAGCCAGTTTCAGTTCCGTAATAAATACAAGGGGCCCCTTGATGCAAAAAAAGTATCAAAAGAGAAATCTTCAAGGCAGAAATATCTCCCTTAAGAGTATTTAAGGCTCTTGGTAAATCATGACTATCTAATAAATTCATGAGACTACAATTAACCTCTGACGTATACCAGCTCAATGTGGTTTCCCATATAGAGATCAAAGACTTTGTATCTAAAATATCAATTGGGTATAAAGGATTTTGATAACTTCTATTTAAGAAATTCTTCGCAGCCCAAGATAATGTACTCCAACCTAACCTGTAGTTCATTACTCCATCAAATATATTGTCATTCAACCATGTCCTAGCATCACCCCATATCTCACCAACTATCCATATTTGTGGATTAACAGATTTAATTCTTTCTCTAAATTTTATCCAAAAATCAATATCAACTTCATCTGGCACATCAAGTCTCCATCCATCAATGCCTTTGTCAATCCAAAAGCTGGCAACATCTAATAAATAATTACATACAGCCGGGTTAGAATGATTAAACTTTGGTAAAGCAGGATCATTCCACCAACAACTGTAACCGCAATCTTCACCTTTAGAAGGATAAGGTATAAGAGGCCAATTATGAATAGAGAACCAATCTTTGTATGGTGACATTTCTCCATTCTCCAATAAATGATGAAATGCCCAAAAACCCCTCCCGCAATGGTTAAAAACACCATCTAAGACAATTCTCATTTCTCTTGCATGCAATGCCTCAATCAGAGCCTCTAACGCAAGATTGCCTCCGAGAATTGGATCAACCTGAAAGTAATCATAAGAGTGATATCTATGATTTGCTGCAGAGCTAAAAATAGGAGTCAAATATATACAATTAATTCCAAATCCCTGCAAATAATCAAGATTTTCGATAATTCCATAAAGATCACCACCCTGAAAACCCTTTTGAAGGGGTTCACTCTCCCAAGGCAGAAAGGAAAGACTCTGATGGAGCGCAACCTGGCCACTTCGCCTAAACCGATCAGGAAAAATCTGATAAATAATTGCAGCCGAAACCCAATCAGGTTGATTCACATGCACATTTTTCTTCTGCATAAACCCTTTCCATTCCTCCTTAACACCGCTAGGTATAGACAAAGAGAAAACCCATGGCAAATCAACCACTAATTCTTGCCCTTGATCAAGGTACAAGCAGTTCTAGAGCTGCAGTGTTTAGACCTGATGGACACCTGATAGCCAGCGCCAGTGCCCCACTAAAAATTGAATATCCAAACGACGGTTGGGTCCAACAGAATCCTCTTGAAATCTGGGAAAGTCAACAACAGGCAATGATAAAGCTAGAGAAAATATTAAACATTGAGCAGATTAATTCCATTGTAAGTTGCGGAATTACTAACCAACGTGAAACTACAATTCTTTGGAGAAGAAGCAATGGGACACCATGTGGACCAGCGCTCGTATGGCAAGACGGTCGCACAATAGATATCTGCAAGCAATGGAAAAAAGAAGGGCTTGAACAAGCATGGCGACATCAAACTGGTCTTCTATTAGACCCCTACTTCAGTGCCAGTAAAATTAATTGGTTGATTAAGAATGAGCATGATGCAGCAAATGCTCTCAAAGACAACGATCTTTGTTTTGGAACCGTAGAGAGTTGGATCCTTTGGCAACTCACCAAAGGGAAACGTCATTGCTCAGACATGAGTAATGCCAGTCGAACATTACTAATGGATCTTGAAAAACGAGAATGGATCGAATCGTCTTGCGAAAGGGTTGGAATCACTTGCGATGCATTACCAGATTTAGTTCCTTGTTGTGGAGATTTTGGCAAAATTGAAGAAGGGCTACCTTTTGCAGGAGTCAAAATCCAAGCATTACTAGGTGATCAACAAGCCGCAACACTTGGGCAGCTATGTCTTAAGAAAGGCGAAGGGAAGTGCACCTACGGCACAGGGGCTTTTCTTGTTATCAATACTGGAAAAACTATCCATCGTTCTAATGCCGGCTTACTAAGCACCCTCGGATGGACTGACTCTTCAGGGTCACCTATTTACTGCCTTGAAGGTAGTCTTTTTAACGCCGGTACAGTCATTCAATGGATGCGAGATGGATTAGGAATCATAGACTCTGCAAATCAAATAAATACTCTTGCTGAAGAAGTTGAAGATTCTGCAGGAGTAATGCTTGTACCTGCATTTACAGGCTGGGGGACTCCACATTGGGATCCGAGTGCTCGGGGTCTAATTATTGGCATAACACGTGATACTAAGCGCGCGCATATAGCTAGAGCGGCTCTCAATGGAATTGCCTTATCTGTTGGGACGTTAGTTGAATTAGCAGAAATATCATTAGGAGAAAAATTAGGTGAATTAGCTGTTGATGGTGGGGCAGCTGCATCAAACCCTTTATTACAATTTCAAGCTGATATAACTAATCTAAAAGTTAGAAGGCCACCCAATTTAGAGAGCACAGCAAAAGGAGTAGCTTTGCTAGCAGGTGTGCATGCAGGGTTAATAGACAACTTAAACAACCAATTAACGAATCGAGAAGAAAATGCTGATGTCTTTTCACCCAAGATTGACCCCATAAAGCGCAATCAACTAAAAGCACAATGGGATGAAGCAGTTCAAAGAAGTCTCAAATGGCATGACTAAAAAACACTTTGATTTGTTAGTAATTGGAGCGGGTTCAACTGGCTCATCTATCGCGTATGAAGCCACCCGACGTGGCCTAAATGTGGCACTACTTGATGCAAGAGATATTGGTGGTGGAACTAGTTGCAAAAGTACCAAGCTGCTTCATGGTGGAGTGCGGTATCTCGAGCTTGCATTCAAAAATTTTGATCTGGCTCAACTAAGACTCGTACGGGAAGCTCTGATTGAACGTGACTACTGGCTTAAACAAGCTCCTTTCCTCTCTCGTCGTATTGAGTTGGCAATACCTACACAAAGTTGTTTTGAAACCGGATATTACCGAATAGGACTGGGTCTATATGACGCACTTGCAGGTAGTCGAAGCATTGGAAGAAGTCGACTCCTTTCAAATAACAAGCTTTCAGAGGCATTTCCTCGACTGAAATGCAACACACAAAGAGGTGTTGTGTTTAGCGATGGTCAATTTAATGATGCTCGGCTAAATCTTCTCCTGGCCCTTACTGCTGAGAAAGCAGGTGCAACACTTCTGAGTCGTTGTAAAGTTATAGATTTAGAGAAACATAGCAATGGCAAAATTTCAGGAGCTACAATAGAAACAAAAAACAAGGAAATAAAAACAATAGATGCAAGAACTATTGTTAATGCTACCGGCATACATGCAGACAAACTACGTAAAAAAGTCGACCCAAGTCTCTCTACAAAATTACTTATAAGCAGAGGAATCCATCTTGTCTTAAAAGAGAATTTATGCGCAAAGAATATTGGTCTTTTTTTACCTAAAACTGATGACGGAAGAATTTTATTTCTTCTACCATTCTTTGGACGAACCCTAATAGGTACTACAGATACTGCCTGTCATCACGAGGCAGCTTCATCACCTTCGAAAGAAGAAGAACTATATTTAATCAATCACTTAGAAAGATGGTTCCCCAACTCCAGTCCCTTGGAAATCAAAAGTTGCTGGGCAGGAGGACGCCCGTTATTGTCGTCCAGCAATGAAAATACAAATAGTAGTAAAGTCGTAAGGGAACACGAAATAGAAACACTTCCTTGTGGGCTAATCAGTGCCATGGGCGGCAAGTGGACGACTTGCCGATCAATGGCTCTTGATACAATTAAAGCAATCGAAACTGCATTAGGCCGATCATTACCAAATCCAAAACCTCTTCCATTAATAGGAACACATTTAAACTCAAACAAAACAAAGGATTTACTTTTAAAGCAAAGACATTTACTTAAGGAATATCTACCTGATAGTTATTTATTGGAAAAACAAATAGATCATTTAGAGGGAACCTACGGCTTAGAAGCATTTAAAATTATCCAGAAGAGTTCTAAAGAGCTACTAGAGCCCTTAAGTGAAGTCATCCCAATCTGTAGAGCAGAAATTCAACAAGCAATCACCAACGAACATGCATTAACTCCTACAGATATTCTTGCCCGCAGATGTCGTCTAGCCATGGTCGACTTTGAAGAAGCTGAAAGGTTATTGCCTATAGTCAGAAGCTACTTAGGAGATACAAAATATAAAGACCAAGATCTTGATTTAAAAAAATAAAATCCAAGAAATAAAATCTAATTTTTCCCTGGAGCATTCTGAATCGTCTCCTCAACTTCGCCAATTAACCACCAACTAAAACCGTAAGAAGGCAAATATACAAACCAATTATCATCTGCAAGCGGATACTCACACCCCCATAACACTTCTCTCGTTCTCTCTCCCTTCCAACGAGTTAAGTCCAAAGACAAAGATGCCCCTGCAGCAGAAAGATTTGCTGCTACTAGTACTATCATGCTTTCTATATAACGGATATAAACAATTACACTTGGATGAGTAGATTCTAGAATTTCAAACTCTCCTTGCCTCAAGGCCGGCAAAAGACGACGACAAGTAAGCATTCGCCGATGCCAATTAAGCAATGATCCTGGAAGCTGTTTCTGCACTTCAACATTTAAAACACGATAGTCATATCCAGGAGCTGTCACCGCTGGAAGAACTAATAACGGATCAGGTGCCGTTGAAAAGCCTCCATTTCGAGCAGAAGTCCAGGCCATAGGTGTTCGATTAGGGTCACGATCCCTTAGCCCAGGCCAATCACCCATCCCAAGCTCATCGCCGTAATAAAGACAAGGCATTCCAGGAAGGCTATACAACAGTGCATGTAAAACACGATTAGCTCTTGGATCCCCATTAAGGAGAGGAGCAAGCCGTCGATTAATTCCCCAATTCAGCCAATGTCCATGACCCTGATGAAGGCCAGCGCGAATTGACTGAATGACGTCATCAGGAACTAAATGGCCATCCCCTAACCAAAGCTCATCATGATTACGTAATGGCATTGCCCAGCTCCCAACTGAGGCAACATGCTGAGTTTTTTCAAGGCATTCACGTAGTTGATTAACTTTGCCACTAGCCACTGCAGCAAAAAGATGTGCAGTCAAAACAAAATTAAACGCCCCATGTAGCTCATCATCTGCCAAATACGGTGCTGCCTCCTCAACAGGTTGAATAGCTTCAGCTAACAACAAAATATCTCTCCCATGCTTATCCACTCGTTGACGCACTTTTTTCAAGAAATCATGTGTTTCGGGCAAGCCTTCACATCGACTACCCTCAGCTTCAAATAGAAAAGGAACAGCATCCAAACGAAAACCATCCACTCCTTTATCAAGCCAAAAGTCCACCACACCTAGCATTTGCTCCTGAACCCATGGATTCTCGTAATTCAAATCAGGTTGATGTCTCAAAAATCTATGTAAGTAATACTGACCAGCAACGTCATCCCATTCCCAATTAGAAGATTCAAAATTTCTAAATAAGACAGGGGCTTCGGCATATCGTTGTGGATCATCGCTCCATACGTAGACATCTCTTTCAGTGCTCCCCTTAGGGGCCCAACGAGCCCTCTGAAACCATGGATGCAAAGAACTTGTGTGATTCAACACAAGATCAAGAATGACTTTAATTCCATGATTATGTGCAGCAGTCAAAAGACGATAAAAAGCTGCTAAATCGCCTAATTCAGGATGAATATTCTTAAAATCTGTAATGTCATAGCCACCGTCCTGTAACGGAGAGGGGTAAATAGGAGTCAGCCATATTGCCTCAATGCCTAACCACCGCAAATAATTAAGCCTGCTTGCTAGGCCTTGAAAATCACCAATTCCATCTCCATTCCCATCCGCGTAACTCCGTGGAATCAATTGATAGATGACTGCACCTTTCCACCAAAATTCTTTAAGTGTCATTTCTGGTCTATTAATATCACTACTGCAACACTGCTAGACAAATCTCGCAATATCGTCAGCCCTTGATTACAGACAACTTCCCATTAAACAAGCTTCAAGCTCCGGTAATTTCTGGTCAAACAAGACCAGAAGCATGGAGGAGACTACAACTTAAGCGAATTGAAACTTTACTAAGAAATAATGAAATCAAAATATTAGATGCTCTTTCACGAGATCTTAAAAAACCCACGACTGAAGGCTTCTTTGAAATTGTTGCAACACGTCAAGAACTAAAGCTAGCTCAAAAGAAGTTAAATCATTGGATGAAGCCTAGGCATATACCAATTCCCCTCTCTTTGAAACCAGGAGAAGCGATGATCAAACCAGAACCATTAGGTTGTGTTCTGATTATTGGACCATGGAATTATCCATTTTCATTAACTCTTCAACCTTTAATTAGTGCATTAGCATCTGGGAATACTGCGGTATTAAAACCTTCCGAACATGCTCCAGCTACATCCAGTCTGATTTCAGACCTAATACAAGAATATTTCCCAGATCAAGTTGTAATAGCAATAGAAGGAGATGCTTCAGTAGCAGAAAGCCTGACAAAACTTCCCTTTGACCATATTTTTTTTACTGGGGGCGGAAATATTGGGAAAAAAGTTATGGCATCTGCTGCAAACCATTTGACGCCAATCACATTAGAGTTAGGAGGGAAAAGCCCTGCAATAATTATAGATGGAGCAGATATTTCAGTAACTGCAAAACGTTTAGTTTGGGGAAAAGGGCTGAATTCTGGACAAACCTGTATCGCACCTGATCACTTAATAGTCAAAGAGACTATTAAAGAAGATTTACTAAAAGAACTAAAAAATAAAATTGAAGAATTCTACGGTTCAGATCCAACAAATTCTCCTGACCTATCAAGAATAATTAATGAAAATCATTTCTTTAGACTAAAAAGATTACTGGACAAAGCTCAGAGTGAAGGAAAAGTTCTGATAGGAGGTGAAATCAATACAAGCCTGCAACGTATTGCACCCACTGTAATTGAGGTAAATGACCGCTCTGATCCCCTTATGGAAGAAGAGTTGTTTGGCCCACTACTTCCATTACTCACTGTAAAAAGTTTCGAAAAAGCCCTTTTTGATTTGCGCAAAGAACCAAAACCTCTTGCCTTATATCTCTTTGGAGGGAACGAACACGATAAGCAAAACCTTCTCAATACAACCAGCTCAGGTAGCGTTTGCTTTAATGACGTGGTTATTCAAGCTGGAATACCTGACCTCCCATTTGGAGGAGTCGGAGCAAGTGGAATTGGTCAATATCACGGTCTAGCGGGTTTCGAAACCTTTTCTCACAAAAAAACTGTGCTTAAAAGACCTTTCTGGCTGGACCTCAACTTTAGATATCCACCCTACCGAACTAGCTTGAAGTTACTCAAAAAGCTTTTGCGTTAATAATGCGGCATGGTGCAACAGGATCTCTTCACAAGGCTGGCGAATTCCAAGAAGAGTCTTATCTTTCACCAAGATATAAAAAAAATAATGCGCCACACTATTGTTGCCAACCTGGCGCTAGCTGTGCTTTTGCCACTACCCTCAATAGCGCAAAATGTAAAAGTCCAACCAGGCGATACCCTTTCTCAGTTAGCCAATAAATACAATGTTTCAATTGGCGAGTTAATGCGCCATAACGGACTGAGCAACTCAAATCACCTGGAAGCAGGAATCAATCTTTCTATACCCAAAAACAATCGAGATCTTCCATCTCTCTCAAGCATCCAGCACAAAGTCACCAAAGGAGATACTATAAATAAAATCTCTAAAATATATAATATTAAGCAACAAGATTTAATAGCAATAAATAATCTCTCCAATGCTAACTTCTTGTATCCAGGACAAAATCTAAATCTTCCAAAAGGAGCAAAACCATCCAAAGCTAAACAGACAATAAAGATAAACAAAGACG
>QCFC01000021.1 GCA_003278465.1 Prochlorococcus sp. AG-363-B04
TAATACCTTTTGCTACGTAGTCATTAGCTTCTCCTGAAAGTACTATATTCATTCCTTTAATCACAAATGCCCCAAAACTTTGACCTGCAGCACCTTTAAAAGTTAGTGCAAGTTGACCTTCGAAGCCTTTGTTTCCGTGAATTTCGGCAATTTCTCCAGAGATTCTTGCGCAGACACTTCGATCAGTGTTTGAGATAGGTATATTACGAGAAATATTTTTATGCTCTTTTATTGCTTCTATAATTTCTTGATCTTCAAGAAGTCTGTCCTCTAGAGTAAAGCCATTATCGTGGGCTTTTTGTTCATGATTTAACCACGATCTGTTGGCTTCTGAGGATTTAATGGGTTCAAGTAGGGATGAAATATCTAGGGAATTAGTTTTGGCTAATTTAAAATTTCTTTGCTGTAGTAATTCAGTTCTTCCAATTAAATCTTCTAGTTTTGCAATTCCAAGCATACTCATTAATTGACGAATTTCCTCGGCAACAAATAGGAAGAAGTTGACAACATGTTCAGGTAATCCTGGGAACCTTTTTCGGAGTATTTCTTTTTGTGTGGCGACACCTACTGGGCAATTGTTTGTGTGACATACGCGAGCCATAATGCACCCTTCTGCAATCATCGCAATTGATCCAAATCCATATTCTTCAGCACCTAGTAATGCAGCAATAAGAACATCCCAGCCTGTTTTTAAGCCTCCATCAGCTCTAAGTAAAACACGATCTCTTAAGCCATTTTCAAGTAGGGATCTATGGACTTCGATTAAGCCCAGTTCCCATGGGCTTCCTGCATGCTTGATTGAGCTAAGTGGTGAGGCACCAGTGCCACCATCATGACCTGATATTTGTATTACATCTGCATTTGCTTTTGCAACACCTGCAGCAATTGTTCCAATACCAATCTCAGCAACTAGCTTGACGCTAACTTTGGCAGAAGGATGAATTTGATGTAAATCATGTATGAGTTGTGCGAGGTCTTCAATTGAATAAATATCATGATGAGGAGGTGGGGAAATTAATGCAACACCAGGCTTGCTATTTCGAAGTTTTGCAATGTAAGAATCAACTTTTGGCCCTGGAAGTTGACCTCCTTCTCCTGGCTTGGCACCTTGGGCAACTTTGATTTCTAGTTGCTTGGCGCTTCTGAGATATTCAGGAGTCACTCCAAAACGACCTGAAGCAATTTGCTTAATTGCGGAACATGCACTGTCACCGTTTTGTAGACCTTTAATATTTGGCAGTGTTGCTGAACGATATTGACTATCTACATCTTTTAGAATCTTGAATCGTGCAGGGTCCTCACCTCCTTCTCCACTGTTACTTTTACCACCTATTCGATTCATTGCTATTGCTAGAACCTCATGGGCTTCTCTTGAGAGGGCACCGAGGCTCATGCCTCCAGTGCAAAAGCGTTTACAGATATTTTCTACACTTTCAACTTGATCTATTGGCAAAGGTTTAGTTGCTGGTACAAAGGTCAGCAGATCTCGAAGTGCAGTAGCTGGTCTATTTTCTAAAAGAGTTTTGTAAGTAGAGAAGTGGTCATAACCTGGCCCAGACTTAACAGCTGCATGAAGAGCTTTAGACATTTCTGGCGAGTTCAGATGAAACTCCCCACTTGTTCGATATTGAACAAAACCCATAAATTCAAGTTTGTTCGAATTGGTTTCTGGAAAAGCCTTTGAATGGAAGCTAAATGTTTCATTTGCGAGATCTGAAATGCTTAGTCCTGCTACTCGACTAGTGGTACCTTTGAAAGCTATTTCGATTACATCAGCTCCAATACCTATCGCCTCAAATATTTGTGCTCCATGGTAACTAGCTAGAAGGGAGATGCCAATTTTTGATAATATTTTGCGTAATCCATCTTCCAAGGATTTTTTAACATTAGCTTGAGCTTGGTTAATACTTTGTATGTTTAAGTTGCCTTTTTCAATAAGCTTTTTTGTCCTGGGATGATGCCACCAATGGCGTGTTGTTTCCCAGGTTAGCCAAGGGCAGACTGCACTAGCTCCAAAACCTATTAAGCATGCAAGATGATGAGTGCTCCAGCATTGTGCTGTGTCTACCACTAATGAAGTATTAAGTCTTAACCCTTGATTTAGAAGGTGATGATGAATGGCACCTACTGCTAGTAAAGGTGGAATGTATATCGTGGTTTCGTTTATACCTTGATTTAATGTTGGATGAATTTTTGAGTTCTTATGATTTTCGGCATTGGGTATACGGAAGCGATCTGATATCACGATAATTTCCGTACCTTTTAGGACGGCAGACTCCGCTTCTTTGCATAGTCTTTTAATAGCTGGTTCAAGGCCAGAAGCCCCATTTTTAATTGGAAGTAAAGATGAGATAGTTTGAGTTTTTAATTCCTCTCGTTTTAATGCTTCAAGTTCTTCTTCATTGATTACAGGCGAATCAAGATGAATTAGTGAAGCTGCTGATGCTCTAGGATTGAGTGGCGATCTGCGTTTCCCTAAATGCATTTCAAGACTCATCACGAGTTTTTCTCGTAATGGATCTATTGGTGGATTTGTAACCTGTGCAAAACGCTGTTTGAAGTAGTCAAAGAGAAGATGAGGCTTGTCAGAAAGTACTGCTAGTGGAATGTCATCTCCCATACAGAAGGTTGGTTCTTTTGCTTGTCCAGCCATGGTGTCAATGACCAGATCAAAATCTTCAGCGGTAAAACCAAATGCAGTTTGGTGTTGAAGTAATTCAGAGGGTGATAAGTGAGTTTGTTCAATCCAAGGTTGGCAAACTAAGTTTCTTCGATTTGTTGCAAGCCATTCCTGATATGGATGTCGACTCGCTACTTCTTGCTTTACATCCCAATTACGAAGTAAGCGGCCATTCTCTATATCTACGGTAAGCATTTGTCCTGGACCTAATCTCCCTTTTTCGATGATTTGGTTTTCTTCAAGTTCAACTACTCCTGTTTCTGAGCCCATGACAACAAAGCCATTTTTAGTTATGCAATAGCGGGCAGGACGTAGCCCATTGCGATCTAATGTTGCTCCTACGAAATTCCCATCTGAAAAGACCAGTAGTGCTGGTCCATCCCAAGGTTCTTGAATACAAGCTGAATATTCGTAAAAAGCTTGAATTTCAGATCTCTGAAGTAATTCAGGTTGCTCTCTGAAGGCTTCTGGAACAAGTGTTAGAAGACTATCTGTAATTGGCCTACCACTTCGTACAAGTAGCTCTAAGATTGCGTCAAGGTTTGCAGAATCACTAAATTCTGGATTTATAACTGGCCTTATATCAGAAGCCTTTTCCCCCCATATTTCCGTTAGGTTTTCTTCAGTAGCTTTTGCCCAGTTTAAGTTTCCCAGTAAAGTATTTATCTCCCCATTGTGCCCTAATAATCTCATTGGTTGGGCTAGTGGCCAACGCGGGAGTGTATTGGTACTAAATCTGCGGTGATAAACCGCAAAAGGAACTTCAAAACGAGGATCGCGCAAATCGCTATAAAATTTTGAAAGTACTTCTGATCGAACCATTCCCTTGTAGACAATCGTTCGGTTACTTAGTGAGGCCACATAGAGATCAGTTGATCTTGATCCCCAAGATTGTCGGGTTCGTTTGCCAATACGGCGCCTTAATTGGAATAAAAGTGCTTCTAAGGTTCTACCGGTGTCTTCTCCGGCTACAAGCCATTGTTCAATTATTGGTGCAGTTTCCCGTGCTAGTGGACCTAAAACTGAGGTGTTTACTGGAACCGATCTCCATCCTTGAGTGATGAAACCTAGTGATGAAGCTTCTTCTTCGCAGATTTCGCGAGCTTCTTTTCTAAGAAGATTGTCTTGAGGCATGAACAGCATGCCCAACCCCATTTTTTTGGAGTTCTTGTTCACTTCTGGCCAAATTTCATTTAGGTATCCCCAGGGAATAGCGCAAAGTATTCCTGCTCCATCTCCTGAATCACTATCACCACCACAACCACCTCTATGCTCCATGCAGTTAAGGCCCTGCAGTGCTTGTGTGAGGATCCAGTTACTTTCTTTCCCCTCAATATGTGCAATAAATCCAACCCCACAGGAGTCTTTCTCTCCCACTATTGAGGAGGGAGCTCTGCTTTCGCAGTAAGGCCAATTAGAACGACGTGGAACGTTTGACATAACCTGCAACCAAACTGTTTTTCTATGCCGCTGAGTTCTGCGGACAAGGAGACAGGGGAGTAGACGAGAATCCTAGGGAGGTGTCTTCCTTAGATCTACCGCACTGAATGGTCAACCTTTCAGTTAAGCCAGTTTTTAGTATTCAATTTTTTGTTCAATTATCTGAAAAGCTTTACGAAAGCTTGGTTTTGAAGCATTGGCAGAAGTCATTTTCTGAAAAATTACTCAAGTGACATTTTGCTTGCATTTACTAATACTTTAAGAATAGGACCTCTTCCAAGGTCGTAAAACAAAGCTGGATAACCAATCATGAGATGTGCTGATTATTTACGTGGTTGAGTATTTGTTCAATTTGATTCATGTGACCAAGTAAGGTTAAGGATTGTGGATAGGGGTCGAGCTCCGACCCGATGGAAAACGTCAATGCCAACTATTCAACAGCTAATCCGTACTGAAAGGCAGCGTCTAACACGCAAAACCAAGTCGCCTGCCCTGCGCTCTTGTCCTGAAAGGAGGGGAGTCTGTACCCGTGTGTATACATCAACTCCAAAGAAGCCAAATTCGGCTTTGAGAAAGGTTGCACGTGTTCGACTTACGTCTGGTTTTGAAGTAACTGCTTACATTCCAGGAATAGGGCACAACCTCCAAGAACACTCTGTTGTGTTAATACGTGGAGGGAGGGTTAAAGATCTGCCAGGGGTTAGATATCACATTATTCGAGGGACTTTGGATACTGCTGGAGTGAAAGATCGACGCCAAGCCCGTTCTAAGTATGGTGCTAAGTCACCAAAGGAGTGATCCCTCAAAAGAGTTGAGTTAAACAAAAGTTTCTATTTAAATTCCTTCATCTTTCTTGGTCAATTATGTCTCGTCGAAATGCTGCTGAAAAGCGCCCTGTACTTCCTGATCCTCAATTCAATAATCGTTTAGCAACCATGATGGTTGCTCGTTTAATGAAGCATGGCAAGAAATCTACAGCTCAAAAAATCTTGTCGGATGCATTTGGGCTTATTAATGAGCGTACTGGTAACGATCCTATAGAACTTTTTGAAACTGCTGTAAAGAATGCAACGCCTCTTGTGGAGGTTCGTGCTCGTCGAGTTGGAGGTGCAACATATCAGGTCCCAATGGAGGTTCGTCAGGAGCGCGGGACTGCTATGGCTCTTAGATGGCTAGTGAATTTTTCGAGATCTAGAAATGGCCGCAGTATGGCCCAAAAGCTTGCAGGGGAGTTGATGGATGCGGCTAATGAAGCAGGGAGTGCAGTAAGGAAACGTGAAGAAACTCACAAGATGGCAGAAGCTAATAAAGCCTTCGCCCACTATCGATACTGAACCAGTTAAGCCCTTTAATACTTTAGTTATTGAGGGCGGACCTGTAGAGTCTCACCCTCCTTTTATTGCTCATACCCGGAGATTTTCCTGTGGTTCGCTCCTTTCCTCTGGAACGTGTCAGAAATATCGGGATTGCCGCCCATATCGATGCCGGCAAAACGACCTGTACTGAAAGAATTCTTTTCTATTCAGGAGTAGTGCACAAGATGGGTGAGGTCCATGACGGCGCTGCCGTTACGGACTGGATGGCTCAGGAACGAGAGCGAGGCATAACCATCACAGCAGCTGCCATTTCAACTACTTGGAATGATCATCGGATCAATATCATTGATACTCCAGGGCACGTTGATTTCACTATTGAAGTTGAGCGCTCCATGAGAGTGCTTGATGGAGTGATAGCTGTATTTTGTGCAGTTGGAGGAGTTCAGCCTCAATCTGAAACTGTTTGGCGCCAAGCAGATAGGTACTCGGTACCTCGGATGGTTTTTGTCAACAAAATGGACCGAACAGGAGCTGATTTCCTAAAGGTTTATTCCCAGATTAAGGATAGGCTTAAGGCAAATGCTGTACCAATTCAACTCCCAATAGGAGCTGAAGGTGATCTTGTGGGCATAGTTGATTTAGTTAAGAACAGAGCCTTTATTTATAAAGATGATCTAGGAAAAGATATTGAAGAGACTGAAATTCCTGCTGATATGGCAGAGCTTTCTGCTGAGTGGAGAGCAAAATTAATGGAAACAGTTGCTGAGACAGATGAAAATTTGATCGAAGCATTCTTGGAAGCTGGCGAATTAACTCAATCTCAGCTTGAAGCAGGTATTCGTGAAGGAGTTCTAAAGCATGGTCTTGTTCCTATGCTTTGCGGTTCGGCTTTTAAGAATAAGGGTGTTCAACTTTTGTTAGATGCAGTAGTTGATTATTTACCAGCACCTGTTGATGTACCTCCTATTCAAGGTTTACTTCCTAATGGTGAAGAGGCTTTGCGTCCTTCTGATGACAATGCTCCATTTAGTGCTTTGGCCTTCAAAGTAATGTCAGACCCCTATGGAAAACTAACTTTTGTTCGTATGTATTCAGGGGTTCTAGAGAAGGGTAGTTACGTTTTGAATTCCACCAAGGATGAAAAGGAGCGTATTTCTAGATTGATTGTTCTTAAAGCCGATGATAGAGAAGAGGTTGATGAGTTGCGAGCAGGTGACTTGGGAGCTGTTCTGGGATTGAAAAACACAACAACCGGAGACACTCTTTGTGGAACAGATGAGCCAATTGTCTTAGAGACTCTTTTCATCCCAGAACCAGTGATATCTGTAGCAGTTGAGCCAAAGACTAAAGGTGATATGGAGAAACTTTCAAAAGCCCTGACAGCATTGGCAGAAGAGGACCCAACTTTTCGTGTGAGTACAGATTCAGAAACTAATCAGACAGTTATCGCTGGAATGGGTGAGTTACATCTTGAAATTCTCGTCGATCGAATGCTTCGGGAATTCAAGGTAGAGGCAAATATTGGTGCACCTCAGGTTTCCTATCGAGAGACTATTCGTGCTAGCTCATCTGGTGAGGGTAAGTTTGCTCGTCAGACAGGTGGTAAGGGGCAGTATGGACATGTAATTATTGAGGTGGAGCCAGGAGAACCTGGTACAGGGTTTGAATTTGTCAACAAAATAGTTGGAGGTTCTGTTCCTAAGGAATACATCAAACCTGCTGAATCAGGCATGAAAGAGACCTGTGAATCGGGCGTAATCGCTGGTTATCCTCTTATAGATGTAAAGGTAACTCTGATTGATGGCTCTTATCATGATGTCGACTCATCTGAGATGGCCTTCAAGATTGCTGGGTCAATGGCTTTCAAGGATGGAGTTAAGAAGTGCAATCCAGTTTTGCTTGAACCAATGATGAAGGTTGAAGTAGAGGTCCCTGAAGACTTCTTAGGCTCAATCATTGGTGACCTGTCTTCTCGCCGAGGTCAGGTTGAAGGACAGTCCATAGACGATGGATTGTCTAAAGTAAATGCCAAAGTGCCTCTGGCCGAAATGTTCGGTTACGCCACACAGCTCCGCTCTATGACCCAGGGTCGGGGTATCTTTTCGATGGAGTTCAGCAATTATGAGGAAGTCCCTCGTAATGTGGCTGAAGCCATCATCTCCAAGAATCAGGGCAATACCTGATCTCTAAAATCCAAATCACACAATCCCCGATTCTTTAAACAAAATGGCTCGCGAGAAGTTTGAGAGGAACAAGCCTCACGTCAACATTGGAACTATTGGCCATGTTGACCATGGAAAAACAACGCTGACTGCAGCAATCACCAATGTGCTTGCCAAGAAGGGTCAGGCACAAGCCCAAGATTATGGTGATATCGATGGCGCGCCTGAAGAGCGTGAGCGTGGGATCACAATTAATACAGCTCATGTTGAATATGAGACTGAAGGCAGACACTATGCCCATGTTGACTGTCCTGGGCACGCAGATTATGTGAAGAACATGATCACTGGGGCAGCACAGATGGATGGAGCAATCATTGTTGTTGCTGCTACTGATGGTGCAATGGCTCAGACTAAAGAGCACATTCTTTTAGCAAAGCAAGTAGGTGTTCCTTCTCTTGTCGTAGCGCTTAACAAATGCGACATGGTTGATGATGAAGAGATGATTGAGCTTGTTGAGATGGAGATCCGTGAGCTTCTAAATAGTTATGATTTCCCTGGAGATGACCTTCCGGTTGTTCAAGTCTCTGCTCTGAAGGCTTTAGAAGGAGACTCAGAATGGGAGTCAAAAATTGATGAATTAATGACGGCAGTTGATGCCTCAATCCCAGAGCCAGAAAGGGAAGTTGATAAGCCTTTCTTAATGGCAATAGAAGATGTTTTCTCAATTACAGGTAGAGGTACAGTTGCAACCGGTCGTATTGAAAGAGGGAAGGTTGTAGTTGGAGAAGAAATAGAAATTGTCGGGATTAAAGACACTAGGAAGACCACTGTGACTGGTGTTGAGATGTTCCGGAAACTTTTAGAAGAAGGGATGGCAGGGGACAACGTTGGCCTCTTGCTTCGAGGCATTCAAAAGGAAGATATTGAAAGAGGTATGGTTCTGGTTAAGCCAGGTTCAATCACACCTCATACAAAATTTGAAGGTGAGGTATATGTTCTAAAGAAGGAAGAAGGTGGAAGGCATACCCCTTTCTTTGCAGGTTATCGCCCTCAGTTTTATATTCGTACCACTGATGTGACAGGTCAAATCACTGCTTTCACATCTGATGATGGATCTAATGTTGAGATGGTTATGCCTGGAGATCGCATCAATATGACTGGAGAGTTGATTTGTCCAGTAGCAATTGAGCAGGGGATGCGATTTGCTATTCGTGAAGGCGGTCGGACCATTGGGGCTGGAGTTGTATCCAAAATCATTGAATGATCTTGGCCTTAGAGGGGATGAGTGGGACTTGATTCCATTCATCCCTTAGATTTATCTTGTTGAGGTTAAACAAATCAGATTAACCTCATTTCAGAACCTCGAAAACACATTTAAAAACCCCCTTTAAGGGACATTGCTAAATCTGTCATGTCAACGGCTATCGCTCAACAGAAGATTCGAATTCGACTTAAGGCATTTGATCGCCGAATGCTGGATTTATCTTGTGAGAAGATTATTGAGACGGCTGACAACACAGCTGCTACTGCAATAGGACCTATCCCTCTTCCTACGAAGAGAAAGATTTATTGTGTCCTTCGTTCACCTCATGTGGACAAAGACTCTCGTGAGCATTTTGAAACTCGTACTCATCGTCGAATAATCGATATATACAATCCATCTGCAAAGACCATTGATGCTTTGATGAAGCTAGACCTCCCGAGTGGGGTTGATATTGAAGTTAAACTCTGATTTTCAAAAAAAAACTTCAATCTTAAGTTAGGTTTATTAGGATCCAAGTCTCTTTAGGACGATTTCCGTGACCGATCTATCAGTCAGGGAATTGCCTATATTCCCTCTCCCAGATTTGGTGCTGTTTCCTGAAGAAGTGCTTCCATTGCATATCTTTGAATCTCGCTACAGGATCATGCTTCAAACTGTGTTAGAGAGAGATAGTCGTTTTGGAGTCATTCGTTGGGACCCTAGAGCTAAGAAGTTGGCTGATGTTGGATGTTGTGCAGAAATTGTTCAACATCAAACTTCAGAAGACGGCCGAAGTAACATAATTACCTTGGGGCAGCAGCGTTTTCGAGTTCTTGAAGTTGTTAGAGAAGCCCCATATAGAACTGCCATGGTGAGCTGGATAGAAGATAAGCAGGTTGAGAATCACGAAGATTTGAATAAGCTTGCTCAAGAGGTTTCTACTGCTCTTAAGGATGTTGTTTCATTAACTGGAAAGTTAACTGATACAGATCCTTCTCTGCCAGAAGAGTTACCTGACTTGCCAAGAGAATTGTCATTTTGGATAGCTTCACATTTAGCTGGTCCTGTTGCTGATGAGCAACAGTCTTTGTTGGAATTGATTGATACGAATGACCGACTAAAACGTGAATTGGAAATGCTTGACCAGACTCGAAAACAGTTAGCTGCTAGAACTGTTTTGAAAGATACTTTATCAAATGTTGATAAGGCAAATGGCTGATGAATAATTGGCTGTTAGTTTTGATTTGTGCAGTTTTAATTATTACTTTTGTATTTTTTATTTGGTTGAAGGAGGATAGGAAATATGAGTCATCTAGCAGTGTTGCTTCTGCTTATGATAATTGGACAAATGATCGCCTTTTAGAAAGATTGTGGGGTCATCATGTTCATCTTGGTTATTATGGAAATCCCCCTAGATCAAAAGATTTTCGTAGAGCAAAAGAGGATTTTGTTCATGAGCTAATTCGTTGGAGTGGTTTAGATAAGCTTCCCAGAGGTTCAAGAGTGTTAGATGTCGGTTGCGGTATTGGTGGAAGTGCAAGGATTTTGGCAATTGATTATGGTTTTGATGTCTTAGGAATAAGCATTAGCCCAGAGCAAGTTAAGAGAGCTTCTGAATTAACCAATCAAGGTGTTTCTTGTCACTTTCAAGTGATGGATGCGCTCGACTTAAAGCTTGATCAAAATAGTTTTGATGCTGTTTGGAGTGTAGAAGCAGGCCCTCATATACCTGATAAGCAATTGTATGCTGATGAAATGTTGCGTGTCTTACGAAGTGGTGGTGTTCTAGCTATAGCTGATTGGAATGAACGTGATTTCTATAATCAGAAGATGAATATTTTTGAAAAAGCTGTAATGAGGCAGCTCCTAAATCAATGGGCACATCCTCATTTTTCAAGCATATCTGGGTTTCGTGAGAATTTGATGAATAGCAAATTCTCCAAAGGAATTGTAGAAACAGAAGACTGGACTATGCAGACTTTGCCTTCTTGGAATGATTCGATTTTTGAAGGGTTTCGACGCCCTCAGGCTATTTTGGGATTAGGAGTTAATGGATTTGTTAAAGGAGTAAGAGAAATTCCTACTATCCTTCTAATGAATTGGGCTTTTTCTAAAGGGCTTATGAGGTTTGGAGTTTTTAGGATTTCATTTCATACTTAGTCAAGATCCTGATGGCTATTTGGATAGGCACCGAAGAGTACTAAATGTTCGCATAATGGGTTTAAAATATTTTCTAATTCATGTTGAATATCATTCTCTAAATCATTAATTTCGACATCGATAAAAAATACATATTCTCCTAATTCACGTTTTGATGGTCGGGATTCGATTCGACTCATGTTCAAGCCAAGTCGCGCTACGCACGATAGTGCTTCTAAAAGTGCTCCTGGTGCATTTGCATGTAATGAGAAGGCAAGGCTGGCAAGATTTCCTTTGTTTTTTCTGGCTCCCCTCCGTAACAAGAGAAATCTAGTGCGATTACCAACAGCATCATTAATTGGAAAAGCAAGTTCATTCAGCCCTTTGACTCTTCCGGCTGAGCTTGATGCTATTGCAGCTCGAAAGTGGCTCCCTTTAACCATTCTCACAGCTTCTGATGTTGAAGTTGTTGAGAGTTGCAATGCATTAGGTAGATTTTGATTTAACCAGTTGCTGCATTGCGCTAAGGCCTGAGGGTGGGATAGAACTTCAGAAATTTCAGAGAGGTTGCCATTGCTCAATAGGGCATGACGAATAGGTAACACTAAAGATCTAACAATGGCCAATTCAGGATTAGACCACAAAGCATCAAGGGTTGTAGAGACGCCTCCTTCTACGGAATTTTCAACGGGAACTACTGCCCAATCACAACGTTTAGTTGCCGCATGCTCAACAACTGATCGCAATCCAATGCAAGGAATAAACTTTGCATTCGCTATACCTTCCTGTTCTGCCAGTAAAACAGCTGCCTTTTCGGCAAAAGTTCCCTCAGGTCCAAGATATGCAACTTGTTTTGGCATTAGCTCTGAATAGCACAGGTGTAGATAGGATCATGACTCGTTGATAGTTGACCATGCGTCTGGCCTTCCATGCTGGTCAGAAATTAGACTTGCCCGTCAGCAGCAATGTAGAGCGTCTGACGGAATATTTGCTTCAGCAAGAAAGAGTGGTAGGAGCTTTGTTGGATTCAGAAAAACTAACCCCTCTTGGGCCAGGTAGTTTCCGTTATGAAGTGACAAGCTTACATGTTTTTCAATTGCAAATTAATCCTGTTGTATCAATCGGAGTAGTTAATACTGATGATGGAAAGCTCAAGATGCAGGCCACAGATAGTCAACTGGAGGGGCTTGGTTTGGTTGAAGATTTTGAATTAACTTTGGATGCAACACTTGAGGCTACCGAAAGAGGTTTAGAGGGCGAAGCGCTTCTCTCCGTAAGCGTTAGCCAGCCTGCAATTTTAAAACTTATTCCTCGATCAGTTCTTGAAAGTACTGGTAGAGGAATATTGAATGGAATTTTGTTAGGTATCAAAGCACGTGTAGGTCAGCAATTGATTGGTGATTTCACAAAGTGGTGCAATGAAAATTAGCTCGAACCAAAAAATCAATTAAATCAGGACTTAATTTTAGGTGATATTTTTTTTAAGAATGATTGGCGGTGAAGTTTTGTAGGACCTGAATTAAGTAGGGCTTCCTTATGCAATTTGGTTCCATAGCCAACATGTTTGTCTAGTCCATATCCAGGGAATTTTTTAGATAGACGTTTTATAAGAGTATCGCGAGCCACTTTGGCGATCACGCTTGCTGCTGCAATTTCAGCATATTTATTATCTCCTTTAATCACAGTGCGTTGTTCATGTTTCCATAGTCGAAGAGGAAGTGAACCATCAATTAAAACTAGTTCAATTGGTTTGGAAATTCGTTGCAAAGCTCTTAGCATTGCCAATTCTGTTGCATGCCTAATACCGAATTTGTCTATTTCTCTTGCAGATGCTTGACCTAGAGACCACTCGGTAGAAGCCTCTTCGATTAATGGAACAAGAAGAGTTCGCTTTCGAATTGAAAGTTTTTTACTGTCAGTTAGACCTACTTTAATTAATTCTAGGGATTGAGAATGATTAAGTGCTACTGCTCCAGCAAAGACAGGACCAAACAGAGCACCTCTACCAACTTCGTCAACTCCGATGATTTGCATACTAGGAAGTTGATTTAATTTGTAGCAGAAGAACGTCTACGACGTCTTCGTAAATCTTCAGGCTCTTTTTCTATGGTTTGACTGCTTTCTAAAGCAGAGTCCATATCGGATTTAATTGATGATTCTTTGGTTTCTGTTGTATTAATCTCTGGACTCATTGCAGGTTTATTATCTTCAGAATCATCTGATTGATCATCCACTTCTGCTTCAAATGTTTGAGATATTTCTGATTCATTTGCTTTTCCATTCCTTGAAATAGGAGTCTTGCCACGCCGTTTGCGTCTTCCTCCATTTGCAATTAATTGTTGCTTCGCTTCTTCTAATATCCTCTCAGGATCTTCACCATCTCTGACGACTCGTATTAGTAAGTTATCATTTTCTGGGGTTGGATTTAGGAGTAGCAGGGGATTTAAACCAAGCCAACTGTATACCTCTTCTTGGTCCTCATCCATTGGAATTGCAATTAGTTCAGGTTCTTGCTTGATATAAGAATGATCTATATTAGAAGAATCTTCTTGGCTCTCTAGATTTTGATTAATTGAATGAATTTCATTCGTACCAATTGAACTAGCAGGTGTAACAGGCGTCTCATTGCTTGTACGATTTCTCCCACTTTTTTTCCTTCGGCCATTGCTACTTTCTAATGAAACTGGTATCTCAGGCCTGGTAGATGGCCCAGAACGCACTAATCCTGGAGCTGCCGCTAATGGTTGAAGGAGATCTTTCCCAGGTAATTCAGCCACATGACCAAGTCCTCCACAATTTGGACAGTTTCTGCCGAAAAGTTCATATATATTTTGCCCTTGTCTTTTTCTTGTGAGCTCTACAAGACCTAATTCAGTTAGTTGAGCTATCTGAGGACGAGCAGCATCGTTACTGACAGCAGCCGTGAAATGTTCGAGTAATTGGAGCTGATCTCTACGTGATTCCATATCTATGAAATCAATGATAATTACTCCTCCAATATTTCGAAGCCTGAGTTGACGAGCAATTTCTACTGCTGCTTCACAATTAGTCCACAAAACTGTTTCATGAGAGTTGGCTGATCGAGTAAATGAACCAGAGTTAACATCAATTACCGTAAGAGCTTCAGTGGGTTCAATGATTATGTAGCCACCTGATGGTAAATCAACTCTTGGGTTGAGGGCATTTCTAATTGCATTATTGATTCTGTAATGCTCTAGTAGATCAGTTGGCTCCTCATGAGCTTCGATTAATAAGTTCTGGCTATCTTGGCCGAGATAACTACGGATACGATCTAATGCATTGGGATTGTCGACAACAATCTTTTCTAGATCTGGACCAACATGATCCCGTAGAATCCTGTGAATGAAATCATCATCTCTATTTAAGAGAACAGGAGGGATTGCAGTTTCTGCTGCTTGTTGAATTGCCTCCCATTGTTGCAGGAGAGCTTCTAAGTCATCTATTAGGAGATCTTCACTTATCCCATCTGCTTCAGTTCTAATTAATAATCCTGCTCCTGGTGGTTTTACTAGAACACCTAAAGCTCGGAGTCTATTTCTTTCTCCTTCGGAATTAATGCGGCGTGAGATATTTACTCCTTGATTATGAGGTTGTAGTACTAGATATCGTCCTGGAAGTGAAAGATTACCCGTGAGCCTTGGCCCCTTGGTTCCGGTGGGTTCTTTCATTACTTGAACTAAGACCTTTTGGCGTGGCTCAAGTAGTTCTGTAATTCCCGCTGCACCTTTTTTGAGGCGAAGAGGGCCTAAATCAGTTACGTGTATAAAACCGTTTTTTTCACTCTCTCCAATGTTGACAAAGGCTGCATCAATTCCAGGCAAAACATTTTCTACTGTCCCTAAATAGACATCTCCAATTTGGTAGCTGCCTTGGGCGACTATTAATTCGTTTACTCTTTCATCTTTTAGCAGAGCTGCTATTCGAAGCTGCTCTGCAATAACAATCTGTTGAGGCATAGACGAATAGATAAATGGAGCGGTAGCCCTAATTGGCTAAAACAAGATAAAAGGCCTAGTTACGCGGCATTGTGTGAAAATTGTTTTTACTACTAGAACTTGGTGAAGAAATAGACGGAGTGAAAGCTCCTATGTGATTTTGACTGAATTATCCGGAGGAAACGTCCCGGAAATAGCGAGCGACAGAGGCCTCGCTTTACTCACAATTGGGGTTAACAAGGCCAGGACTGCCATTAGCATAAACTGCTTAGGCCCTTGTCCTGCTATGAGGTTAGCACTGAAGCAATTGAAGTTCATGCCTTTTTATGTTCTCTATATGTAGAGTCTGATTCAGCTCCTTCTCCATCCAATGCTTTATTTGGATTGGCTTGATACTCATGCCTAAGGCATTTATATTAGTTTCCAGTTCAATACTTACTGTATTAGAGTAGAAGATTCTTTCTAAATTATTTTTTTCAAAGTGTAACTTTAGAGAGTGAAGTAACGGTTTAAAATCTCGATTTCTAGAACGACCTTTTTTATCTTTATCGTTCCATAAAAGCGTAGGTGAATTGATTATTTTATTTGCTGTATTTTCCCATTGGGAAGAAGTTAGAGGAGGTGTTAATGATTTTGAAATAGTAAAACCCCATTTTGCCTTTGTTAATTCTTGTGAGAGACTTGGACTGCTTAGCTTTATAGGATATCCATTTAAAATTTTAATACCATTTGGTAAATTTTCTTGTAGTTTTTTATAAACAGTTTCTATGTTGATTTCCTCAGTAAACTCTAGATCTAGCCACTCACCAAATGCTTCTACTCCAAGTGGCAGTGCAAGTGCTATTTGTATCCTTGGCATAGGGTGATAACCGCCACTAAAACTTATTGGAAGGCCGCTTCGACGAATTGCTCTTTCAAGAACTCTAACAAGATCTAGATGGCTAATCCATATCATGCTTCCTGTTTTGGAAAATTGAAAACGTAAACGACAGACCTTTTTGCTATTTGGAAGAATTGATTTAATTTTTTCTGGAATTGGAGGTGGTTTGATCACAATATTATGACCTAACTCGGGCCCACAAACTCCACATTTACTGCAGTTATTAAATGAACAGTCAGGTACAACAATTTCCTTGAGAGCATTTTGAAGATCTTGAGCTAGCCAAGTTTTATCAATACCTGTATCTATATGATCCCAAGGTAGTGGTTGTGAGCAGAAGTACTGAAGATCTTCTTGATTAATAGATTCAACTGTGTCCCAGCTCCCTAGCTCTATATTTCGATATTGTCCTTTTAACCCTGCGGCTGATATTGCACTTTCCCAAGCCTGATGAGTTTTGTCAATTGACTCGTACCAGGCATCCATTCCTGCGCCGGCTTCCCATGCAGCTTCAATCACTTTGGCAACACGTCTATCGCCACGACCTATGAAATTTTCAATTGCTGAAATTCGTACGTCGGTGAAATTAACCTTTGTTCGAATTCCTTTGAGGTTTTTAAAAGTATTTTTTAGTAATTCTTGCCGACGTTTTAGTTCTTTCGTGGAAACACTATGCCATTGAAATGGAGTATGTGGTTTTGGTGTGAAATTACTAATTGTGATGTTTAAGCTTAATCTGCCCAAGTCGCTACATTCCCTTTGGAGTATCTGGCAGGTGTTGGCAATACCAAGAACATCCTCATCCGTTTCTCCAGGTAAACCAATCATGAAATAAAGTTTTATTTTTCGATAATTATTTTCCATGGCTTTTCTTATACCTTTTATAAGGTCTGAGTTTGTGAGTCCCTTATTGATAATGTTTCGTAATCTTTGAGTTCCTGCTTCAGGAGCAAATGTTAGGCCACTGCTTCGAGCCCCACCAAGTATGTGTGCAATATCATCATTAAATAGGTCTACTCTTTGACTAGGAAGTTGTAGAGTAATATTCTGATCTGCAAGCTTATTTCTCAGTTCAATTCCCACTGAAGGAAGTGAAAGATAGTCGCTGCAACTAAGAGATAATAATGAAAAATCACTATATCCTGTGGCTTTCATTCCTTTTTGAACTGCTTCAATTACATCATCTGGTTCAACATCTCTAGCAGGCCTGGTCAACATCCCTGGTTGACAGAATCGACAGCCTTTAGTACATCCTCTTCTTATTTCAATTGTTAGTCTGTCATGGACTGTTTCAATATTTGGAACTAGTCCCATGGAGTAATGGGGTATGGGCTTTGAGACTCGCCTAATGACTTTTCTTTTTACATTGGGATCTAAAGGAATAATTGAAATTCCATTAGAGCCTTGGGAGTAAAGAGATGGCACATAGATTCCTGGGATCTCAGCAAGATCTCTGAGTGTTGATGATCTTGTTAGCCTTGCCTTTTTAGCTTCGGAAATAACTAAACCTATTTCAGGTAAGAGTTCCTCTCCATCTCCAAGGGCAAAAAAATCGAAGAAGGCAGCAAAGGGTTCTGGATTACTAGTTGCAGTTGGTCCCCCAGCAAAGATAAGTGGAGTTGCATTAGGAGCAACGATTGGGATGTCTTCTCGATCGGCTGCATAGATAGGTAAACCGGAGAGATCAAGCATCTCTAAAATGTTTGTCCCTCCAAGTTCATAGCTCAGGCTGAATCCCAATATGTCAAAGGCACTTAAAGGCCTTCGACTTTCAACAGCAAATAGTGGATGGGCTAGGTCTCTCAGCCTTTTTGCTAAATCTTCGGCAGGTAGATATGCGCGATCACAAAGTTGGCCTGGGATTGCATTTAGAATTGAATAGAGAATTATGTGCCCGAGGTTGCTAGCACCTACTTCGTATAGCTCTGGATATGTCAGGGCCCAACGTACCTTGGCAATTTCCCATTGATGAGGTTTAACGCCTAGTTCAAGCCCCATGTATCGACCAGGCTTATTGATATTGATATCTATTAATTTTTCGAATGGAATTTCTTCTGGTTCTTGAACCGTTCTTGGGTGTTTAGCTTGCGGATTAGTCAAATTCATTAATTCTTATCCTTGAGGTAATTTTATTGGGCTTCTTTCCGCCTGGGGCACCTTCCGTAGCAGGATGATCTCTATCTATGCTTTTCCGGTAGTGGTTCAGGTCAATGGCAATTACCTCAAACTTCAAGCTGGCTACTTGTTCCCTGAGATAGCTAGGCGCGTAAATACTTTTCTAGAAGTCAATCAAAATGTTGAATTGATCAGGCTGGGCATAGGAGATGTTACTGAACCTTTACCTCTTGCCTGTCGTACTGCAATGAAGTCGGCCATAGATGAGATGGGCACCGAAAGTGGTTTTCATGGATATGGCCCAGAACAAGGCTATACCTGGCTTAGAGAAGTGATTGCAAAAAATGATTTCCAATCACGGGGTTGTGATATCAGCCCTGAGGAGATTTTTGTGTCCGATGGATCGAAGTGTGACAGCAGCAATATTCTCGACATTTTAGGAGAAGGAAATCGAATCGCGGTTACTGATCCTGTTTATCCGGTTTATGTCGATAGCAATGTGATGTCAGGTCGAACAGGTCATGCAGGAGATCTTGGACGTTATCAGGGGCTTTCTTACTTGCCAATTACTGCAGAAAATAATTTTGTTGTTGATCTACCTGATCAACCTGTAGATCTGATTTATCTTTGCTTCCCTAACAATCCTACTGGTGCAGTAGCTAGTAAAAGTCAATTAAAATGCTGGGTTGATTATGCCTTAGAGCATAAGGCTTTAATACTTTTTGATGCCGCATATGAGGCATTTATACAAGACCCGGAACTGCCTCATTCTATTTACGAGATAGATGGAGCAAGAGAGTGTGCAATTGAGTTTCGATCCTTCTCAAAGAATGCTGGTTTTACTGGAACCAGATGTGCTTTCACTGTTGTTCCAAAGGTCCTCAAAGGTAATGCAATAGATGGCGATGAAGTTGATCTCTGGAGTCTTTGGAACAGGAGACAGAGTACTAAATTTAATGGAGTTAGTTATATTGTTCAGCGTGGAGCTGAAGCTGTTTACTCATTGGAAGGGAAAGCTCAGACAACCTCTCTTGTTGAATTTTATATGAAAAATGCAGCAATCATTAGAAATAAACTTTCTGCCATAGGGTTAGACGTTTTTGGGGGTGAGCATGCCCCCTATGTTTGGATTAAAACCCCCAATGATATTGATTCTTGGGGCTTTTTTGATCTTTTACTTAATTGTGCTCATGTGGTAGGAACTCCAGGTAGTGGTTTTGGTGCTTCGGGTGAAGGATATTTTAGACTTTCAGCATTTAATAGCCGTTCAAATGTTGAGAGTGCAATGAAACGGATTACTCAATTTTCTTGACTATCTGAAGTTTTTATCTAGGCACTTATGGATTTTTTTAATTTAGCCTTTCACTCTCATTTGGTTGATTTTGCTTCTACCAGGCTGGGTGATTCTGCTGTCCTGGAAAAGAAACCTGAGACTGATAGAAAGCTTTCTCCACTTTATAGGGTTTTACTTCATAATGACCCAGTAAATACAATGGAGTATGTGGTAATTACATTGCAAAATGTAGTGCCTCAACTTAGTGAACAAGATGCTATATCTGTAATGCTTGAGGCACATAATACAGGAATTGGCTTGGTTATTGTTTGTGATCTTGAGCCCGCAGAGTTTTATTCTGAGATGCTAAATTCAAAGGGATTGGTTAGTACAATTGAGCAAGAAAGTTAACAGGCCATGAGACTTGCTCATATCCTGAAGATATACTTGAGACGCAGAAATAGTTGGGCACCCACATTATTATTTGTGCCTATTTTGTATTGTTTGGGATGGTTACTTGTTCGGCCTTTGCTAATCATTCCAGGAAATCCTTTTAGAAGTTCTTTAAGCCTTTTGGGTACATTAATTAGTTTTCTATTTTTTATATCATTCATTCCTTTCTGGGGACGTACTAGATGGCAAGCCTCTAGGCCTTGGTCAGTATTAGGTCTTTGTTCGCCATTGAGTAGAGCGTCAGTGATTGGTTTGCTTCGGGGACTGATTTGGTCAATAGGATTGCTTGCACTTTTAGTAATAATTGTTTTGCTGGGTTCTTGGGGGAGTTGGTTGGGAGCGATTAGCTTTAGTGGATTATTGAATGCTTTCCTTTTAGCAATAGTAGTTAGTTTTGCAGAGGAACTTATCTTTCGAGGTTGGTTATGGGAAGAATTGAACCAGCTTTTAGGACCATTTTTTGGTTTTTTTGGGCAAGCTGCAATATTTAGTTTGGTTCATATTCAGCCAAATATTGATTTGATCTCAATGTGTCGCCTTTTATTAGGACTTTTTCTACTTGGCATGGTTTTAGCTGTTTGCCGTTGGTTGGATGGTGGCTTGATTTGGGGATCTGTGGCTCTTCACGGGGGCTTGGTTGGAGGATGGTTCGCTCTTAATAATGGGATTATTGACTTTTCTGCAGCTGCCCCAATTTGGTTAGTTGGTCCAGGCTCTTTTTCGCCTAATCCTATAGGAGGTTCAGTCGCAATTTTAGCTTTATTTGTATTCCTTTTGATTCAATTTACTGCCGTAGCTATGGCTGGGCGACCTTTTACTGGGGCTCTAAGTGCTTCTTCTAAGGGAGCTAATCCATAATCACGTTCAAGTAAGTTTATTACTTTTTTTCCAAAATTATCAGGATCTTTCTCGAAGGCTTCAAGACAAATCTTTCCAAAAATATTACCCATTGGTTCTGGATTCCATAAAAGTTTCCTGGCTGTCCAAGGCATCATGCTCATTGGATTATATCCAGGTTTAATAAGTCCTTGTTCGAAGCCATATTGCTCTAGATGAGTATGAGGTTGTAGTCCAATAAAGAAAATAGATGGATCCACTTGTTTTGCTCCAAATATTTTTTCTAATTCTCTATGATATGCAATTGTCTGACGAATTGTCTTAGGACTCTCATCAATCACATTGAATGAGTAATTAACAGAAACTTGGTCTTTAAATCCAGATTCAGCTAATAACTTACAGCTTTCAAGGACCGTTCTTAGATTGTAACCCATACGCATTTTTCTAACCAACTCTTGTGACCCTGAAGTGATTCCAATTTCGAAATAATTCATACCTGTTTCCACCATTAATCTTGCTAATTCTTTATCAAGATTGTCCGCTCTAATGTAGGCAGCCCAGTGAATATCATGAAGACCTGCTGATTTAATTGCTTTTAGTAATGCCTTTGCATCTTCTATGT
>QCFC01000022.1 GCA_003278465.1 Prochlorococcus sp. AG-363-B04
AAAAATGGACAAAATGCATTGTTGATAAAGGATGATGGAAGCATTAAGAGAGGCCGTATTAGTAAACTTCTTGGTTTTCAAGGACTTCAAAGAGGTGAGATAGAGCAAGCTTTTGCCGGTGATTTGGTTGCACTTTCTGGCTTTAATGATGTGAATATTGGGGAGACAATTGCATGCCCTGATGAACCGAAAGCTCTTCCTCTGATTAAAGTTGACGAACCAACTTTGCAGATGACTTTTGTCGTAAACGACTCTCCATTTGCTGGAAAAGAAGGAAAATATGTTACTAGCCGACAGTTGAGAGACAGGCTTAAGAAAGAGTTACTTACTAATGTTGCATTACGTGTTCAAGATACTGATTCTCCTGATCGGTTTTCAGTAAGTGGAAGGGGTGAGTTGCATTTGGGGATTTTGATAGAAACCATGAGGAGAGAGGGGTATGAATTTCAAGTTTCACAGCCCCAGGTGATTTTTCGAACAATTGATGATGAGCTTTGTGAACCTGTAGAAACTCTTGCTATTGATGTTCCTGAGGTGGCAGTTGGAACTTGTATTGAAAATTTAGGTACCCGTAAGGCGGAAATGCAGAATATGGAAATTGGAAATGATGGAAGAACTCAACTTGAGTTTGTAGTTCCATCTAGGGGCTTGATTGGATTTAGAGGGGAGTTTGTTAGGTCTACGCGAGGTGAAGGAATTATGAGTCATTCATTCTTTGAGTATCGGCCTATTGTGAGTGATTTTGAGTCGCGTCGTAATGGAGTCCTTATTTCATTTGAAGAAGGAGTTGCTACTTTTTATGCATTGAAAAATGCAGAAGATAGAGGGCAGTTCTTTATCTCGCCTGGTACTAAGGTTTATAAAGGAATGATTATTGGTGAAAATAATAGGCCTCAAGACTTGGAAATCAATATTTGCAAAACAAAACAACTAACTAATATGCGATCAGCAGGTGCAGAGGAGCTTGATACATTGCAATCACCAATTCAAATAACTCTTGAAAGGGCCCTAGAATATATAGGTTCTGATGAGATGCTTGAAGTGACACCCGAATCAATAAGGTTAAGAAAATTACCAGTAAAAAAAATGGCTAAACGTTGATGTCTTCTTTTGTTGATCCTTGCTCCGAGCTTAGGGAAGATCCACGACTGGTATCAGCTTTCGAACATTTTAATTCTTGTTCCTGGTACTCTGCTCATGATGCCTTTGAGGAGTTGTGGCATGAGTCTCATGGCTCACTTCGTACTACTCTTCAAGGCCTTTTGCAGATAGCGGTTGCAGAGTTGCACTTTGAGCGAGGAAATATCAATGGAGCAACAATTCTCTTTGGAGAAGGTTTAGGTCGTTTAAAAAAAGGAGGTAATCAGAACTTGGGTGTGGATCTACAATTGCTTTGTGAATCTGTGGAGAAGCGCCTTAAGAAACTTCAAGAACAAGTTAATCTTGGACAAACTAGTTAGAGATTAAATTAAATCATTGTTTTTTTCGTTACCTGAATTTGCCTTTCTTGCTATTGATCGTAAATAATACGAATGAGTTGATAAAAAATATGAAGGAGTTGGATCGGTAATGACCCTTTCTTTGAAAAATGTTGCTCTGACCATCGAAGGAAGATCAGTTGTTAACGATGTTTCTCTTGAATTAGCTCCTGGAGAGGTTGTTGGATTGCTTGGCCCTAACGGTGCTGGGAAAACAACTACTTTTAATTTGGTAATAGGTTTGATCCGTCCGGATACTGGCCAAGTATTACTTGATGGGACCTCTGTAGCAGAACTTTCAATGCCAAGTAGGGCGCGTTTGGGGATTGGATATCTCCCTCAGGAACCAAGTGTGTTTCGTCAACTAACTGTTCTTGAGAATTTAGATCTTTCTCTTTCTCAGAGTGGGCTTTCTTTTGCTCAGTGTCGCTTACGTAGAGAAAAATTGATTGATGATTTTCGATTAAGCCCATTTATTGATCGAAGGGGGTTTCAGCTTTCAGGAGGAGAGAGGCGTAGGTGTGAAGTTGCAAGGGCTCTAGCTGTTGGGTTAAAAGGCCCTAAATATTTATTATTAGATGAACCATTTGCTGGAGTAGATCCATTGGCTGTAGCTGATTTGCAGGACTTGATACATGATTTACGTAAACTTGGGATGGGAATATTAGTGACGGATCATAATGTTCGCGAAACATTAGCTATCACTGATCGTTCTTATATCCTTGCTGAGGGAAGAATACTTTCTTCTGGTCGCTCGCAAAAAGTTGCAAATGACCCTCTTGTGCGTCGTCATTATTTAGGAGAGGGATTCACATTTTGAGTACTAGATCTTTTTTTGAATTGGAAGAACTCTTATCTTTTATTCTTAAGTGGAGGAGTTGGGCTTTATCTAAATGGAGACGAATTTCTTTGCTTGATAGATGGCTATTAAGTGAGTTGTTTTCACCCCTTCTCTTTGCAATTGCGGCTTTTACTGTTGTTTCTTTGTCTGTTGGAGTAATGTTTGAGTTGATACGTAAGATTGTTGAATCTGGGTTGCCCGTAAATGTTGCAATAAGGGTATTGGGATTGAGGTTGCCAGGCTTTCTTGTTATCTCTTTTCCTATGGCTACACTTATGGCAACTTTGCTTGCATATAGCCGTTTATCTGCCAATAGTGAACTCACTGCATTACGCAGTGTAGGAGTAACTACAAAACGCATGATAGCTCCAGCATTGGCTCTGGGCTTCTTGATGACAGGCCTGACTTTTGTTTTTAATGATGTAATTGTCCCTCGTGCTAATAGCACTGCAGAAGTAACACTAAAAAGAGCTTTAGGTAGAGCTATTTCGACGGAGACAGGTGAAAATGTTGTTTATTCTCGTTTTGGAAAGATTACTGGAGCTGAAGAAGGTAAAAGTAATAAGCGATTGTCTCAATTGTTTTATGCAAGAGAATTCCTTCGTGGTGAAATGAAGGGGGTAACAGTTTTAGATCTTTCTAGGCTTGGGTACACTCAGATGTTGGTGGCTAAGAAGGCAAACTGGAATGAGAGCGAATCAAAGTGGGAGTTTATATCTGGATATATTCTTTCTCTTTCGCCAAGTGGAAGTACAACTAAAGTCCAATTTGAGCGCTATTTATATCCACTTGGAACTGGTCCGATGAAAATCGCCAGGCTTCCTGATGATGCAAACGAGATGACCCTTTTTCAGGCCCTACAGGCTCAGAAGTTATATAAAGAGGCTGGAAATCGTAAGGAGGAAAGGCGCATGAAGGTAAGAATTCATGAGAAATTCACTCTTCCTATGGCTTGTTTAGTATTTGCTTTGATAGGAAGTAGTCTTGGAGCCAAGCCAAACTCTCGTACCAGTAGAAGTCAAGGATTCGGAATAAGTGTCGTGTTAATTCTTTTGTATTACGTGCTTAGCTTTAGTTTTAGTTCTTTGGGAGTAAAAGGTACTCTTATGCCTGGTATTGCAGCCTGGTCACCAGTATTGATTTCAATGTTTGGAGGAGGGTTTTTGCTGAACCAAGCAAGTCGGTGAATTTTGAAGTCGCAATTTAATTTCTCTGAATTTTGGGACTTGAGATGAGTTCATTATTTGATCTTCCTTCCATAGGTGATCCGATGATCTTCTTTGGATTACTTGCATTTACTTTTCTTTTGTTTAGCTTGCCAATTGCTTTTTGGGCTGTTGGGACAGCGAATACTTCCCATATAGTTAAGGTCCTGGTGGCTTTGGCCAATCTTTCTCTTACTTCACAGTTGATTTTCCGATGGTGGCAGGCTGGTCATTTCCCTATAAGTAACCTTTACGAATCACTCTGCTTTCTTGCTTGGGCTTGCACTCTTACCCAGCTTCTGGTTGAAAACGCTTGGTCTTCTCCTTTGATTGCTGCAACAGCAACGCCCATGGCATTGATTGCAGTAGCTTTTGCAAGTTTTGTTCTTCCAGATCAACTTCAGGCAGCTTCTCCGTTAGTGCCTGCACTGCGCTCTAGCTGGTTGGTAATGCATGTAAGTGTGATCATGTGTAGTTATGCAGCTTTATTGGTTGGGTCTTTATTGTCTTCAGCGGTTTTGTTTCTGGATAAAAATACATCAATTGAACTAAGAAGCAGTTCAGTTGGTAGTGGTGGATTTCGAAAGAGTGAACAAGTAAGTTCTTTGATAGATGATACTCAAATGCTTAACTTGACCAGTATAGAGATAACAAGAATTGAGAAATTAGATAGCCTAAGCTATAGGACAATTACCGTTGGATTCTTATTACTAACTATAGGCCTGATTAGTGGGGCTGTTTGGGCAAATGAAGCTTGGGGGAGTTGGTGGAGTTGGGACCCTAAAGAAACATGGGCATTGATCTGTTGGTTGATTTATGCAGTATATTTGCATGCCAGAATAACTCGCGGTTGGCAGGGAAAGAGACCGGCTGTTATTGCTGTAGTAGGTTTTATCTTAATAATTATATGTTATATAGGAGTTAATCTATTGGGAGTTGGACTTCATAGTTATGGCTGGTTCTTTTAAACCTTAACTTCCTTTTTTGCTTCTTTTTTAGACTAGGAAACTAAATAATTTTGAATTTTAGGGTCTTTTGCTATTTCGTATTCCTTTGATAGCTTCTTCGTAACTTGGTTGATTAAATACCCCAGAACCACTAACTATTGCATTAGCGCCTGCTTCAATAACTTTCCAGGCATTGTCGGCTTTTATTCCGCCATCTACTTCTATCCAGGGATCAAGCCCTTTTTCGTCGCATATGCGCCTTAGATTAATTATTTTTTCTATTTGATTTTCTATAAAACTTTGTCCGCCGAAGCCTGGATTAACGCTCATTATTAAAACTAAATCACACAGCTCAAGGCAGTACTCCAGAGTGTTAAGAGGTGTGCTTGGGTTAAGAACGGCACCTGCTTTTTTCCCTAGATCTTTTATCTGGGCCAAGTTGCGATGTAGGTGAGGACATGCTTCAACTTGAACATAAATGTGATCTGCACCTGCTTTGGCAAAATCCCCAACAAATTTTTCTGGTTCCACAATCATCAAATGAACGTCTAGAGGCTTTTCTGTGACTGGACGTAGAGCTTCCACAATCAGAGGTCCAATTGTGATATTTGGTACGAATCGACCATCCATGACGTCAACATGAATCCAGTCGGCACCGGCTTTGTCGATTGCTTGAACCTCTTCTCCAAGCTTTGCAAAATTGGCAGAAAGGATTGAAGGGGCTACTACTAGTTGTTTCGTGCTCATCGATGTTTGAAGGTTTGGGGACGATTCTATTAATAGGCTGCATGAACTTAATCAATGATGCCTGCACTGATACAGTTAGCGGCGCTTATAGGGCTGAGATCGATTGGTATATCCAGTCCTTTCATGCCATTAACGGTTTCCGTTTTTCGTGAAGGAAATTCACCCTGTCTTATTCCTTAAGCTAAACAACTACCCCCAAATCCCCTTCCAGTGGACCGCACTCTTATTCAAGAAATTCTCGAGGTTGTAGAGCAAGCAGCTATTGCTTCGGCTCGTTTAACAGGCCTTGGCAAGAAAGACGAAGCTGATGCTGCTGCGGTCGAAGCCATGCGTCAACGTATGGGACAGATAGAAATGCGAGGTCGCATAGTTATTGGTGAGGGGGAGAGGGATGAGGCTCCAATGCTTTATATCGGTGAAGAGGTTGGTAGTGGTAATGGTCCAGGAGTTGACTTTGCTGTGGACCCTTGTGAAGGTACCAATCTTTGTGCAAATAGCCAGCGTGGTTCAATGGCTGTTCTTGCGGCTTCTGACAGAGGAGGCTTATTTAATGCTCCTGATTTTTATATGAAAAAACTAGCTGCACCACCAGCTGCTAAAGGTAAAGTAGATATTAGAAATTCAGCTACTAAGAACATTGAAATCCTGAGTGATTGTTTGGGACTTGCCGCTGATGAATTAACTATTGTTGTTATGGATAGGGCACGACATAAAGATCTAATTTCTGAGATCCGTTCCACTGGAGCAAGGGTTCAGCCAATATCAGATGGAGATGTTCAGGCCGCTATTGCTTGTGGTTTTGCAGGAACTGGTACCCACTGTCTTATGGGCATAGGTGCAGCCCCAGAAGGAGTTATCTCAGCAGCTGCGATGAGGGCTTTAGGTGGACATTTCCAGGGGCAGTTGGTTTATGACCCTGATATTGCACAAACAAGCGAGTGGGCCGATTACACAAAAGAAGGAAATATTGCTCGATTAAATGAAATGGGTATTACAGATATAGACAAGATTTATGAAGCGGAAGAACTTGCTTCGGGTGAGAATGTGGTGTTTGCAGGTGGCGGGATCACGGATGGCCTTTTATTCCAAGGCGTTAAATTTGAAAATGATTGCACCCGTACCAGTAGTCTTGTAATTAGTACTTTGGACAATACAGCTAGGTTCACGAATACAGTTCATATTAAAGATGGTGCTAAGAGCATCGCTCTTAACTGAACGCGCTTCAAAAAAGGACTTAGGGAATTTTTCTATGCACATTGCCGTGGTCGGGTTGAGTCATCACACGGCGCCGGTGGAAATCCGTGAAAAGCTCAGTATTCCTGAGCAAAATATGGAAGGTTCCCTTAAGGCCCTAAAGGCAGATGAGCAGGTACTTGAAGTCTCTATTTTGAGTACTTGTAACCGATTAGAAATTTATACTTTAGTAAAGAATCCAGAGACTGGTATCAATGCAATAAATGATTTCCTAAGTACTTATTCAGGTTTGGAAAAAGAAAGTTTATCTCCTCATCTTTTTAATTTTCATCAAGAAGAAGCAGTAGCGCATCTAATGAAAGTCGCTGCTGGGCTAGACAGTCTTGTTTTGGGTGAAGGGCAAATTCTTTCTCAGGTTAAGAAAATGCTTCGCCTAGGGCAGGATTATCAGTCCATGGGGCCAATATTGAACCGTTTACTTACCCAAGCAGTTAGTACTGGTAAGAGGGTTCGTACAGAAACAAATTTAGGAACTGGAGCAGTCTCTATTAGTTCTGCTGCCGTTGAATTGGCTCAGCTAAAGCTTGGACAATTATCAGGTGAAGATAAGTTGTTTACTCTTGAGACTGAAATAGTAGGAGTAGTTGGAGCCGGTCGCATGAGTCGACTACTACTTCAGCACTTACAAGCCAAAGGTTGCAATGGTGTAATGCTCCTCAATAGGACAAGAGAGAGGGCTGAAGCATTGGCGGCTGATTTTCCTGAATTACCAATTAATTGTCATCTTTTAAGCTCTTTAAATCAATGTTTAAGTAGTTGTTCTTTAGTTTTTACTAGTACTGCTACCGAAGAGCCAATTATTGACGCCTCAAGACTTAACAGCATTAAAAGATCAAACTTTCTGAGGCTCATTGATATTGGGGTTCCCAGGAATATTTCGGCTGATGTAGATGGAATTGCAGGTGTTGAATCTCATGATGTAGATGACCTTCAAGAGGTGGTTTCTCGTAATCAAGAAGCACGGCAGCAGGTTGCTTTAAAAGCTGAGGCATTGCTCAAGGAGGAAGGACGTCTTTTCTTGGAGTGGTGGGATAGCCTTGAAGCAGTTCCAACAATTAACCTTTTGCGTGCATCTCTTGAGTCCGTACGACGAGAGGAATTGCAAAAGGCTTTGAGTCGGATGGGGCCAGATTTTTCTGCTCGGGAAAGGAAAGTTGTTGAAGCTTTGAGTAAGGGAATTATTAATAAGATTTTGCACACTCCTGTAACAAAACTCAGAGCCCCTCAAACGCGTATTGAACGTCAGAAGGCTTTAGGAGTAGTAGAGACTTTGTTTGATCTCAGCTCATCTCAGGATTAAGAAATTTGTCTTTTCAGATCTCTTCATTTAAAGGATTTAAGGATATATCTTTGGGTTTTGATTGTCTCAAGACAGACTTTGCCACACTGTCCAGTAGGTTTGCAGAGTTACGCCGGTTTTTGGGGGCGGCATGAAGAAAGTATTGGCGATTATTCTTGGAGGAGGAGCTGGAACGCGACTCTACCCATTGACAAAGATGAGGGCTAAACCTGCAGTTCCTCTTGCTGGTAAATATCGTTTGATTGATATACCAATTAGTAATTGTATAAATTCTAATATCAATAAGATGTATGTGCTGACGCAATTTAATAGTGCTTCACTTAATAGACATCTAAGTCAGACATATAACTTGAGCGCACCTTTTGGACAGGGATTTGTAGAAGTTCTTGCTGCTCAACAGACTCCAGAAAGCCCTTCTTGGTTTGAGGGGACTGCAGATGCGGTACGCAAATATCAATGGCTTTTTCAGGAGTGGGATGTTGATGAGTACTTGATACTTTCTGGTGATCAGCTTTATCGAATGGACTATAGTCAATTTATTAATTATCATCGTAGTAATAATGCTGACTTGACAGTAGCAGCGCTACCAGTTGACTCTCAGCAGGCAGAATCATTTGGTTTGATGCGTACAGATGGTGAAGGTAATATAAAAGAGTTTAGAGAGAAGCCAAAGGGCGAATCTCTGAGAGAAATGTCAGTAGATACTGCAAGGTTTGGTTTGGAAGAGGAAATGGCAAAAAATAGGCCATATTTAGCTTCAATGGGTATATATGTATTTAGTAGGAGTACTTTATTTGATTTGCTTCAAAGAAATCCATCATATAAAGATTTTGGGAAAGAGATTATACCTGAGTCTTTAGCTCGTGGTGACAAACTTAAAAGTTATGTTTTTAATGATTATTGGGAGGATATAGGAACAATAGGTGCATTTTATGAGGCAAATTTGGCGCTTACTAAACAACCTACTCCACCTTTTAGTTTCTATGATGAACAATTCCCAATTTATACAAGGCCTCGCTACTTACCTCCGACTAAACTTGTTGATGCTCAGATAACTGATTCAATAATTGGTGAAGGTTCAATACTTAAATCATGCAGTATCCATCATTCTGTTTTGGGGGTTCGAAGCCGTGTAGAGAGTGATGTTGTTCTTCAAGAATCCCTATTAATGGGATCAGATTTTTTTGAATCCTCTGAGGAAAGGTTAGTTCTTCGCAAGAGAGGTGGCATCCCTCTAGGTGTAGGTCAAGGAACAACTGTAAAGAAAGCTATTCTTGATAAAAACACTCGTATAGGAAACAATGTTACGATAATAAATAAAGACCGAGTTGATGAGGCTGATAGAGCTGATGAGGGATTTTATATAAGAAATGGGATTGTTGTAGTAGTCAAAAATGCAACCATCTCAGATGGAACAATAATTTAGAAAATATTGCAAGGATTTGTCTAAGCATTTCAGTCTGTTTGACTTTTTACCGACTAGAAATTTGCCCATACGATGGTTCATTCCTGACAAATCAAACTTGAAGCCAGCAGTTTGCCTTTGGGATAGTCACACTGTCGCAAGTAGAGAGAAGCTTTCACCATGACTAGAGCACATTTCGGGCTAATAGGTCTTGGTGTAATGGGAGAAAACTTAGTTTTAAATGCTGAGAGAAATGGCTTCTCCAGCGTTGTTTTTAATCGTACCTATTCCAAAACTCAGGAATTTTTAAGCACACTTGGATCTGGCAAGAAGATAGAAGGTGCAACTGATTTGGAAGATTTCATCAATAAGCTTGAGAGGCCTAGGAGAATATTAATGATGATTAAAGCTGGACCAGCAATTGATTCTGTGATTGAGCAAATCTCACCTTATCTTGAACAAGGTGACCTATTGATAGATGGTGGAAATTCTGAGTTTCGTGATACAGAAAGACGTGTAGCTCAACTTGAGCGTAAGAGTTTTGGATATATCGGAATGGGAGTTTCTGGTGGAGCAAAGGGTGCATTAGAAGGCCCGAGCATGATGCCAGGAGGTACTAAAGCGTCTTATGAGGCGATAGAAAGTCTTGTTTCCAAAATGGCAGCCCAAGTTGAGGATGGACCATGCGTGACTTATGTAGGACCAGGGGGATCAGGCCATTTTGTGAAGACGGTTCACAATGGTATTGAATATGGCATTGAGCAGATTCTTGCAGAGGCATATGACCTAATGAAACGCCTTGCTGGAATGAATGGAAATGAAATTGCCGATGTTTTTGGTATATGGAATGCTACAGAGGAGCTCTCTTCTTATTTAGTTGAAATCACTGAGGTTTGTCTCCGCCAGAAAGATCCTTTTGATCAAGAAACTGGGCTTGTTGAGAAAATTATGGATAAGGCAGGCCAAAAAGGAACTGGTTTATGGACAGTAGTAAGTGCTCTGGAGTTGGGAGCCTCAGTTCCAACTATCTATGCCTCGCTGAATGGAAGAGTAATGAGTTCCATGAAAGATCAGCGAATGTTGGCTGAAAGCATTCTTAAAGGGCCTAAATCAATTTCTTTTGATATGGGAAGTATTGAACAGGGTATGCCTCTTCTTATGGATGCTGTTGTACTTGCGACCATGGCTAGTTACGCCCAAGGAATGGAGCTTCTAAGAATTGCTTCTGATGAGTATCAATACAATCTCCACTTACCTTCTATAGCTCAGATTTGGAAAGGTGGGTGCATCATTCGTTCTCGTTTGTTGAAGAGAATTCAGGATGCGTTTAATTCAAACCCACAACTAGTCAATCTTTTGATTGACCCTTGGTTTGCTGATCAAGTTAATTGTCGTATTTTGGGATTGTCCAAAGTTGTTGCGGCAGCAGCTGAGAATGGAGTACCCGTTCCTTGTTTGAGTAGCACCCTTGACTACATCAACAGTTATCGAACAGGCCGATTACCGCAAAATCTTGTCCAAGCGATGCGAGATTGCTTTGGTTCTCATACTTATGAACGTATCGACAAGCATGGAAGTTTTCATACTGAATGGCTTGATTAGGAGTTCATGATGACCACCTATAAATTAGAAATTGCATTAGATCAGAATGATTTAGCTCGACGTGCTTCTCAGATAATTGCTACTTACATTGATTTAGCTTTAGATCAGAGAGAAAGAGCACAGATTGCTTTATCTGGAGGCTCTACCCCAGCAGCTACTTATAAGTTGCTAGGTCAGGAGCATCTTCCTTGGGATCGTGTAGATGTTTTCTTAGGGGACGAACGTTGGGTTGATCTGTCAGATGGCTTAAGTAATTCATCAATGATTAGAAAAACATTGCTCACTGGTTCACAAGGTTCAGGTGCAAAATTTCATACAGTTCCTCTTACGGAATTGACTGGGCCAGCTGACAGTGCAAAAGAATTGGCCAGACTTGTAGAGAAAACTTGTGTGGGGAGCCCTCCCGTATTTGATTTGATACTTTTAGGTCTTGGTGAAGATGGGCATACTGCTTCCTTGTTCCCTGGTTCAGATGCTTTGAATGAGAATGACAAATGGGCGACAGAAAGCTATGGAAATGGCATGAGTAGAATCACGCTTACTGCACCAGTTTTGTCTTCTGCAAGAAAAGTTGTTTTCCTTGTAAGTGGGGCGGGTAAACAACAGGCTTTGAAGCGTCTTTTAGATCCTAAAGAAACTTTTAATAGAACACCAGCATGCTTGGTTAAACCAAGATCGGAAGTTTTGGTTCTTTCTGATAAAGCTGCTGCAGGTGTAACATCAGATTGAATTACAGTTAATGAAATTACTTCTGGAGAGGATGCATTTGAATTTCTTTGATTCTTATGGAAATAAATCTAATGGAAAAAAATAATAATTTTAAATTTAAGAAACTTGAACAATTTTCAGAATGGGAAACTATCAACGATTCAATTATGGGTGGTTCTAGCAATGCTATTTGTTTTTCCACACCAGATGGTTTAGTTCTTGAGGGAGAACTTGTTGAAGAGGGAGGTGGTTTTGTTAGTTGTCGTTCTCCAGTATTTACACCTCCAGTAGATCTTTCTGCTTATAAAGGTTTGGAATTTATAGTCGATGGGCAAGGACATAATCTAAAGATTGCTCTTGCTTGCAGAGATAGAGTGATGGGTATTAGTGAATTAATTCCAGGGGGGTTGAGATGGGTAGCCCCAATGCCAACAAGCACTTCTGGAAGTAGTCTTGTAGTAATTCTATTTAAAGATCTTCTTCCTGCTGTTAGGGCTAAGGCAGTAAAACTACCCTTTAAATTTGAATCATCAGCCGTGACACGAATTCAATTGCTTTATTCAAAGTTTGGTCAACCAGGTGAGATAAATCATGAGTTTTCACCGGGCCCTATTAGGATTTTATTGAGATCTATTCGTGGATTTAAATGATTCTTTAGATGAATTATGTTCGGTAGTGGCTTCTGCGGCAGATGTTTGCTTTAAGCCTTGGATACATGCTGTGGTTTTTTGTGATCAAGCTAACTATATGGGTAAAACTAATTGTTCAAAAGAGATTAATAAGTCAGAGAAAATTGACTTTTCAATGAGAATTGAATGTAGAGATCGAGAAGGTAAACGTTTTCCTGAATATGATCTTGAACTTGAGATATTTCGTAGTGGAAAAGAGTTAAACCTTATGATTAATTGGATTGGTGTAGATGCAAGACCAATGCTTTGGCAAGGAAAATGTTCTATTTGGATGGATGGTATATCGGGAAAAAGATGTGCTGTGCCAGATGATGGAATTAAGATTGAGTCATTTGCTAGACGCTTACGATCACTTCTCTCTTCTTATTAATAAGTAATTGTTGAATTAAGGTTGATCAGTAACTGCTCCTTTACTTGATGTACTAACTAATCGTGCATACTTACCGAGTATACCTGAGGTGTATATGGGTTCTGGCTTAATCCAAGATGTACGACGTTTTAGAAGTTCATCTTCATTAACATTAAGTTGAATAAGTAACTTATTAGCGTCAACAGTAATGCTATCTCCTTCTTTGACTAATCCAATATTACCTCCAACTGCAGCTTCAGGTGCGACATGACCAACTACTAAACCATATGTTCCTCCGCTAAACCTACCATCTGTTATTAAAGCAACTTTATCTCCTAGGCCTTGTCCAACAATAGCTGACGTAGGTGCAAGCATTTCTCTCATTCCAGGTCCTCCTACTGGCCCTTCATATCTAATTACTACAACATCTCCAGCTTTGATTCTATTATTGAGAATTGCAGAAAGACATTCTTCCTCACTTTCAAAAACTCTTGCAGGTCCGGTAAGAACTGGATGTTTTACTCCACTTATTTTTGCAACACTACCTTCACTGGCAAGGTTGCCTTTAAGGATGGCTAGATGACCTTTTGGGTATAGTGGATTTGAAATTGGTCGGATTACATCTTGGTTGTTAGGTGGATCAGATGGTATATCTTCAAGAAGTTCTGATTGGGTTTTCCCTTCTATATTTATACAATTGCCATGAAGTAAACCACCATCTAATAGAAGTTTCATGACTTGAGGTATACCACCAGCTTTATGAAGATCAACAGTTACAAAATTCCCACTAGGCTTTAGATCACATATCACAGGAACTCTTTGTCTGATCTTTTCAAAGTCATCTATGCAAAGCTCCACCCCTGCAGTTCTTGCGATTGCAAGAAGATGTAAGACAGCATTTGTAGAACCTCCTACAGCCATTATTACGCTTATGGCATTCTCGAAAGCCTCTTTGGTGAGGAGATCAAGAGGTCGGATATCTTCTTTGATGGCATTTACTAAAACCTCTGCACTTTTAGAAGCGCTTTCGGCTTTTTCTGTATCTTCTGCAGCCATTGTGGAACTATAAGGAAGACTAAGTCCCATGGCCTCAATAGCTGCAGACATGGTATTCGCTGTAAACATGCCACCGCAACTTCCAGCACCAGGACAGGCATTTTTCTCAATTTCAGTTAACTTCTCATGATTGATTTTCCCTCCTGCAAGTTGACCGACAGCCTCAAAAGCGCTTACTACTGTTAAATCTTGCCCCTCTAATTTTCCTGGCTTGATAGTACCTCCATAGATGAAAATGGCAGGGATATTCATTCTTGCTATAGAAAGCATTGCTCCAGGCATGTTTTTATCGCATCCACCGATAGCAATTACTCCATCCATACTTTGAGCGTTACATGCGGTTTCTATTGAGTCGGCAATAACTTCTCTTGAAACAAGAGAGTATTTCATTCCTTCTGTTCCCATTGATATGCCATCGCTAACGGTAATTGTGCCAAACATTTGAGGCATAGCACCAGAATTTCTCACTGACCTCTCGGCGCATAGAGCCAAGTCATTTAGTCCTAAGTTGCATGGAGTAATTGTGCTGTAGCCATTCGCAATACCTACGATTGGTTTGGAAAAGTCTTCATCATTGAATCCAACTGCTCTTAACATTGCTCTGTTAGGAGAGCGTTGAATTCCCTGGGTTATTGCTGCTGATCTGAACATGGAGGAATTTGTGTATTGATGATTTCTAGGTGTTTGACTTGAAAAGTTGTTAGGTTTTTGCTCCTAGATCTTCAAGTTGCTTTCGAACATCTGCAATAGCCGCATTTAATTGTTCCACTCTTTGTTCGAGTTGTTCTCCTTCATTTTTATTTAATTGTGTAGGAACTTCTATTGCTTCTGATCCATCTTGAATTCTAGGTGCATATAGCATTGCTCTTTGTTTGCGATTTTTGCTTCGTTTTTCTGCTTCAGAAAGAAGCCACCAGGCAAGACCTGCAGCTCCTAGGATTGCTCCACTGATCATTGAAGGTAGGCTGCCGGCTGTCGGCTCGCGATGCTGGCCCATTGGCATAAATGTCTTAACTCAATCTTAGTTCAGTACTTAAATTCTTGTTTGTAATCTTGATATTGGGTTTCCAATTCCAGGGCTAATTTGTCCGTCTTCAAGTAAATCAGGATCTATACATGCCGTATGGATTGTTAGTTCAGGCATTACTTCTCCTAATTTTTTAAGACCAGGGCTAGAAGCCAATGCGCAGATTATTCTTATTCTGCTGGCGCTTACACCTTGATTTTTAAGAATCTCAAGAAATCCATGAAGTCTTTTCCCACTTGCTATTTGATCAATAAAGATAATTACCCCTGTTTGTTGGCCTATTTGTTCAGGAAGTTTTCCTAGGCATAAACTTGCATTTGGGAGCACCTTTCTTCCACCTTGCCATAGAGAAAGTCCAGAGGGTAGAACTGCTAATGCCATCAAAGGGACATTGGATTCAATGACTATTCCTTTCGTTTCTGCATTGCAAGTTTTTACGATCTCTTCTCGGTGAGGAAGCCAATCTCTGCTTGCTTCATAGCTAAGCCATCTCCCAATTTCTTCTAGACCAGTCTCATAAAGAGCTGCGGGAGTGTGTTCACATCTGAGCATTGTTAGCCAATGTCCAATTAGAGGATGGGGAGGTACCACTATTTTTAGGGTCATTGCCATGGTTTTTGACTTGACTGTTTCTGATTAACCTGATTATTAAAAGTACCTTTTTGCGGTCAGCTCGTTCTGTTATGTCTTTGCCTTCGCATTTGTGGTCACGGATTAATGCCTTTTTGCTTGCGTTCATCGTTATTTTGGGTCTTTTTATCCCAGCTTTCAGTGCTTTTGCTATTACACCTCCTGAAATTAGGAATCAGAATGAACAACAGATCTCTCAAGATATGCACGGAAGAGATTTAACTGGTTATGAGTTTGTCAAAAGTGATCTTCGCGGTTTTGATTTTAGTGAGGCTAATTTAAATGGAGCAGTATTTAATATCAGCCAATTAGATGAGGCAGATCTTCATGGTGCCGATTTAGAAGATATTGTAGCTTTTGCAAGCACTTTTGATAGGGCAGATTTAAGGGACGCTAACTTAACAAATGCCTTATTAATGCAGAGTAAGTTTACAGATTCTTTAATCGATGGAGCCGACTTCTCTAATGCAGTATTAGACATACTTCAAAAAAATAATTTGTGCGCTCGAGCTAAGGGGGCTAATTCTATTACTGGAGTTGAGACTTCCGAAAGCCTTGGATGTGTTTCATGAAAAATTCATTTTTAAATTTTCTCGATGACTAAACGAATTCCAGTAACTGTTGTTACAGGCTTTCTTGGATCAGGAAAGACCACTCTCTTACGCCATTTGCTGACTAAAAGTGGTAAGAAGTTGGCAGTTATGGTTAATGAATTTGGAAGTGTTGGATTGGACGGAGATCTAATACGTAGTTGCGGATTTTGTCCTGATGAAGAAATAGAAGGTCGAATAGTTGAATTAAATAATGGCTGTCTTTGCTGCACTGTCCAGGAAGATTTCCTTCCAACCATGGAGAACTTATTAGTTACGGCTGAACATCTTGATGGAATTGTTATTGAGACGAGTGGGCTAGCTCTTCCTTATCCCTTATTAAAAGCTCTTAGCTGGCCAGATATTCGTTCTCGTGTTCATATAAATGGAGTCGTCACTTTGATTAATTCTGAAGCCTTATCAGAAGGGAGTCCTGTTGGGGATCTAGATGCAATTGAAAAGCAAAGAAATGATGACCCTAATCTTGATCACTTAACTTCTATAGATGAACTTTTTTCTGATCAATTGTATTCGGCTGATATGGTTTTATTGTCTAGAGCAGATTGTGTTACTGATACTCAACTTAATGAAATCAGGTTGAAAATATCTAAGCTTGTAAGAGAAGGTACAGAATTCTTGCCAATAAGTTATGGCTTTATAGACCCAGAGTTGATTCTTGGGCTAGAGCATGAGAAGGACTATCGACATGATGATGATGATGATGATGATCATCATCATCATCATCATGTCGATATGGTTACTGGAAATATCCGATTGGAGATTAAAGTTGACCGCTTAATTCTTGAATCAATTTTGCCTAAACTTGTTGTCCTTCATAGAGTTGTTCGCTTGAAAGGTCGTGTTTGGTTACCAGGTAAAACTATGCCGTTACAAATTCAAATGGTGGGACCTAGGCTAAATAGTTGGTTTGAGCAGGTTCCAGAAAACGTTTGGAAGCCTATAGATTCTGGAATTGATCTAGTTTTGATCGGACTTGAGAAGGGTTCAATTGAGAAAATTCACGCTTCAATTTCTGATGCTTTATAAGATAGAGTTTAAAAATCTCTATCTTATAAAGCATCAGAATGTAGTTCTTTGCCCCCCACCACCTTAGAGTTTATTTTTGGATACCTTTTCTGTGATAGATGATATATAAAAGCTTATTTATTTTGAGAAGAACAAGTCATAATTGAATTGATACTAATTTCGAGCCTTGAGAGCTGAATTCTAAAATATTAAGAAAATATTAGTATATTTCTGGTAAATAATTGCCTCAAAGGGGTTGTTTTCATCTCTTTTTGCGGAGAAGCTTAATAGGCTTATTTGGTGAGCATTAATGCACATCTTTCTTCTTTTGGATAACACCTTGTGACTCTTTTGAATTCTGTATCTAAAGGTGGTGGTTGCACATTAAATCACCTTTCTAGTGCTGTTCGTGCAACCTGCTCTCAGTGTGGTGGCAATGGATACACAAAAACAACTCCCAATTGCTATCAAACATGTCTTGATTGTCTTGGCAGAGGACAGCTTTTAGTTCGTCAAGCGTCTTAATTCTTTTAGAGTTAGCACTCTTAAGTCAGTTTTATTTAGGCTTCTAAACAGTTTCAGATTGAAGTTTTAGTTTTGCTATAAATCTGACAGTAGATAAAATTCTTCCTTTATCAACGATTGACCCTTATTTTTTTCTCCTGTGCCGCTTTTCCAAGCTCGTGTTTTTGTTAATCTTCGTCCTTCTGTTTTGGATCCTGCTGGTGAGGCAACAAGATCAGCAGCAATTAAGCTGGGTGTTGATGGCATTAGTAAATTGAGGGTAGGCAAGGCTATTCATGTTGAGTTGGAGGCTAGTGATGAAAATGAGGCAAGGATTAAATTGGAATTTCTCAGCGATAGGCTTTTGGCTAATCCAGTAATTGAAAATTGGACTCTAGAGTTTATATCCAGTTGATGTAACTAATTCAATCTAAAATTCCATGAGCATTGGTATTGTTGTTTTCCCAGGTTCTAATTGTGACCGAGATGTTCGCTGGGCTACGGAGAATTGTCTTGGATTATCTACTCGCTTTCTTTGGCATGAAACAAGAGATTTAAGTGGACTTGATGCTGTTGTTCTCCCAGGAGGATTTAGTTATGGGGATTACCTTCGTTGTGGAGCTATTGCTCGCTTTGCTCCTGTTCTTGAATCATTGGTCGATTTTGTTCAATATGGAGGAAAAGTTTTAGGCATTTGCAATGGTTTTCAAGTCCTTACAGAGTTGGGCCTTTTGCCAGGAGCTTTAACACGCAATAGAGATTTACATTTTATTTGCGAATCAGTGTCTTTAACTGTTGTTGGTAGTCGAACTGAATGGTTCAAGTCAAAGAGTTCTGGTGATGTTCTTAGTTTGCCAATTGCCCATGGAGAAGGAAGATATCAATGCTCTTTAGATACCCTTCACTTGTTAGAAGATAATGATTCTATTGCTTTGAAATATAAGAAAAATCCTAATGGATCGGTTGGTGATATTGCTGGAATAACAAATATAGAAGGAAATGTTTTGGGTTTAATGCCTCACCCAGAACGTGCATGTGACCCTTCAATTGGAGGAACTGATGGGAGGGTCATTTTAGAGGCATTATTAGGATAAGAGTTAATAGTT
>QCFC01000023.1 GCA_003278465.1 Prochlorococcus sp. AG-363-B04
CTACTTAAAGATTTAAGATTTGGGACAGAGGTTTTTCGGAGATTCTTTTGGTACTTATTCGTTGGCTCTACAATGGGAAGCATCTACAAGAAACAGTTCCTCTGCCCAAGGCAAGGTTCAGGCGAATACAGCTAGAAGCTCAAGGAGCTGTCGTTTATTGGAGTGAGAGATTGCTAACTTCCTAAAAGAACCTCAGAATTCAAGTGAGATTGAAATAAACTTATGTTCAGCAAAATACTTCCTCTGATTTCACTTGTTTTAATAGGCACAGGGCTAAGTGGATGCATAAGTCCTGTGCCAAAAACCCAACCTAATCAAATTGAAAAGTTAAATAGCCTGGAAGTCAGGGTTAAAGAACTAGAGAAACAAGCTGGTGTTAGGCGTCATCAAGCATCAACTAGAAAACAAAACACTCCCATTGGGCCAATCAAATCTCTTACCTTCAGAGAAGGAACAAATGATGACCGACTGCGAATCTATTGGGCAGATGGATCAAAGAGTGACCTTCCATGCACGAAAGAACAACTCATATGGGCCTGTGGTTGAAAAAATTAGAGCTATTTACAGATAAATTCTTAATTTAAATATAAATAATATTTTCTAATTTATATTTATTCTTCTGAATGCTAACTGATAATAATTTTTTCAAGTTCCTCTTTCCAGTCTTCCTGAAAATTCCACACTTCTCTCTTTGTAAGACTCATTGCAATATTCTTTTCAGCATAAGCAGCCTCATTTATAAAGACTGGAACAGGCCTATCTTCCCTTTCAAACCTAATAATCTCACCATCAGACAAAAGGAATATTGGAGTTCCATATTCAAGTGGCTTCCAATCATGACCTTGGCAAGTCTTATGCAGAAAAGCTTTAAGGACTCCATTATTATCTCTTGGATAGTCCAAACTCTCCAAGTGACGATGTACGACTAGATTATTGGGGTAGCTAATTGAATTGGATAAAACTTCTCGTAACAAATCCATTGTGATCTCTAAAGTTAACCTTGTCTTTTCTATGACTCGAGCATCTAAGACGCTCTGAGGAACTGGACCAATTTCAACAACCAAACCACAAGGCCAAGATTCAACAAGAAACCCTGTCTGACTTGAATCCCCTTCATGCAGGTAAATCGGAAGGCCAAGACGAAATTGAATCAAAGCAGCCAAAGCTAAATCAGCGGGCCTGCGACCATAGATAACAAGACTATTCCCCATGGAAGAAGTTGTACTATGAAAATCGATTGCTATCTGGCAGGGATTTCTTCCAACGCTTCCATAAATTGATACGAGTTCCTTAGCCCTAGAGATTTCTTTATCCCCAGATCCAGAATAAGTAAACAAATCGGTTCTAAAGCTTCTATTTAAATCTCTATCCAGATACCGCTTCCCCTTTACATAAGCTTCGGGATTACCAATTACTCTAAAAGCCTCTATATGACTAGTGTTTATGAGATTGGAATTGTTAGACCATTGATTAAACAACCAAGGAGCATTAATCTCATTACCATGGGTTCCAGCAACTAAAAGTACATTAAGGACTGACATTAGATAGATTCAAAATCCTTAACTGGACTAAAAATAACTCTAAAGGTAAACCTCCTATGTCAATCCCTCCTGTTTTGGTTTCCGCTGCACGACTGGGTTGGCATTGGCAATGGAATCAATTAATGAATGGTCTTGCACCAGCAGATAAAGAAGGAAATTACATTCGCCCAGCCAGTAATCAACTCAAAGCAATAATTCCATCTAAACAAGATCTAGATAACAGGTCAAAAGATAGCTTGCCCCATCTAATAATTGGAAGAAGCTGCCCATGGGCTCATCGAACTTGGCTAGTCCACAAACTTCGTAATTTAGACCAATATTTAACAATTCATGTAGTAGATGCAGATCATCAGGGAGGGCGCTGGAAACTAGATCCACCTTGGTTGGGATGCAATTCTCTAATAGACCTATACAAACGCTGCGGCAGTCCACCAACTCATCGCGCAACAGTTCCTGTACTTATTGATCCAGATAAAACAAAAGATAAATCGCCCCTTTTATTAGGGAACGAAAGTGCGCAATTAGTGGAGGCCCTAAACCAGTGGCCATCAAATAAACATGCACCAGATTTGGCTCCCATTGCCCTAAAAGAAGAAATTGAGAATTGGCAAAATATTCTTCAGTATGCCGTTAATGATGGGGTTTACCGTTGCGGTTTTGCCCGAACACAATCGGCTTACGACAGAGCAAGCAATGAACTTTTCTCTGCTCTTGAGAAAGTTAACCAAAGCCTATCTTCAAAAGGTCCTTGGCTTTGTGGTGAACAAATCACATTGGCAGATGTGCGACTTTTCCCGACTCTCATAAGATGGGAGATGATTTATATGCCACTATTCGGTTGTAGTCAAAAACCTCTGTGGGCTTTCACGAAACTATGGGAATGGCGCCAAGGTCTAATGAGAATTCCTTCTATAGCCTCTACATGTGATTCATCGGCCTGGCGTAAGGATTACTATGGAGCGCTTTTCCCATTAAGGCCCAGCCACATTATTCCTTCAGGTCCAGATCTAAATCAAATAGTTAAAGCCAACCCTCCCAAACATCAATGACTGGTAACAAACAAAAGATAAATCCTGCAAACAACTACTTTGTAGAACAAGAATTTGAAGGATTATATGGCCCTTATAGAATCACATTGACAGATAAAGTTGAGATCCAACGATATAGGTTATCTTTATTACTGTGTGGCATCTCATTCACTGCTGGAATAATTCAATGGTTATTAATTGGACCAAGTTTGGTGTGGCTATGGCTAATCTCATTAGCCATAGGGATTGGATTAACACTAAATTGGATACACATTTACCTAAGGTCTTTACATCAAGTATTAAAAGCTTTTTGGATTATTGGATGTATAGGAATTTTAATACTAATAGTTAATAATGGTGCCCAGAATCTTGTTACAAATCTATCAAATAACCCAAGATTAATTATTAGCATTGGTCCTCTATTTGCTGCATTAACAGGAATAGGGTTTAAGGAGTTTTTCTGCTTTCGTCGACCAGAAGCTATTGGCTTAACACTTTTAGTTCCATTATCACTCTTAGGCTATATAAGCGAGTTATTAAGTAAAGGTATTGCCATCTCAATGCTTAGCGTTTCTGCATTTCTATTATTAATCTTATCCTTACGTAAATTTGGAATGGATGCCGCATCTGATGTAGGCGATAAAAGTATATTTAATTATCTTGATAGTCAAAAGACTGCAAATGCTCTGTGAGCCTTATAAGCATTCATGAAGCCAATAAAGATTTTGGCATTCGAACTCTTTTTAGCAATCTGACTCTTCACATAAAAGAAAAAGACAGATTAGGACTAATAGGGCCTAATGGATCAGGTAAATCAACTCTCCTAAAAGTCTTAGCCGGTTATGAGCCACTAGGTTCAGGGCAAAGATTATGCTCACCAAAAGTCAAAATAGAGCTAGTAAATCAAGAAAATCCTCTTAGAGACAACAGATCAGTAATTGAAGAAGTATTAGCTGGCTGTGGAAAAAAAAGAGAACTACTTTTACGGTTCAAAGAACTCATCGATTTAATTACTATTAAACCAAATGAAGAAAAATTGTTGACTGAGCTAGGACAACTCACTCAAAGAATGGATAATGAAAAAGCCTGGAACCTGGAACAACAATGTGAAGAAGTTCTCCAACAATTAGGTATCAAAGATCTTAAAAGACCTATCAAAGAACTTTCAGGAGGCTATCGCAAACGAGTTAACCTAGCTTCAGCTTTAGTAGCCTCTCCAGATGTTCTTCTTCTAGATGAACCAACTAACCATCTTGATGCGGCCGCCGTAGAATGGCTTCAGCACTGGCTGGACAAATTCCCAGGAGCCCTAGTACTTGTTACTCATGATCGTTATTTTCTTGATCAAATCACTCAGCGTATTATTGAAATAGATAACGGCAAAGCAAGTAATTATAAAGGTAATTATACATATTATCTCAGGAAAAAAGCAGATCAAGACACAGAAGAAGCATCAATAGCCGCAAAATTGAAAGGAGTTCTAAGAAGAGAGTTAGCATGGCTTAAACAAGGACCAAAAGCAAGAAGCACCAAGCAAAAAGCTCGCCTAAAAAGAATTAAAGAAATCCGTAATAACTCTTTATCTGGGAAGACCCAAGACTTGATAATGCAAAGCTCATCAAGGCGTATTGGCAAATTAGTGATAGAGGCTAAAAATATTAGTTTCACAGCAGATGGTACAACTAATAGTTATATGCTTTTAAAAGACTTTTCATATGGCTTTAGCCCCCAAGATAGAATTGGGATCATTGGTCCAAATGGAAGCGGAAAATCAACTCTACTAAATCTATTGAGTGGCAAATGCAAGCCAAATCATGGAGAAATAAATATTGGTCAAACTATTCATTTTGGGTATCTAGATCAACACACAGACCTAATTAAAATCAAGGAAAATTTGAATCAGAAAGTAATTGAATTTATCGAAGAATCAGCGTCAATAATCAACATTAAAGGTAGAGAGATTTCTGCTTCTCAACTTTTAGAAAGATTCCTTTTTACTCCAGCGCAACAGCACAGTCCTCTAAATAAACTTTCTGGAGGAGAGCGCAGAAGATTAGCACTATGTAAAATACTTATTGAGCGACCTAATCTACTCCTTCTTGATGAGCCGACAAATGACCTAGATATAAAAACACTAAGTATCTTAGAAGATTTTCTAGAAAATTTCCAAGGATGTATTATTATTGTATCACATGACAGATATTTTCTAGATAGAACAGTAGATCGAATCTTTAACTTTGAAAATGGGAAAATTAGGCAATTTGAAGGTAATTACAGCACTTTTCTTCAAAAGAAATATTTGACAGACAACAAAAAGAGCATACCCAAAAAATCAAATCATAATAATTTAAATTCTCAGCAAGCCAATGAAATCTTAAGCAAGGACAAATCAACTAATAAATTTGAACAAAAATCAAATAAAAATTCCAAAAATCCAAGAAGACGCTCTTTTAAGGAATCAAGAGAACTCGAAGATTTAGACAAAGATTTACCAAAGCTCGAAGCAAAAAGAATCTCTATTGAAGAAGCTATATCGCATGAAAGCAAAGACCTTTCTTCACTAAGTCAAGAATTAGCTGAATTAATTAAAACAATTGATGAGGCAGAAGAGCGCTGGCTTGAGCTCAGCGAACTTGCTCCATGATAAAACGAACAGAGCGATGAAAGGCCATCTATCACTTCTCCAATCCCCCTCAGAACTAAATGTTTTTCTCCAACTTCAAAGGTTTTACAAGCTTCCTTGTCCATAAAGCATCGCTGACTAAATAAACCAGAAGGTGAAGATTGGTTCCATTCAGGAATTTCTTAAAAGCTAATCCCTGTACTGCATTGACTCTAATCAAGGATATAAGAAAAATCACCTGATCCATTGATCCCCAAAAAAGTCGACCCTACTCAGCAATGAAATGATGATCCTGTCGGTGCTGAATCCAAGCCATAACTTAAATCTGATCCTCTTTTCAACTCATATCCATCAAATGAGCTTCTTGGGAATAGTGTTGTAAAGCAAACCTAGTGAGAACTCACCATGCCGTAAGCCCTTAAGGGTCCTATCCTGTATCCGTCGGCTAAGGCCTTAGCAGGTCAAGATCCAGATCCATGAAAACAATTGACGAGCACATCCTGAAGGATCAATCTGAGATCCAATCAGCAAAAGATCAAGGAGATGATGCAAAAGTACGCCATCTAACAGAAGAACTTCATTCCCTAGAGGAATATAAGGAACATCATCCAGATGACAAGCATGATCCAAATGCTCTGGAATTGTTCTGTGATGCAAATCCAGATGAACCAGAGTGCCTTGTTTACGACGACTGAACTAATTGGTCATTTTTACGCTTCTTATTTACCAATGCGTAAAAATGACCAACTTTAAATAATTCAAAAAAATTTCAGAAATCCTCATTGAATTCACATGGGCTGCTTGTAAGAGAGCAAACCACTGATTCTTCTTGTCTTAAAGGTCTTACTTCAGCAATAGGTCTGCCCATACGACGTAACACCTCAATGTCTTGAGCAGTCTGACAGCGTGCAATTACTTGACCTTTTTCGTCAAAACAACTGAAGAAATTCATAACTAAATTAGTTTCATACCAGTTATCCCCAATTAATAGGAAAAAACAAGTATTTTTTAGATTTTTCTCACCTTATATGTCTAGCTCATCCCATACCTTATTCAACAAAGAATTAAGTCCTAACCCCATAGCAGCAGAAATTATAATTACATCCTTTCCAGAAGAGCATATTAAAAGGTTCTTGATCTCTTTCTGCGTTGATGGCTCAATTAACTCCTGTTTATTAATAACAATAATCCTGGGTTTCTCTGCTAAACCATTTCCATAAGCAACTAATTCTTTTTCAACCACTAACAAATCCTCTAAAGGATCTATAGCTCCTCCATCAATCAAATGAATTAACAATTTTGTTCTTTCAATATGTCTTAAAAAATCATAACCAAGACCTGAACCCTGAGCAGCGCCCGCTATTAGCCCAGGAATATCCGCAAAAACAGTTCCATCTCCAGTGGGTCTTCTAACCACACCAAGGTTTGGCACTAATGTAGTGAATGGATAATCTGCAATCTTTGGACGAGCAGCAGAAAGCGTTGCAATTAAAGTACTTTTCCCAGCATTAGGTAAGCCAATAATTCCTACTTCAGCTAATAATTTAAGTTCTAATTGCAAGAAGAACTCCTCCCCATCTCGACCTTCAGTGAACTTTTCAGGTGCCCTATTTCGATTACTTAAATAATGAGCATTTCCAAGGCCACCTCGCCCCCCCAAATGCAACGACTAAATCTTGACCAGGAGAAGTGAGGTCACCCAAAATAATTCCCGTCGTTAAATCCCTAATCTCAGTTCCACAAGGAACTTTCACAATCAGATCCTTACCTGATGAACCCGTGCATCTGTTAGGCCCACCCCTTTGTCCATCGGGGGCAGAAAACACCCTCATATATTTGAAATCCAACAATGTCTGCAGATTTTCATCTGCCATCAAAACAACATTTGCACCACGACCACCATCTCCACCAGCAGGCCCACCGGCCGGGACATACTTCTCTCTTCTGAAGGCCATAATGCCATCACCGCCTCTTCCGGCTCTAACTTGAACACGCGCCTGATCTATAAACTGCATTTCTCCTAGCGATGTAAGGGGTGGTCTTAAGAATTGAAAGGCATGTGAACCTAACTAATGAAAAAAATCCTCAGGGTAAAAACAATTTCGTGATTTCATTTTATTTGATCAACATGGATAAACCACAACTAAAACAATTGAGGAAGAAAGGGTGAAAGAGATCCACTTAGATCCTTGATATGAGCTCTAATCTCTTCTAGAATCATGATGATAATCAGATATACTTAATGATCTAGGTTACCACTGATTCTATTATTTCATAGTCTTTTTCTTATCAAAAGCCCATTATCTAAAATGATAAATGTAATTTCTTGATTCTTTTCTGCCAAGCCAAGAACCTGCTGAAGAGAATTAAAAATGGGTTGATTTCTACCATTTAGTGATGTATTACAAATAACTGGGGGCAAATCTTTATTATTAGAGATATATGATAATAATTTATAAAGAGAATGCTCACATGAGATAACTTGAACTCTTGAAGTCTCATCGATATGAGAAACCGCAGGTATTTCTTTTGAAATACATATATTTGTCATAATCATATGCTTGTTTTGAATACCAGAAAAATATCGAGTGAAATCTATATCTCTAACCATTGGAGCAATAGGTCGCCAATATTCTCTACTTTTTATTCGATTAAGAACAAAATGTGCTTCCCTATAATGTGATAAAGCTATCAATGATCTATGACCCAATGCCCTAGGCCCAGACTCGTATCGACCAACAAAAGAGACTCCAACAAATTCATTACATAATTCTTTAGTTATAATCTCTATTATGTCTTTATCTGAATCAGGTATAAAATCAAAGTCTTCATTGCCTAGACTTTCCGAATTAAAAACCAAAGGGACTGAAGGATATGAGCCGAAAAAGATATCTGACTTCTTGATATTTGATAGTGGTCTTAAGAAAGAAGTTTTAATGTAATCTGACAACACTGCACATCCTATTGAATTACCTTCATCATTACATGCATTATCAAGCTCTATAGATAGAAAAGGATATTTATCAGCAATCTTTCTATTAGCAGTTGCATTTAATGCACAACCTCCTGACATCACTAACCGACCGAAAGTATCACATTGCTGGATGCTAAACAATTTAAACAATAAAAACTCATAAATTGATTGAATTAAGTAAGCACTCACGGAATCATTTGCTGAAGGCATATCCTTAGAAAGCCTCTGATCAAATTCAACACAATATTCTGCTTTCTCTGCTAAAGCATTAATTGAGTGCAAATTCTTCAACTCGTAACCAAAATGTTCCTTCAAATGAACAGCTACATCTTTAACTGTATTTAGGTCTTTGAATGTAGCCCAAATCTTTTCAAGGTGATTATCTATCATTTCTTTTAAATATGGTTGTATCGTACATATATATGATGAAAGACCCATTATTTTGCCTTCTTTCAATCCAAGGAGCTTAGTTCCCTGCATATAAATGATCCCTCCACAAAAATAAGTCCAGTCATGAAATAAAAGCTCCTCTTTTTTCCATTGACAAATATAGCCGCTATTCCTTGGATCTAAAATGACCTTTGAATAGGCACCAGTAGCACCATCTAGAGACATATAATAACTACTTTCATTCCCAAAACCTCTTCCTAACGCACCTAGAACATGGCATAGATGATGGTCTACCCAAAGACAACTAACATTGCGGTTATAAAGATAACAATCAGCAGGTTGAGCAAAAATATCAGAAACTTTCCCAGATTTCATTATCGCCATTCCTTTATTTAATTGACTTAAACGATGCAAAGAAGGTGGCTCAGGAGGTGAAATCATTGGGAAAAATTCATCACAAATCTTATTTGGATTCTGATGCATCTCTATATCATCTCGTGCGGCTATTTGGATAGCTTCATCGCCATATTGATCCATCAAATAAAAATGATCATCTAATTTCTGTGTTGCTAATATCTTTTGATAATCACTTTCTTTTTTATACCCTCTAGTTTGACATGAATTAGCGTATATTCTAAGCTTAGCAGGTTGCGACCAAAGAAATGTTCTTCCTTGAGTTCCTGTAGCAATTACAAAGTCTATTTTTTCAGATTCAAAGCTAGTACTAGAAAAGATAAAATCAATGCATGCATAAATATTTGCAGATCCTTTGATCCCATCAAGCCTTTCTGCTAGGCAATAATTTATAACTTTTCCATGAGAATATAAACAAGCATTAGCATCGTGACCTATTGATAGGCATAGGACAGTCATTTGGGAAACTAAATGTACTTTATGCTATCACCAAAAGGAAAAAAGATAAATGTACTTTTTTTTAATTTAGAATTCTAAAGATAACATAAGAACAATCCTAATTGACATGGTCTTAAATTCTTCTATCCGTCAAAGAAGTAAAAATTTGGAGACTGATAATATATCAAAAAATCAGCTGTCTATAAATGATTAAAAATCAATCTAATATTTTATTGAATTAACTTGATTACGGTGCATCCTGAACCTCCATCAGCCTGATCTGCATCATAAAAATCATCTACGTATGGCAATGTAACCAACCACTTCCTAATACCTTGCTTTAACTTCCCTGTACCAATTCCATGAATTATCCAAATAGATCCATTTTTTCGACGTAGGTAATCCTCAATTACTATCTCAGCCTCATCAACCCTTAAACCTCTTACATCAAGAGTATTGCTTTTCATTCTTACAGATGGACTATTAACAAGTTTATTTTCGGAATCAACTCTAACTACTGTTGAAAGTTCAGTTGCTCTTCGTCCATCAAGAGCTTCAACATTAAAAATATCAACTGTGCTACGCATCACACCACAACGAACAGTTAGTTGCTTTCCATTCTCTGAAATAGAGAGAATTTCACAGGATTTGCCAAAAGGAATAACCCTAATTCTTTCTCCAACCTCTGGAATCCAATCCTTTTGATCCGACCTATGTTTCTGATGACTCTGTATCGCCTCAATTCTTCTTAAACGCTGGCCTGCACGTCTAGCAGTTTCACCATCTGCGCCTTCTTGACGCAATCTGCGTATCAAATCGCGCACCTCTTTTTGGCCCTCACGAATTGAAGCTTCAAGTTGAAAACGTCCTTTTTGCTGAATCTCAGCAGATTTCTGTCGTTGCTTTTCCCATCCACTTAACAACTCATCATGAAGTAATTCTGCTTTAGCCAGAAGTACAGCAGCTTCCTCTGCTGCAGATTGTTGGCGTCTCCGTTGTTCTTCAAGACCACTAATAATTGAGTTAACTTCTCCTTCCCCTTTTGGACTCATAAAACCTTTTGCAATATCAATCACCTGAAGATCAAGACCTAAGCGTTGAGCTATAGCAATTGCATTACTTCTGCCTGGAATACCCCACTGCAAGAAATAAGTGGGTGACATGGTCTCACTATTAAAGGCAACAGAAGCATTTTCGAATCGTGAATCTCTATATTTCAAAGCCTTTAGTTCTCCGAAATGTGTTGTTGCGATAGTTAAACGTGCTCTATCTGCTAAGACCAATAAAAGAGCCTTAGCCAGAGCAGTACCTTCACTTGGATCTGTTCCTGCCCCAACTTCATCCAAAAGAATCAATACAGGTCCTGAAATAACAGATAAAGCCTCAAGAATTCTCCCTATCCTTTTCACATGTCCACTAAAAGTAGAAAGATTTTGCTCTAAAGACTGTTCATCACCAATATCCGCAAAAATATTGCTACACCATGGCAAAGAAGGAGTACCAGAACATGGAAGTAAAAAACCAGCCTTTGCCATCAATGTAACCAATCCAATACTCTTCAGAGTTACAGTTTTTCCACCAGTATTAGGCCCAGTAATCGCAACAACTTTTATGGAGGATGAAACTTCAATGTTCAGAGGAACAACTGGGTCCCCATGCTCGAACTTTTCTTGCCAAAGCAACAAAGGATGTCGCAATTTCTCAAAAACAAAGGGTGCATTTTTATCCTCTAAAAGATTAGGAGCGACTCCACCAAGCCAATTGCAATATCGAGCTCTTGACAGTGCAACATCTATCATTAACATAGCCGCACACAATTGATCAATTACATCTGAATTTTTCCCAACTACAGAACTCCAACTCTTAAGCAAACGTTGCTTCTCAGTATTAATTTTTGAATCCATTTCAACAATTCGATTACCCAAAACAACCACAGAATGTGGTTCAACAAATGTCGTACTACCTGAAGCGGAGGTGTCATGCACAATTCCTTGGAGATAACTCGCAGAACCGGCTTTCACAGCAAGTACAGGTCTTCCGAACCTCTCCGCTATTACATTCTCATGAAGTATTGAGTTATAACGCCTAAGAAGCTCCTGCAATACATCATTACGTTGTGTACGAAGAGTTCTCAATTGAAGGCGCAGATTAGTCAAATTCTTACTCGCTCTATCAGCAATTCTTCCACTCTCCTCTAATCCATATTTAAGTAATTTCTCAAGATCTGGCAGTGTTGAAATTTCTTTAAGGTGAGAACTTATTACGGGACGAATTTCTGGGTCATATAGTTGGCGGCGAAGACGTCTTGCTGATGAAAGTGTTTCAGCAATAGCTAATAACTCCTCTGCAGAAGCAATACCACCTTTAGAGCATCTACTAACAATATTGCCAATATCATGAACCCCTTGAAAACTAACTCCCCCTTCAATTAAACAATCTAAATCACGAATTTCCTCTGTTTCCTTTAGTCTTAAACGACTAATTTCTATTTTGTCTGGTAATGGTAAAGCCTTAGCATAACGCCTTCCTTGAGGAGTACTTGAGAATTTAGAGACATGCAAACAAAATCTAGGCCATTCAAGAAGTTCCAATGTTTCTTTAATAATCAAATCCTTATAAAGATTCATCTAATGAGTTAATAGTTAAGCTAGTTCAGTTTCCACTAAGTCGATTAGTCGGAATCCCCCCAGATGGTTCATAAAGCATTTCCAACCAATTACCTTCAGAATCTTTGAGATAAAAAGAAGCTGTTCCATCTCTATGGTCATGTACCTCACCAACTTGTATCCCAGATTCCTTTAACTGCTTATGAATTTCATCAACTTCTTCACGGTCAACAAAATGAAAAGCAAAGTGAGGGCCTGCATCTCTATATTTAGGTCCTAGCAATGCAAGCCCATCTCTTCCAGGACCTGCTTCTAAATAACACCAATCTTCAGCCTCCCAAACCAAAATCATCCCTAAACTCAAATAAAAGGACTTTGCTCGAGTCATATCCTTGACACGAATTGCTATATGTCCAAGTCTTTTGACACTAATCATGGAAATTAATTTAGCAGATATAGCATGTTTCCTTATCAGATATCATTTAAAATAACTAAAATCATCTAATGCAAGTTATTAGAAGTTCATAGAAAGTAAGGAATCATCCTTTGAGCAACCAATGTGCAGCATCACAGGCATGATAAGTAAGGATCAAATCAGCACCTGCTCGTTTAAAACTCAATAAAGTCTCAAGTACTACTGATCTCTCATCAACCCATCCCCTTTCTGCAGCTGCCTTTACCATTGAATATTCTCCACTAACATTGTATGCGGCTATAGGTAAAGCAGATTCTTCCCTTAATCTATAAATAATATCTAGATAAGCTAAGCCTGGTTTTACCATAAGAATGTCAGCCCCTTCCTGCTCATCAAGCTGTGCTTCAGTAATTGCTTCACGAGCATTAGCCGGATCCATCTGATAGGTACTTTTATCCTTGGGGATTGGCTTAACCCCTGCGGCTCGAGGAGCTGAATCCAATGCTTCTCTAAAAGGTCCGTAATAAGCAGAAGAATATTTAGCGGTATAACTAATAATCCCAACATGCTCAAATCCCTCATCATCCAATGCTTCTCTAATGGCCCCAACTCGTCCATCCATCATGTCACTAGGTCCAATCAAATCGGCGCCTGATTGAGCTTGTACAACTGCCTGGCGACATAGCTGAGTAATAGTTTCATCATTAAGAACTACTCCCTCAGCACTAACAATTCCATCATGACCATCACACGAATAAGGATCTAGAGCGACATCAGTCATCACAGTCATTTCAGGAATTTCTTTCTTCAGAAGACTGATTGCTCTTGGAATTAATCCATTCTCGTTAAAGCACTCTTCACCATTCTCAGTTTTCAGTTTCTCCTGAACCTTAGGGAAAAGGACTACACAACGTATGCCGAGTTGCCAAGCTCTCTGAACCTCGCCTATTAAAGAATCAAGATTCCATCGATTTGCCCCAGGCATTGCCCCAATAGGTTCAACCGCACTCCCTTCATGAACAAACAATGGATATATAAAGTCTTCTGCTTTAAGACTCGTCTCTCGAACCATTGAACGAAGAGAAGTTGAACGGCGCAGACGGCGAGGGCGATAAGTAAGATCCATCTAATTAGAGATAAGGTGTTAATGGTATATCCGCTTTAAAGTCGAGCTGATTTTAACCATGTAGTTCTAGGATCCTGAGAACGAACTTTCTTTAACTTCTCAAGTAATTTCATTTCTTCTTCAGACCATTTGGAAGGCATTTGAATCTTAAGAGTAAGCAACAAATCTCCACGACCATCTCTTAAAGGCCAACCCTTCCCTTTTAACCTCAAAGTTTGTCCAGGAGAAGTACTAGCTGGAATGGTTAACTCTGCCTCTCCATCAGGAGTCATTGCATTAACCGTTGAACCTAAAGCTAATTCATCTAACGCAACAGGTAACTCAGCTTTCAACTGATCACCATCCAAACGCCAAATAGGATGTGCCATAACCTGAATATTTAGATATAAATCTCCTCTCCTTCCCATACCAGGCTGCAAATTACCTTTCCCTTTAAGTCTTAATCGAGAACCAGGTTTAACTCCCTTCGGAATCTTGACTAAAACACGCTCATCATTTACTGACAAGGTTCTCTCTACCCCAGTGAAATTGGACGAGTTGGGGCAGAACCTCCCTTTGGAAATCCAGCTCCACCAGAAACTCCGAACGGCCCTTGAGAAGAACCAAAACGACCAAGTAGATCATTTATAAAATCATCAAAGTTTCCATACCTGCCAAAATCGACATCAAAGCTTGAACCTGTCGCACCTCTTCCTCTACTTCCTCCTACCTGACTCCAATACTGCCCAAACTGTTCGTATCGACTTCTCTTATCCTTATCAGATAAAACTTCATAAGCTTCATTGATCTCTTTAAATTTAGCTTCTGCACTCAAGTCACCTGGATTCACATCAGGATGATATTTACGAGCTAATTTTCTGAAAGCACGCTTGATTTCATCATTACTTGCATTACGTTCAACTCCAAGAACTTTGAAATAATCCCGATAACCGCAAGGCGCCGGCTAACTTGGCTCTAGGCCCAACAGGGCTTTAGTCTCCCATTTATCTATCTTCATTGGGAGGTCTTTAATGGAGGGAAGCCCGAACGTTTAAAGAAGCTAACTAATCTCATAAAACAAAGAAACTT
>QCFC01000024.1 GCA_003278465.1 Prochlorococcus sp. AG-363-B04
ATTAAGTATCAACCGTGACTTCTCATCAAGAGCTGCAACTTTGGCAACAATCCTATATACATCGGGAACTACTGGTGAGCCAAAGGGTGTTCCTCTAACCCACGCTAATTTGCTTCATCAAATTAGGGCTCTTGCTTGTGTAGCAAACCCATCTGCAGGCTCCCCAGTTTTAAGTGTTCTACCAATTTGGCACTCTTATGAGAGAAGTGCTGAATATTATTTTTTTTCATGTGGATGCACTCAGCATTACACAAACATTAAACAGCTCAAAAGGGATCTTCCAAAAGTTCGTCCAGTTGTAATGGCTACTGTCCCACGTCTTTGGGAAGCCATCCAAGCGGGGTTTTACGAGGTGCTCCGAAGCATGCCTGGGCCAAAAAAAGTTTTTATTAAACTCTTGCTTTTTAATAGTGAGAAACACAAACAGTCTTACAGAAGATCTAGAGGGATTTGGATTGAAAAGGTGAATACTACTGAAAGGTTTCTGTCCTTTTTAGAAAGTAGAATTAGATGGCCTTTGCATTTTTTAGCCGCAAAGTTTTTGTGGCCAAAAATATTAGATAAATTATCTGGAGGAAGGTTGCTATTCCCTATTAATGGAGGTGGAGCTATTGCACCAGCTGTAGACCTGTTCTTTGAGGCATTAGGGTTGGAAATGTTGGTAGGGTATGGGTTAACTGAAACGAGTCCAGTTGTTAGTTGTAGAAGACCTTGGCGCAATGTAAGAGGTAGTTCTGGCCCCCCCTTGCCGGAAACAGAGTTTCAAATTGTTGATCCGGAAACGGGACAATTAAGGATGTTTTCTGAGAGAGGTCTTGTTTTAGTAAAAGGACCACAAGTGATGATGGGTTATTTAGGCAATAAAGAAGCAACTAATAAAGTTATGGATAAGGAAGGTTGGTTCAATACCGGAGATTTAGGAATGCTTTTGCCCGATGGTTCTTTAGTTTTGACCGGTCGAGCGAAGGACACCATTGTTCTTAGTAATGGTGAAAATATTGAGCCAGGCCCTTTAGAAGAAACTTTAGTTGCCAGCTCTCTTTTAGAACAGGTGATGCTGGTAGGTCAGGATGAGAGACAGTTAGGGGCTTTAGTTGTACCCAGACTTGAAGAAATTAAATCTTGGGCACATGTGCAAGGTTTGACTGTGGATGAAAGTTGTATGAATTCACCTGGGGATTTGGAATTAAGGAAACTTCTAAAAAGTGAACTTAATAGACTTCTTTCAAATCGATCTGGGTCTAGAGCTGAGGAGCGTTTGCTGAATGTCGTGTTTGTAGAGCCGTTTACAATTGAAAATGGCTTGTTAACTCAGACTCTGAAACAACGACGTGATCAAATAATGGTTAGAGATGAGATTCATTTGCGATCTCTCTATGGTCGTTGATGTTTTTATTTCCGAATCTATTTAGTTGACCTCGTGGCGTGAACCTGAGACTCTTGATCTGTATTTATCCTTCCCATGTCTGACGATTCCACTTTGTCGATCAAACGTTCTATCACTATTCGTGCAGTAGTTACTCCTTCTTGGAAGGAGGAAGCTGAACGGGAGATTAGTAATGCAATCTCAACGACAGATCAACAGCTAGCGCAGTTAGAGGCTGAAGGTCAGCAAGTGGTTGAGGAGGTTCGCAGTCAGAGCGCTAATCCTTTGGATCCGCGAGTCCAAGAACAAGTAATGCAGGTGCAAAAGCAGGTGGCTGCTAAGAGGGCTGAACTGGAAGAACAAAAGAGAAATCTTCTTCAACAACAGGCTCAGGTTCGTGATCTTGAAATGGATCAGATTGTGGAACAAGGCCAGATTGATAGCTTTTGCGATTTAAGGGTTGGAGATGACCTTATTAAGATGATGCAAGTTTCTGTATTGGTAAAGGATGGTGTTGTTCAGAAGATTCAACAAGATTAAGTATCTAAACGCAATTAGCGGAAATACATGAGACTGTTTAATAGATTTAATGCTTAAACTTTGTATAGAGTATTGCACATTGAGCCTCTTCTTTCCCTCTTTAAATGTTAAGTAGGAATTTCTTTTTTTATGGGGATGGGATTAGATTGAGATCTTTGCAGTAAAAGAGTTTGGATGGTAAATCTTTCTTCAGATATAAGAGTGATTTGATATAAGGAATTGTAAGAGGAGTCTGCTATTTATGAGTTCAAGCGTCTAGATACGTTTTTCTTGTAATGGTTTAAAGGTAGTTGTCTTAAGGGATCCCTCAGGGCTTGTGTAACCTTCAACATTCGCTTTCTCCTTAAAATCTAATTAATAGGAATGAGATTGTGAGCTTGACTTTGTCTTTATAGGTATATTTGGGCTATGTTATACGTGTTGATAGGTTATGCCTAGAAATAATTTGCGATTAGCCAAAGGCGTGGATGATGTTATCCGTCACTTTATTTTGGCAACAATTATTTTGTTTGATGTGATTATTCAAGCTTCTGATTTAATTGGATTATCAAAGGGAAAGTCCAGAAAAAAACTTTATCATAAGAATCAGGTTGATCTTGCTAGGAAATACCTTGACGCTAAAGAAGAACAAGAGATCAGGAACCTTCTTGAAGAAGGCGAGATAATCTCATCTTTGAATAAAGAAACTCTAGTTGATTTAATTCTTTCTAATCCTGAGTTGATTAATACATTAATAATCAATGAAAGAAAGGCTTCGTTAATGCAAATGAAAAATAATGAACTCAGATCTCTTTTGAAAGGGTCGGATAAGCTTTCTAGATTAAGAAAAGATCAGTTAGTTGATTTGGTTCTACTTAATGAGACTGTAGGGAAGATTAGTGAGGAATAATTTCCCTTTTGTCGGTTCTTTGTGACCATTTCTTTTTGTCTTGCAACTCATCGAACTAACATTGGGTGATTCCAGCCTCGACATTCTCCCGAAGGTTGAACAGGTTGGGAACCATCCTCAGAAAGAAGACTTGTAACCAATTATGGCCACCCACGACATTTTTATGCCTGCCCTTAGCTCGACGATGACGGAGGGCAAGATTGTGGAATGGCTAAAGAAACCAGGTGACAAGGTCGCAAGGGGGGAGTCGGTTTTGGTTGTTGAATCAGACAAGGCAGATATGGACGTGGAGTCTTTTCAAGAGGGTTATCTTGCTGCGGTGTTAATGCCTGCGGGAAGTAGTGCACCAGTAGGAGAGACGATTGGCTTGGTTGTTGAAAGCGAAGCTGAGATTGATGCTGTCCAGGCTCAGAATCAATCTGTGCTTTCTCCTCAAATTCAGCACCCCAAACCTTCTTCTGATGAAGTACGGCCACAGAAGGATTCTAAGGAAGTATCAACTCAGCAAAACTTGTCTATTGACTCAACCCCTGAATTAGAAGTTAAAAGCCAATCTCAAGAAGTTGCAAAACAGCAGATAATTAACAATGGTCGTGTAGTTGCATCTCCCAAAGCGAAGAAGCTTGCTTCGCAAATGGGTGTTGATCTAGCAACAGTTAGAGGAAGTGGCCCTCATGGACGCATTCAAGCCGAAGATGTTCTTCGTGCGCAGGGTCAGCCCATTACTGTGCCTTGGGTTGCTGAAAGTAATGCACCAGCTTCAATAAAAAGTAGTCCCGCGTCTTTGGGTTCCAGTTCCAAAGAAAGCTCTAATGATTCTTCTTCTTTGGTTGGTCAGAGTTTTGGGTCTCCAGGAGAAACAATAGCTTTTAATACTCTTCAACAAGCTGTAAATCGCAATATGGAAGCAAGTTTGGAAGTTCCATGTTTCCGTGTTGGGTACAAAATTATTACTGATAAGCTTGATTGTTTTTATAAGGAAGTTAAGCCTAGTGGGGTTACTATGACTGCTTTGTTAGCCAAGGCTGTTGGCATTACTCTTGCTCGACATCCGCAAGTTAATGCTGCATGTAGTAGAGAGGGAATGTCATATCCATCTCAGGTGAATGTTGCAGTGGCAGTTGCAATGCCAGATGGAGGGCTTATTACTCCTGTTTTGCAAAATGCCGATCAGACAGATTTATTCGAACTGTCTCGACAATGGTCAGATCTTGTTAAGCGATCTCGCAGTAAGCAATTGAAACCTGAGGAGTACAGCACAGGTACCTTTACCCTCTCGAATTTAGGTATGTTTGGAGTAGATCGTTTTGATGCGATTCTTCCACCAGGGACAGGATCGATTCTTGCAGTAGCCGCATCTAGCCCAACTGTGGTTGCAGGGAAGGATGGAACGATTGCTGTTAGACGACAAATGCAGGTAAATCTGACGGCCGACCATAGAGTCATATATGGAGCAGATGGTGCTGCTTTTCTTAAAGATCTTGCAGACCTAATAGAGAATCGCCCAGAGAACTTGGGTATTTAAATACTAGATTTTTTTGAATTCCTACTTTTACCTAAGAGTAGGAATAGATAACTTCTTACTATCTCATTTTGGATCTAAGGGACACTTTACTTAGTTCATATGATTATTCGCTTGATCCAAGGCGAATTGCTCAATTCCCTGCTGAGCCAAGGGATTCAGCAAAACTTCTAATAGTTCGGGGTACTTCTAAAGAACCGCGATCATCTAAGCATGCTTATGTAAGAAATTTACTTAATCAGCTTATTCCTGGTGACTTATTAATTCTCAATGATACTAGAGTTCTTAAGGCAAGATTGAAGGTCCGTTTTTCAGGAGGAGGGCGTGCGGAGCTTTTGTTGCTTGAGCCACGTGGGAATAGTTGTTGGTTGTGCTTGGGACGACCCGCCAAGCGGATGCGTCAAGGAGATCATTTGTGGCTAGAGGCTAATGGTCAAAAAACTATTGACTTACAAGTTGTTTCTATTGACTCATCTAGTGGAGGAAGAGTCGTCAAGTTCCCTTCTTATTGTGAAGATGCTAAAAGCATAGAGGGGCTTTTGGAGAGATATGGAGAAGTTCCATTACCACCTTATATAGAAAGTCATGATAAAAGTGATGATGAGAGATACCAAACTTGTTATGCATCGCAGCCAGGAGCGGTCGCAGCTCCAACTGCTGGTTTGCATTTGACTAATGAATTATTAAATGAATTCATCTTTCGTGGAATTCGTATTGGAAGAATTACTCTCCATGTTGGTTTAGGGACTTTTCGACCTTTAGAAAATGAAGATCTAAAGCACTTACAACTTCATAGTGAATGGGCTGAAGTTGGAGAAGAAGTTGTGCAGGCCGTAAAGGATTGCAAATTAAAAGGTGGGCGTGTAATTGCAGTTGGGACTACAAGTGTTAGGGCTATTGAAAGTGCTTATTTGAATGGAGGTTGTTTCTTAAAGCCGATGAAAGGGAAAGTTGATCTTGTTATAAAACCAGGTTACCGCTTTGGCGTTGTTGAAGGACTTCTAACTAATTTCCACTTACCCAAAAGTTCACTACTTTTGTTAGTGAGTGCCTTAATTGGTAGACAAAGATTATTGGCGCTTTATGCAGAAGCTATCGAGCGCCAATATCGATTTTTCTCATACGGCGATGCTATGTGGATTCCTCCAGAGGTAGTTTTACCAATGGCGAGGCCTCATTCTGATGGTGATTGAATAATTCCAGTTGGGACACTTTCAAACATTATTGATGAGAGATATCTTTCTGCCATATCAGGAAGTACAACCACAATTGTCTTTCCAGCAAATTCATCTTGCTCTGCCATTCTGATTGCTGCTGTTGCCGCTGCCCCACAAGAAATTCCACCAAGGATGCCTTCTTCTTGGGCTAATCGGAGAGCCATAGATACAGATTCGTCATTAGTAACTTGTTCAACTTTGTCTACGATGGCAAGGTCGAGGTTCTTAGGAATAAATCCAGCACCAATTCCTTGGATTTTGTGTGGACCAGGTTTAACCTCTTCTCCATTGAGTGTCTGTGTAATAACTGGGCTATGAGAGGGCTCGACTGCTACTGAGAGGATGGGCTTGCCTTTCTCATTTTTGATATATCTAGATACTCCAGTGATTGTTCCACCTGTTCCTACACCAGCAACAAGAACGTCTATAGAGCCATCGCAGTCATCCCAAATTTCTGGACCAGTTGTTTTGAAGTGAATTTCGGGATTGGCTGGATTCTCAAATTGTCCAGGCATGAAATAGTTCTCTGGATCATTATCAGCGATTTCTTTTGCCTTGGAAATTGCTCCAGGCATGCCTTTAGCGGCTTCTGTGAGAATAATTTCTGCTCCTAGTACAGCCATAACTCTTCGCCGCTCTAGCGACATAGATTCAGGCATGGTTAGGATTAATTTGTAGCCTTTTGCTGCGGCAGTAAAAGCTAGCGCAATTCCTGTATTCCCTGAGGTGGGTTCAACGATGGTTTTGGTTTTGTCAAGGACTCCTCGTTTTTCAGCATCCCAAATCATGTTTGCCCCAATCCTGCATTTCACGCTGTAAGCAGGATTGCGACCTTCGATTTTTGCTAAAACTGTTGCTTTGGCATTCTTTGTGACGGAATGGAGCTTCACAAGAGGGGTATTGCCAATGGCAAGACTGTTGTCGTCAAAAACTCTGGACATGTTGTAATTTGAATTAAACTAATCATTAGCTGAAATTTGCTTCCTCTGCACGATGCTGAGTTGATGTGATAACTAAGAAATCTAATTTTGTTAAATATCTAGATGTTATCTAGAGCTTCTTGAAATCTTTTCCATAGATCATCAGGGTCTTCAAGCCCTACAGAGATTCTTAAAAGATGTGATGGAATTCCACAGGCTCCGGCCCAATTCAGTTCTTTGTAATGGGCTAAGAGTACATAAGGACAAACCAGAGTGAAATTTGTTCCAAGACTTGGTCCTTTAGAAACTTTTAAGGCATTATAAAAGTTTTTGGCTTTATTTATTCCATCTACCAACTCTATTGAAAGTAGGCACCCATAACCTGCTCCTGGTCTCATTAAAGTTTGAAAGTTTGCACATTTGTCTGGATGTAAAACTTTGGCAACTGAATTGTGTTTCGCAAGTTTTGATGCAAGGAAGCTGCATGCAGCATTTAACTTAGGCATCCTTTCTACAACGTCTCTACTGGCTTCTTCTAATGCGACAGCATCTGGATCAGATAATAGAGACAGAGGTCTTGATGTTTTTTCTTTCAGGAATTCTTTCCATCGAGAATATGGACTTACAACAAGTGAACCTGCCATAATGTCACCTCGCCCTGCAAAGCTTTTGGTAAGAGAGCTAAATACAAGATCAGCATATGGAAGACAATCAATATTTATGGCTGAACCAATTGTGTCATCAGCTATTACAGGAATATCATTTGCATGAGCTAATTTTGAAATAGTTGGCAAGTCAATGCATTGAAGCATTGGATTACTAGGCAGTTCAACGATTAAGGCTGCTGGTTTCCTGTGCTTTAATTCTTCTTTTAATAGTTTAGGATCGGTTTGAAGGAGTAGGTCTCCTCCTTTGTGAATAACCTGAGGGAGTTTTAATACGTCTACGTAAGGGAAGCCAATTTGAAGAGTTGGCCTACTGGGATGTAGATTACTAATGGCTTCAATTGCTGAATTAAGAGCCGCCATCCCTGAGGGATGAAGTTGGATTGAATCTGGACTGCATCCGTAAATTTTTCCTAACCTAATACGAAGGGTTGTGCTAGCACGCTCTCCAGCTTTTATAGATATTGCACTTTCTTCGTTTAGGGCAATTGCCGCTTGACGTGAAGAAGCTCCTAATCCTGTGTGTTGCCAGAATGCTTTAGCTGCAGGTGTAGCTTCTATGCTTGCGATAAGGCATGCAAGTCCTGATATCTCAAGAATGGATGTTTTTTCATTAGGAAAATTGAAATCACAGTGTTGCTTTGCACGCTTAGCAGTTGCATGATTTGGATAGGGCCAGGCACTACTTGTGGTTGGCGCCCCATAAGAACTCAAAGCTTTTGCGGCAACTCTTGCTACTAGTGGGTTTAGTCCGAATCTTGGATAAATAGCTTGTAAGGTTTCAATGCAGGCTGGGTCTTTTTCCTCATAGGCAATAACGTCTTCCCACCTTGGAAGTGCTACAGATACTGCATGAGGGGTTCCTGGGAGGGGTTGACCAAGATCTTCGGCTCTCCAGCAAGGTTGTAGTAGTAGGTCTCGTTTGCTCACAGGAGCTGGTCTAGTGCGGTTTTGAGGTCTTCGGTTAAATCTGCTAAGTCTTCACAGCCAACTGAAAATCTGACAAGCCCATCATCAATACCAAGGCTTTCTCTTGTGTGTTGATCTATTGAAGAGTGAGTCATTGTCGCGGGATGGCATACCAGACTTTCTATCCCACCAAGGCTTTCGGCCATGGTGAAATATTTGAGGCTTTTACAAACTTTGTATATCTCACTTTGGTTGCCAATAATACTTGTAGTTATTATCGCTCCACCAGATTCCATTTGTTTTTTTGCCAGCGAATGTTGTGGATGGTCTGTTCTGAATGGATATCTAACCCATCGCACTTGGGGGTGACTTGAAAGAAAATTTGCTAAAGACTGGGCATTAGAAGTTTGTCGATCAAGCCGAAGTGGCAGTGTTTTGATCCCTCGAGTTATAAGCCAGCAATCAAAGGGAGAGGGGTGAAGTCCAAGAGCTTTTTGTGCAAATTTCATACGCTGATGCCATTCAGGATCTGAGGTGCATATGGCCCCCCCAAGTGCATCTGAATGGCCGTTTATGTATTTAGTAGTACTGGTTAGGGAAAGTGTTGCACCTAGTTTGAGTGGTTGTTGGATTAGGGCTGTAGCGAAGGTGTTATCTACTACTACGGGAATGTCTATTGTTTTGGCAGTTGAACAAATTGCCTGTAGATCAATTATTTTGAGAAGTGGATTAGTTGGACTTTCTAGCCATATCATCGTTGGATTACAATTAACAATCAGGTTATGAATATTCTTATTGGTGAAGTCTAGCCATTTTGTTTTAATCCCAAATTTTCTAAAAACCAGATCAAATAACCTTACAGTACAGCCATAGAGATTTTCTTCGCAGAGAACAAGATCACCAGATTTGAGAGTAGAGACTATTGCAGTGATTGCGCTGACACCTGAAGCAAAAACAGTTGCATATTTGCAGCATTCAACTGAAGCGAGTACTGACTCCAGGATGCGAAAGTTTGGATTTCCAGATCGGGTGTAATCGAAACCTTCCGGGTTGCCATGTCTGAAAGTTGAACTGGGGAATATAGGAGGCATTACTGTTCCAGTCTCGTCAGCGAAACTTTTCCCGTGATGAATTGCTCGGGTGCTTTCCCTTGGAGAATTTTGGTAATTGCCTTTAGAATTTTCCAATGTTCAATTTTTTTTGAAGGCCTGGCACTTTTGTGCTAGTTCAACTTCCTTTCTAGCTCTTGATAGCTATAGCAGCACAAATGAAGTTAAAAATTTGGTTTATTTAGGCAGCCTTGAGAGGCTCCGCTCTTCTGAAGTATCTGGCTTATGAGATTTATGAGATATCTTGAAGTGTCCGTGTAGTTTTTAGGATTAAAGGTTGCTGGGCTGTACATTCCCTTCTCTAATCAGGTCCTCGAGGCTAGGGCTTAATGTCTCCTTTAGCCCTGGTTCGGAAATCTGAAAATATTTTTACCTTCATTGATAGTTGCTACGCGTTATAACTTTTTCAGATTTGGATAAGTGAAAAATTATTTTTAGCTTTTGTTTTTGGTGATCAAAAATATATATCATTAGAGTATAAATAAAGAGTATTAATCCAATCATTTCCAGGGTTTCTTCTAATGTAGAAATTAGGCCATAGGATATTCCGTGCAGTTTTATGTCCCCTGTTCGAACTAGAAAGCTCCCAATCATTTCAAAGCCTAATACTCCTATGAGATAGATCATCCCTGAAAATAAAGTCATATGCTTTAGTTTCCTTGGTAAACTAGTTATTAGTGGCATGAAGTATATTATTGAGAATATAGAAAAAATTCCATAAGGAATTACCCATATAACAGTCAATATTGGAGGCATTATAGGCTTTATGCTTGGGATGATAAATAATTCGTGAATTTGTAACCCTTCGTCTAATGTTAGGAATATGAAAATCCATTTTAATACATTCCATTTTCTTTGATTTGTAATATTTATCCTCTTAGATTTTCTTTTTATAAGAGAAATTAATGAGGCGCAGATTAGAAGAAGTGCGCATGAAAATAAGGTAGGTAGGTTAACCTCTTTGTCCATATTAAATAATAAAAACCATTCTTTTTTTAATCCAAAGGAATATATCGCAAATTGGATAATGATGTTTATGATAACGAGAGAAAAGGTGATTCCAGCAAGTATCCGTATCGCCGTAGCTGGATTTGTTTCTAATTTTGCTTTGACCAAGGTTGAGTTCATCTGCTAATCATTAATATACCCTTGGTTATCTAATGGCTGTCTATTAAGTGATATTGTTTGTAGTTGAGATTTGTGGATTGCAACGTCAAAGCACAAATTGCGTGGATTTGATTGTTTGGATAGGAATGTTCTTGATTTCTTTATTTGCTTTTCCAAGCCATATGCCAGGTGAATCAGAAGATAATTACCTTTGGCGTTTAGATTTAATCAATGGAGGATATAGAAACCAATGATCACAGACTTTTACATTGGATTTTGCTTAAAATTATTGGGAAATTCTCGCTGGGCTAGGTCAGTCCAGTCATTCTTTGGCTTGATGATCGTCAATGGCATAGAGAATGGATGGAATAGGAATCTAGATAACGGAAATTAATCTTAGTTGAATTTCTATTTGTAAAAACCTTGTCTGATTTGAAAGTACTATTTTGCTTGTTGAATACCTTTAATTGGAACAGGTTGTTTTCTTGATTTTATATAACCAGCAAAATCAAACCATAATGAGGAATTTCGGATACTGACTTGTGGATGAGATTTCCTATGGTTAGGCCATCGAAAGTCTTCACAAGATTGATTTGTCTATCAGCTGTCTGCTTAGTTCACCCGGTGGCTCAATGCAACACTTTTGGTGTAGGGGGTTCTTTATTCAGCTATTTGGAATTATCAAGAGTTACCTTCTGAAAAGTTGCTGTATGGGTTCAGCTTGTGCAGACTTAATAATTAAGTTTCAATGATGCGCCATTCCATGACTGGTGCGGTTCGTGAGTGGTTTAAGGCTGTGGGACTACCGAGGCTCACTTTTGCAGTGGTGCTTTTCATCTTGTCGGCTTGTGTTGGACCAAGTCCTTTTAGCAACACTGCCGATGTCTATTCACTTGATAGTCAGCTGCTAGACGGTTTGCGTGATCAAATCCCCTATGGCTTGGGGGTAGTGCTGTTGATTATTTACCAACTGAGTGGAATGCACGTAACCGCGGTGTTAGTGCTTGCTGTTTTGTCTTTTATGTCCTTGAAGCGCTTCTGGGCAGACTTTATTTGTTTGGCATTTGGTACTGCTGGAATCCTGGTGATTGTCGACGGAATTTTGAAACCCTGGTTTGATCGTCATCGTCCGGACGAGAAACTTTTGGCACTCGGTGGTCCTAGCTTCCCTAGCGGCCATGCGGCCGGATCGGTTGTCTTTTATTTCATGAGTTGTACACTTCTGGCTGCTCGCTATCCCAGACTGCGCCGGCCGTTGTTTGTGATCTCCAGTCTCTGGGTTGCTCTGGTCTGGTTGAGTACCCTCTATGTCAGAGCCCACTGGCCAAGCGACATTCTCGCGGGTTCAGCGGTCGGTTATGTGTGGCTCAGTTTCTGCTTGGCAGGCTTCACCGTCTGGGAGCGACATCACCGTTTGTCTTCATGAGGCTTGCTCTAATTGCTTAATTAATGGCAATTGCGGTGAGAATTACCAGAATCTGGATGAATCCGTGCCGGTTATGGCATCGAGTTGAGTCATGGAGAGGTTGGTCCCTAAATAAATCGCTTCTAAGGTTCCACCATCAAAGATGCCAATTCCTGCTTTTGATTGGTTGTGCGTCCCAGCAGCCACATTGGTAAAAGTGAGGTTCTCATCTGTCGTGCCAAGGATGGTGATGCGATCGTCGCTATCTAATTCAGTAATGGCATCAGCATTGACGCCGGCGTGATTTCTGCCCCATTCATAACCATGCCCCCGGAAATCACTCATCACATAAAGGTTGTCGACGGCACCGTCTTGTTCTGAAGCAAACGTGTTTCCTCCTCCTCCTCCATAAAGAGTGTCACCACCAGCCCCACCATCTAAATAATCCTTGCCATGACCAGCACGTATTTCATCAATGCCTGCATTTCCATAGATGGAATCTGGACCACCACCTCCACCTAAAAAATCATCGCCGTCTTCTCCATAAATATCATCGGCATAAGCCCATTTACCACCTATTAAATAATCATTACCGGCACCACCTTCAATTCTGTCGTTGCCATTACCTCCGTAAATAGTGTCATCGCCAGCACCACCAATCAAGCTATCTTCTTCCGTATAATCATAATGAGAAGATTCAATTTGAACTGTTCCTCCTACTAAATAATCATTACCTTCACCCCCTTGAACCGTATCGTTACCGCCACCTCCATAAATAGTATCATTGCCAGCGGCACCGTTACTCTTTTCACTTCTCCAAGTGCCAGTTGAGAGGATTGGATCATCTTCCGCACCCCAAATACTTATTAGTGCATTTATATCTGATTCAGTCCATTCGATTGACCATCCATTATTTCCTTCGTTATAAGACATAACTGTATCGTCAGAGTCATACGCAGGGTTCCATCCATTTCCATTTGGATGTCTTAAACCAAGAGTATGTCCAATTTCATGAATGATGGTGTTTCTATCAAATTCCCAACCAGAAGTATTAAATCCATTCCATGCAACTTCCCACCAAGAGCTTGCTCCAATTCCATAATTCCAGGCTTCACCAACAATTCCTGATGACCAATCAGTATGACTACTAATTTGATAGATATCTATGTCTGTTGTCGCATAACTATATTTCCTTTCAAAGTCAATATCAATGTGAGCATCAATTGAGTTGAAAACATCTTCTATATAGCTTTCTTCCCAAGACAAGTGAGCCCAACTAGTAGCATATCCATCACCAACAACTATTGAAGAATTAAACTCATCATGGATATAATAGAAAAGAGTTTCTCCACCGGCAAGTGCAGCTGTAGTGTGCGAGATACTTCTATTATCTGTTATTAGATTCGAAGAGATAGGCATAAATCCTACGCTTAGGATAAAATCTTAAAGGCTAATTATATATAGATTTGCTTATGAAATATTTTCTTGGCTTTAAATCTTTACTCTCCAGCTACCTAGGTATTTGCCTTCGGCGTCTTCCTTGAGGCTACCTGATAGTAAATTAATTTGATACACCCCCTTCATATTTTGATCGCTTATCTTGATTATTAGTAGATAATTAACTTTCGAAATAAGAGTTTCGTTGGGGGTTAATTCTAAATCAAGATTATTCATTTTTATTGTGCTGGAAAGTTCTTTTTTGCAAGCAGGAATAGATCCTTTCGGAATTTTATCAAAGGCACAAAGCTTTATGTCTTTGTAATCTAAATTTGTAGAAATATATTTAGGGAAATTAATTTTTATATGATCCATTTCTTCATTGCTATTAATGAATAGATATAAAAGTATTTTCTTCTCTTTTTCTTGGCTGATTATCTCATGATGTAGAAGCTTATATGATTTTGTTGGGCCACCTATAGTTTCAGTTTCTAATATTGAATTTCTTGTCGATTTTCTCTCACAGCTTGTGCTAGCAAGGGCAAAAACTAGTCCAGCTATAAGGAAAAGGTTCTTCATGGGGAATAGAGGGTTGATAACTTTTTAGTTGTTTTTATATTTTTGCGAAGCTTCTAGGAATGAATTTGTAATTGCCTGAATATTCTACCTCTTATAAGTTATTGCCGCATCTGTTCTTTTCTTTTTCGAAAAATTTGAACCAGCCATCTTCTTTTTTGTTTTCTGGTCGTTGAGCCTCAATTGCTCTCAATTACGTCAACTATAGAATTGCAAAATTTAAGTTTTGCCCACTCGCTCCTAAGGTAACATTAAATGTATTTATACCAACTACTTCACCTTTTTGTTTACCAAATGTCCTCCACTATTGCTTGGACTAATAGAAGCTTCGGTTTTAATCAAAGTTACATAGTTGGGAGCCACTCCTTCTAATTGACCACTTGGATACCTGATTGCACTAACATTTCCTTTTTAACGGTACCTGCTAGCCCATCAGGGGAGCCAAGAGCAACAACTTGCTTCCCTGGGACTGGATAGTCTGCATGATAAAGAGGTAATGGTTTGATCTCTTTAAGTGGTTTGGGACTTACT
>QCFC01000025.1 GCA_003278465.1 Prochlorococcus sp. AG-363-B04
GTTGGCAATGAGAAAGGACAAGTTGGTGTTGGTGTTGGTAAGGCAGGAGATGTAATTGGAGCTGTTCGTAAGGGAGTAGCTGATGGGAAGAAGCATTTAGTTAGAGTGCCTTTAACTCGCCATAGTTCAATTCCAACTCTTTCTAATGGGCGTGATGGCGCTGCAAGTGTCCTTATTCGACCAGCAGCTCCTGGTACAGGAGTAATAGCGGGTGGATCTATCCGAACTGTCTTAGAATTGGCAGGAATTAAGAATGTCTTAGCAAAGCGATTAGGAAGTAAAACACCTTTAAACAATGCCAGGGCAGCAATGGTTGCTTTGGCTGGATTGCGAACACATAAGGAGACGGCAAAAGAAAGAGGGATTTCTCTCGAACAAATTTATTCTTGATTACTATGACTCTTCAATTGAACACACTTAAGTCAAATTCCGGTTCGAGGCGTCGGAAGCTTCGAAAGGGTAGAGGAATTGCTGCAGGCCAGGGTGCAAGTTGTGGTTTTGGTATGAGGGGCCAGAAGTCTCGTTCAGGCCGCCCAACCCGTCCTGGATTTGAAGGTGGGCAGATGCCTCTTTATAGAAGAGTCCCTAAACTCAAGCACTTCACTACAATTAATTCCAAGTCTTTTACAGTGATTAATGTATCCAAATTAAACAGCCTGAAGCCTGATAGCACAGTAAACATGGACTCTTTGGTTAAACTTGGTCTGGTAACCACTCCTAAGGATCCATTAAAGATTTTAGGAAATGGTGATTTAACAGTAAAGCTAAAAGTTCAAGCTGCTGCTTTTACAGCTAAAGCCCGGACCAAAATCGAGGAAGCAGGTGGAACCTGCGAAATCTTAGATTAGAAGAAGATATTTTTTCTTCAAGGTCTTTTGTTCGCGATTGATTTAGTTTTTCTTTTATTATCTTGATAGGTTAATTCCTATACCGTTAGTTTTCTCTTCTCATGCTTCTTAGTAGGGGACGTAACCCCAGCGCTGCTGAAGTTATAACTCAGTTGGTTCGTAACCCTGAACTCCGAGGCAGGGTCCTAACGACTTTGGGACTACTTTTGTTGATTCGATTGGGTATCTATATCCCTATGCCAGGTATAGATAGAGTTGCTTTTCAAAGCTTTCTTCAACAAGGAGGCCAGCTCATCGGTTTTTTGGATATTTTTACAGGCGGTGGAATTTCTACTTTAGGTATTTTCGCTCTTGGAATTCTTCCATTTATTAATGCTTCCATTATTCTGCAATTGCTTACAGCATCTCTTCCTCAATTAGAAGATCTTCAGAAGAATGAGGGAGAAGCAGGTCGGAGGAAAATTGCTCAGATTACTCGATATGTGGCTTTGGGATGGGGATCTATTCAGAGTGTTATTTTTGCTTTAATTCTTCGTCAATATGCTGTTGAAGGATTAGATGAGATAGTTTTTGTAGCTCAAACTTCCTTGGCTTTAGTTACTGGGTCAATGGTTGTAATGTGGCTGAGTGAAATAATTACAGAAAAAGGTATAGGTCAGGGTGCATCATTGGTAATTTTCTTGAATATTGTTGCAACCTTACCTAAAGCTCTAGGCTCAACTATTGAGAAAGCACAAACAGGAGATAGGAATGATGTGGTTGGGATTATTGTTCTCCTTTTGGTTTTTCTTCTTACGATAATTGGGATTATTTTTGTTCAGGAAGGTGCAAGACGCTTGCCAATAGTTAGTGCTAAAAGACAAACTGCTGGGTCGAGTTTGTTACCAAATCGGCAAAGTTATCTTCCTCTCAAATTGAATGCAGGTGGTGTAATGCCGATTATTTTTGCTTCAGCATTAATCTTCCTCCCGATTACTATTGCTAATTTTACTAAAAATCCAGTATTAATTCGTGCTGCTAGTGCATTAAGTCCTGGAGCTTCGAATCCATGGCCATATGCAATATTATTTTTCTCCTTGATTCTGGGATTTGCTTATTTTTATGCTTCATTAACTATTAATCCTATCGATATAGCTACTAATTTAAAGAGAAGTGGGGTCGCAGTTCCAGGCGTAAGGCCTGGGAGTGCTACGGCTAATTATCTTTCTGGTGTTCAGAATCGCTTAACTTTACTGGGAGGAGTATTTCTTGGATCTGTTGCAATCATTCCTGCCGCAGTTGAGCGTGCAACAAATGTCCAGACTTTTAAAGGGCTTGGTGCTACATCGCTCTTAATCCTTGTGGGTGTGGCTATTGATACTGCCAAGCAAGTCCAAACTTATGTAATATCTCAACGTTATGAAGGTTTAGTACGTCAGTAAATTAAATGACCCTATATCTCTATTTAATTAAATCTTAGATTTATGAAAAGTCGTCTTTTATTTCTTGGCCCACCAGGAGCTGGCAAGGGAACACAGGCTCAGCGAATATGCACTACAAATGGGTTCATGCATCTCTCTACTGGAGATTTGTTGCGAAAAGAAGTTTCATTAGGAACTGATCTTGGCAAAGAGGCTGATGAAATCATGTCACGAGGTGAGTTGGTAAGTGATTCAATGGTTTTATCTATTGTTCAGAGAAATCTAAATAGTGATAACTCTGGGTGGGTTCTAGATGGATTTCCACGCACAGTTGTCCAAGCGCAGTCTTTGGGAGAATTACTTAATGAGATTAATCAACCAATTGATGCCGTTATTCTTCTTCAGCTTAATGATCAAGACCTAATAAAAAGATTGATATCTAGAGGGAGGGAAGATGATAGTGAGGAAATTATTCAAAATCGCTTAGAGGTCTATAGACAGAAGACTGAGCCACTGATTGATTATTACCGTGCCCATGGACTTCTTGTTGGCATTGAAGCTAGTGGCAGTATTGAAGAAATTTCTGCCAGAATTGAAGCAATTTTAAATTGAATGGTGGTGTAGAATTATCGTTTGGAATTTTGGAGAGCCACACCCATGAAGGTGCGCGCCTCAGTCAAAAGAATGTGTGACAAATGCCGGGTGATTCGCCGCCATGGCAGGGTTATGGTCATTTGTACCACCCCTAAGCACAAGCAGCGTCAGGGGTAAACCCTGACCAACATTGATGATTTTTATGCCCCTTGGCTAAGTGATCATCAGAAACTTTACCGCCTTTGGCGGTTCCTTTACTCCTCGATTTATTGCTCAGTGGCAAGGATTGCCGGCGTTGACATACCCCGCGATAAGCGGGTCGAAGTTGCCCTCACCTACATCTATGGAATTGGCTTGAATAGAGCTAAAGCTATTCTTGCTAAATCTGGCGTTAATCCGGATATCCGGGTAAAAGACCTAGATGATGGTGATATACAAAAGCTTCGAACCACAACTGAGGCTTTTACTATCGAGGGTGACCTGAGGCGCCAAGAGGGCATGGCCCTCAAGCGACTTCAGGATATTGGTTGCTTGCGAGGTCGTCGCCATCGCATGAGTCTTCCAGTTAGAGGTCAACGTACCCGTACAAATGCACGTACAAGGCGGGGTACTCGTAAGACTGTGGCTGGGAAGAAGAAGTAAGTCAGCCTGTGTCTGACAAAGCCCTAGTCGTTCTCTTTCTAAAACTCTTTATCAGGCCCCATCCTCATGGCCCCACCAGCTAAGAAATCAGGCTCTAAGAAGACTAAACGCAATGTCCCAAATGGCGTTGTTCACATTCAGAGCACTTTTAATAACACAATTGTTTCGATCACTGATACTTCAGGTGAAGTGATCTCTTGGTCTTCCGCTGGTGCCAGTGGATTTAAGGGTGCTCGAAAAGGAACTCCCTTTGCCGCTCAAACTGCAGCGGAAGCTGCAGCTAGGCGTGCCTTAGATCAGGGCATGCGACAGATTGAGGTTTTAGTTCGAGGCCCAGGCTCAGGTCGCGAAACTGCTATTCGTGCCTTGCAGGTAGCTGGTCTTGAGATCACCTTAATAAGAGACGTAACGCCTCTTCCTCATAATGGATGCCGTCGGCCCAAACGTCGTCGCGTTTGATCCAAGCCTCACATTCCCGCTTCAAAACCACTTCTCCCGCTTCAGACCGTGCTGCAATACCAGATCGACCGGATCGAGCATCAAGTATCTGATGATCGCGCTCAGACAGGAGTTTTCTTAATCGGACCTTTGGACCGAGGACAGGCAACGACTCTTGGTAATTCCTTGCGAAGGGTTTTGATGGGAGGTCTTGAAGGTAGCGCAGTTACAGCTGTACGAATTGCAGGTGTTAATCATGAATACGCAACCATTCCAGGAGTTCGTGAGGATGTATTAGATATCCTTTTGAATTGCAAGCAGCTCTGCGTAAATAGTCGAACTAATGAGCTTGAGATTGGCCGGTTAGTTGTTTCTGGACCAGCAGAGGTCAAAGCAAAGGATCTTCAATTCTCTTCTCAAGTTCAAGTTGTAGATGCTGATCGTCCTATTGCGACTGTTCATGAGGGTCATAATCTTGAGTTAGAAGTTCATGTTGAACGTGGTACTGGCTATAGACCAGTTGATAGGCATAACGAAGAAATTAGTGCAATTGATTTACTGCAGATAGATGCAGTGTTTATGCCTGTCCGCAGAGTAAATTTCTCAATTGATGAAACTGCTGTAGCAGAGGGAGGATCAACTAGAGAGAGATTGCGTATGGAGATAGTTACAGACGGTTCCACGACTCCAGATGATGCTTTGGCTGAGGCAGCTAATCAGTTAATTGAACTTTTTCAACCATTAGCAACAGTCACTATGGTTGAGGAAGAACCTGTAGAACCTGAACCTTCTGCAGAAGCTCAAATCCCTTTGGAAGAGTTGAATTTGTCTGTACGTGCTTATAACTGTCTCAAGAGAGCTCAGGTGAACTCCGTATCAGATCTAATGGGATTCAGTTATGAGGATCTACTAGAGATTAAAAACTTCGGTTCCAAGTCTGCAGACGAAGTAATCGAAGCTCTTGAGAGAATTGGAATTTCCATTCCTCAAAGCCGCACATCAGGTTGAATTTTGAACTTCACATTTAGATTTTTTTAGACCCATGCGACATCAATGCCGAGTTCCACAATTAGGCCGACCAGCTGATCAGCGGAAAGCAATGCTTCGTGGACTGACTACACAACTTATTCGTGAAGGTAGAGTAACAACAACTAAGGCTCGTGCAAAGGCCTTAAGAGATCAGGCAGAACGAATGATTACGTTAGCCAAAGACGGCAGCCTTGCTGCAAGAAGAAGAGCTATTGGGTTTATTTACGATAAAAAATTGGTCCATGCTTTATTTGAAAAAGCACAAGATCGTTATGGAGATCGACAGGGTGGTTATACAAGAATTATTCGAACAGTGCCTAGACGGGGTGATAATGCGGAAATGGCAATAATCGAACTTGTTTAAATATATATGCTTGATTTAAGAGCTTTTTGTTTAGGCATATTTGATTAAATTTCTAATTTGAAACGTGTTGCCTTATGTTTGCAATATCAAGGTACTGATTTTTGTGGTTGGCAGCGGCAGTCACAAAAAAGAACTGTTCAAGGTGCCCTTGAGGAGGCAGTCTTTAAGTTAGAACCTAGTGAATCCATCAAAGTAATTGCGGCGGGTAGAACTGATGCAGGGGTCCATGCTGCTGCTCAGGTTGTTCATTTTGATTCCTTTGGACCAATTCCACCGAAGCGCTGGGCCTCTGCTTTAAATGGAATGTTGCCAAGTACTATCAGGGCTACTGCTTCAGTTGAAAGGCCTAAAAATTGGCATGCTTGTTTTTCAGCAATATATAGGCGATATAGATATACGATTTATAATGGCAGAAGCCCTAATTTATTTATAGCCCCATGGAGTTGGCATCGTTATCAAACTCGTTTAGACGAAAAACGAATGGCTTTAGTTTTAGATGGGTTAGTTGGATACCATGACTTTGCTGCCTTTCAAAAGACTGGCAGTAATAGAGTTGATTCATTTACAACTATTCAGGTAGCTCAAGTAGTAAGGCAAGGTGATGTATTAGAGATTGAGATTCAAGCTACAGGATTTCTTTATGGAATGGTTAGATTACTCGTAGGGCAATTAGTTGCATTAGGTGAAGATAGAATCAGTGTGGATTGCTTTGAAAGTCGCTGGAAAGAAAAACGTCGAATTGATGTAAACGAGGCTGCTCCTGCTAAAGGACTCTGTTTCTTACGAGCAGGCTATCAAGAGCAAGTGTTCTCAGAGGAGGGCCAGTTTGCTTGTTTCCCACGATATTTCCTGGAATCTAATGATCCCCCTTTAAATGCAAGGAAAAGTTGAGTGAGTTTTGTAGAGCCCTTCCTTATTGCTTCTTTAAAGTGTAAGCTTTGTTGTTGAGCATTTATTTAGACCTAGTTCACAAGTAGGTTTGAGTGATGTTTTTTTGTCCAGCCCTGTCGTTTTTTAGGCAGTGCAATTCTTAACCGGCGTGCCGGCTAGATGAACAAGACCTCCGTTCCTTCTTCTGATTCCATAAACCGCCAATGGCATTTGGTGGATGCAGAGAATCAAACCTTAGGTAGATTGGCTACCGAAGTGGCCGCATTGCTGCGCGGTAAGAACAAGCCTTATTTCACACCTCATCTAGATACAGGTGATTTTGTAGTGGTGGTTAATGCCGAAAAGATACGGGTCACTGGAAACAAAGGTCAGCAAAAGCTTTATAGGCGTCATTCTGGTCGTCCCGGAGGAATGAAGACCGAAACTTTTCAAGCCTTGCAGGATCGTCTACCTGAGAGGATTGTGGAGAAGGCTATTAAAGGAATGCTTCCTCATAATGCACTTGGCCGTCAGTTGTTTCGCAAACTTAAGGTTTATAAAGGTTCTTCTCATCCTCATGAAGCTCAACAACCACAGACTCTTCAAATAGATTCAGTACCTTCAGAACAATGACCAGCTCTACTAACAACGCAGTCGTCTATTGGGGCACCGGACGCCGTAAAACCTCAGTAGCTCGAGTCAGATTAATTCCTGGTAAAGGTTTAATTACTATTAATGGTCGTCCTGGTGACCACTATTTAAATTTTAATCCTGCTTACTTGGCAGCCGTAAAAGCCCCTCTTAAAACCCTTGGCCTTAGTGAAGATTATGACGTTTTAGTGAACGTCCATGGTGGCGGTTTGACTGGTCAAGCTGATGCTATTAAACAGGGAGCAGCAAGAGCGCTGTGCGAGCTCTCTGCTGATAATCGTAAACCGCTTAAGACAGAGGGGCTTTTAAGTAGAGATCCTCGTGCAAAGGAGCGTCGAAAGTATGGGTTAAAGAAGGCAAGAAAAGCTCCTCAATTCTCCAAGCGCTGATCTATCTCCTTGGGAGTTCTCTGATTTTATTTTCCACTTATTATCTATTTCCAAATGCCAAAACCTGATATACATCCAACTTGGTATCCAGAGGCAAAAGTGATTTGCAATGGTGAAGTAGTCATGACTACTGGATCAACTCAACCAGAAATACATGTGGATGTTTGGAGTGGTAATCATCCATTTTTTACTGGTACTCAGAAAATCCTTGATACAGAAGGACGAGTCGATAGGTTCATGCGCAAGTATGGTATGGGATCTGCCGATTCGACTGCTGGAGACTCAAAGCAGAACCTTAGTCAAACATCTGAAAACAAAGTTGCCAGTGATGATTAATTTTTAGTTATTGCTAGGTAGGAAAATCTTGATTAAGAGGATGGTTTGATTGATGGGTATGGACCTATCAACACTGACTTCCAGATTGGAAACAGCCAAGACAAGTTTCCGGACTTTGGAACGGCAGCTTGCAGATCCCGATGTGGCAGCCGATCCGAAACGTCTAGAAACCATTGCTAGGGAAAGATCACGTTTAGAGCCATTAGTGCTTGATTATGAGTCTCTTCAACAACTTGATGAGGAGTTGAGGCAGGCTCGAAATCTTTTGCGAGAGAGTAGGGGAGAAGAAGAAATGGAATCTTTAGCTCAGGAGGAACTTGAGCATCTTGATGAACGAAAGTCTCAATTGATTCAGAGCTTAACTTTGGCACTTTTGCCAAGAGATCCTCGAGATGAGCGAAGTGTGATGCTTGAAATTCGTGCCGGTGCTGGGGGTAATGAAGCTTGTTTATGGGCGGGTGATTTAGCGAGAATGTACGACAGATATGGCCAGAGGATTGGTTGGTCTGTCAAGCCAGTGAGTTCAACTGAGTCCGATTTAGGTGGCTTTCGAGAATTAATTATTTCTGTAAAAGGTGATTCTGTTTTCAGCCAACTTAAATTTGAGGCAGGTGTACATCGTGTTCAACGTGTTCCTGCAACTGAATCCCAAGGGAGGGTTCATACTTCCACGGCAACTGTTGCAGTAATGCCTGAGGCCGATCCAGTTGAAGTTCAAATTGAATCAAGTGATTTAGAAATTAGTACTGCTCGTTCTGGGGGGGCTGGTGGTCAAAATGTGAATAAGGTAGAAACTGCAGTTGATTTATTGCATAAGCCAACTGGCATAAGAGTTTTTTGTACTCAAGAACGTTCTCAGCTTCAAAATAGAGAAAGGGCTATGGAGATTCTTAGAGCAAAATTGCTAGAACGCCAAATAGCTGAGGCGAATGCGAAAGAAAGTTCTCAAAGGAAAGCACAAGTTGGGACTGGTGATCGTAGTGAAAAAATTAGAACTTATAACTATAAGGACAACAGAACTACTGATCATAGATTGGGCCGTAATTTCTCATTGGAACCTATTCTTTCAGGCCAATTAGAAGAGGTTATTGATGCATGTATAGCTGATGAGCAACGTCGTCAAATGGAAAAAATGAGTCAATTTGACGAGAATTAAATGTTGGACAATTCAATTCCAGCCTATGACATACTTCTTCCATTCTTTGTGGAATCCTGCATTGATTTGTTTAGTTGCCTCAAAACGAAGACTGCTCATTGGTTTATGTGGTGTTTGAGTTAAAGCCATGTCAGCTTCTTTAGGCGTCCGATTACCCTTTTTTAAATTACAATTTAAACAGGCTGTAGTGACGTTTTCCCATGTATCTTTCCCTCCACGGCTTTTAGGGATTATGTGATCAATAGAGAGTTTTTCTCCGCTATATCCACAGTATTGGCAGCAATTTGAGTCTCGATGTAACACATTTTTCCGATTAACTGGTAGTTCCCTTAAAGGAACTCTTACAAAATGATTAAGTCGAATAACTGTAGGCAGCAAAGTGTCATGACGTATTTTCCGAGAGGAATCTTGTTCTAGGCTTTCCGCCTTGCCTTTCATCATCATTACCAAGGCTCGTCTCCAGGTAGTGATGTTTAAAGGCTCATAGGAAGCATTTAGTACAAGAACCTGGCTCATGCCAGCTCGCCTATTAAGAGGCATGATAACTGCAATTCAAGCTTGATGCAGTTATCATCTGAAATCTGAAGCCATGCGAGAACTCATAACAAATAAAGGGTATAGGTCTTTAGATCAGGTAAACCAATTTGGAAGGAATTTTGATCCTTGCCAACGCGCCTGGGTAGAAGTTAGTCCTGCGTCTATAGAGAAAAATGCAATTTCGTTGAAGAGGCTTCTTGGTGATGGGTGTGGGTTGATGGCAGTTGTTAAGGCAGATGGATATGGACATGGTGCTGAAACTGTCTCTAGAGCTGCTATTAGGGGAGGTTCAACCTCTCTTGGCGTTGCAACTTTGCAAGAAGGCATTGATCTCAGGCAGTCCGGGTTAGATGTCCCAATTCTTCTGTTAGGGAATCTCACTAAGGAAGAAGATCTTCGGGCATGTCTTCATTGGAACTTAATGCCTACTATAAGCAGCTTGAAAGAGGCCTTTTTATGCCACAACTTAGCTGATGGAACTGGAAGGGCTTTCAAAGTGCAACTGAAGTTCGATACTGGTATGACTAGACTGGGATGTGCTTTTGAAGAAGCTAGTAAGTTGGAGGATGGGATTAGTCAATTAAGAAACCTTAATTTAAGAGGTATCTATAGCCACTTAGCCTTGGCTGATTGTGATTCTCCAAATGAGATTGGTAGTGTTACCTCTATACAGAAGAAGAGATTTGAAGAAGTTTTTAGTCTTATTTCATTGAAGAATAATGAGTATTCTTGGCATCTTTCTAATTCTGCTGGGACTCTTATAAGTCGTGATCTTCATTATAATATGGTGAGAGTGGGATTGGCTCTTTATGGATACAATCCATTGAACAAAGTGAAATGCAAATTAGAATTAGAATCTGCTTTATCTGTTAAGGCAAGAGTGACTCTTGTAAGAGATGTTAAGTCAGGTGTAGGAGTTAGTTATGGGCATTCTTTTATTACTTCTCGCCCTAGTCGATTAGCAATTATTGGGATAGGATATGCGGATGGTGTTAGTAGAGCATTGTCAGGTAAAATAGGTGCACTTTTTAATGGTATTTTCTTGCCTCAAGTTGGAGCTATTACGATGGATCAATTGATAGTTGATGCTACTGACTGCCCTGAAATTAGTGAAGGAAGTATAGTAACAATGTTGGGCCAAGATGGTGATAAATGTATAACACCTCTTCATTGGAGTGACGCAAGTGGATCTATTCCTTGGGAAGTTCTTTGTGGGTTTAAGCATCGCTTACCAAGAGTGGTCATCTGATCTTTGATTCCTGTTTATCTAGTTCAAATGGCAAGAGTCTTGATAAAATAGATCAGCTGCTGGAGAGGTGGCTGAGTGGTTGAAAGCGGCTCCCTGCTAAGGAGTTACAGGAGGCAACTTCTGTCGAGGGTTCGAATCCCTCCCTCTCCGTTCATGTCAATTGTTAGTGATTCCTGAGAATCAAAAACATAAAAACTAAATTAACATCAATGCCTTAGAAGGCAAGATGTCATCTATCTCTTCATAATCACGATATCTAACCCTTCCCCTAAAGGATACTTTGTAATAGTTCATCGCTCTTTATTGTCTTCTAA
>QCFC01000026.1 GCA_003278465.1 Prochlorococcus sp. AG-363-B04
GGACTTGCCGGGGAATTAGGTAAAAGCGAAGAAATAATTAAATTTGATGAGCAAAAGAGAGTTGTCAGTGCATTGATAAAAGGAATAAGAGTTGTGAATTTATACGTCCCAAATGGCTCAGAACTTAATTCAGAAAAATACAGATATAAACTCAAATGGTTATCTTTTCTCTATAAATATAGAGAAGCTCAGTCAAATAGAAAAGAACCAATCTGCATGTTAGGTGACTTTAATATCGCCTTGGAAGCAAAAGATATACATAATCCAGAAAGGCTTTCAGGAGGAATCATGGCTAGTGACTTAGAAAGGAAGGCTTTATTAAAGGTTCTAGGAAATGATATAAGAGATGTTTTTAGACTTTTTGAACAAGATACAAACCATTGGAGCTGGTGGGACTATAGAAGCAGAGGCTGGGAAGTTGATAGAGGGTGGAGGATAGATCATATATATCTTTGCGACGAGCTTATTCAACAAGCAACTAGTTCCTCTATTCACAAGCATATAAGAGGCAATAATCAGCCAAGTGATCATGCTCCAGTATCAGTCAATCTAGTTTGGCCTGTAGATGATTTACCCAATGAGGAATACTTTGATTTATCACACTAAGGCTCGTATTGAGTCAAACTCTTCTTTAGAAATGGAAGTAAATCTTGAATTTAATACACCTCAACATCTCTAACTAATTCATTTCTTTCAGATAGAAGTAATTTTTTCCTACCCATTGACTCTCCGCAGGTGCGCGGAGTAGGGAAAATTTTAAATGGATTTGCTCTCATTTCCGGATCAAAAGCATTACGTATAAATTTCATAGTTTCCAAATCATTTCGACTAAACATCCACTCGAGATAACACCGCTTATCAGCTCCAACTCCATGCTCTCCAGTAATACTGCCCCCAACTGCAATACATTCTTTGAGAATTTCTGCTGCAAGCTCGCGGACCTTATCTTGAATATTGGGTTGATCTGCCTTGTAAAGAATTAATGGATGCAAGTTACCATCGCCTGCATGAAAAACATTTGCAACAGGTAACTCATATCTCTTGCTCAAGCTTCCAATTACACCAAGCACCTTTGGAAGAGTACTTCGAGGAACTACTCCATCTTGTACGTAATAAGTTGATGAAATTTTTCCAACTGCAGCAAATGCTGATTTTCTACCCTTCCATAACCGCTCACGGTCATTGCGATCATGGGCAGTCCTAATGGAACGAGCCCCCGCTTCTATGCAAAGCCTTTCAGCCTGATTCGTAGCAACTTTTACCTCTGCTTCATGCCCATCAATTTCAATTAACAAGACTGCTGCTGCATCACGAGGATATTCATCAAATCCAAACAGGTCATTAACAGCATTAATCATGTATTGATCCATGATTTCCATGCCCGCAGGAATTACCCCAGCAGCAGTTACTTTCCGAACAGCTTCACCAGCGCTCTCAATAGTCGGGAAATCTGCTAGCAAAACTGTCACACACTCAGGCGCTCTCAATAAACGGAGAGTGATTGAAGTAGCAATCCCCAAAGTACCTTCACTACCGATAAAAGCCCCTCTCAAATCAATTTCTGAATACTCTGAAAGCTCACCTCCAAGGTTGGTCAAGGTTCCATCGGGCAAGACCACTTCTAAACCCAGTACATGGTTGCTAGTAACTCCATATTTAAGGCAATGGACACCTCCTGAGTTTTCAGCAACGTTGCCACCAATAGTGCATACGACTTGGCTTGAAGGGTCTGGAGCGTAATAGAACCCTTCCCCAGCTACTGCACGTGAAACCCAGTTATTTATTACTCCAGGTTGCACTGTCACAATTTGATTCTCTAAATCAATTTTCAAAATTCTCCGCATTCGACTTGTTACAACCAGCAAAGCTTCCTGCTCAACCAATGCTCCTCCAGAAAGGCCAGTTCCACTTCCTCGGGCCACAAAAGGAATGCCCCGGCGATAGCAACAGGCAAGTATTTGCGAAACCTCACAAGAGGTTTCTGGAAGGACAGCGAGAGGAGGACAGTGTCTATCTACTGTCAGACCATCACAATCATAAACAAGTAATTCCTGACGCTTAGAAACAATCGCCTTCTTTGGAAGAAAGCGCCTAAGGTCAGTATGTAAACCATCCCAGTCGTAGGACAAAATCCGTCCTCATCTCAACTACAAACTTACGTATTAAAGTATTGATGGAATGGAACTTATGAATAAAGTTCAAACGCATCTCGCCGTTATAAGCCAATATGGCAGACGGTTTATATCTACCCCTTGATACTGTTCCCCGTGACAGCTAACGCACTTAACACCACCCGATCCCAGGCCATTTTTGAAGCTGCACAAGCTCTAATGCCTGGAGGAGTGAGCTCTCCTGTAAGAGCATTTCGTTCTGTGGGTGGTCAACCAATTGTCTTTGACCGGGTAAAAGGTCCTTATGCATGGGACTTAGATGACAATCGCTACATCGACTATGTAGGCAGCTGGGGCCCAGCAATTTGTGGGCACGCTCATCCTGAAGTTGTAGCAGCACTCCATGATGCACTTGAAAAAGGGACCAGTTTCGGAGCGCCATGCGAGCTTGAGAATCAATTAGCAGCAATGGTTATAGAGGCTGTACCAAGTGTTGAGATGGTCCGCTTCGTCAATAGTGGAACAGAAGCCTGTATGGCAGTTCTTCGCTTAATGAGAGCTTTCACTGGCCGCGACAAATTAATCAAATTTGAAGGCTGCTATCACGGGCATGCAGATATGTTCCTCGTAAAAGCAGGTTCAGGAGTAGCCACACTTGGTCTACCAGATTCACCTGGAGTCCCTAGAAGTACCACCTCGAACACTCTCACAGCTCCTTACAACGATCTGGAAGCAGTTAAAGAACTCTTTGCTGAAAATCCAGATGCTATTGCTGGTGTAATTCTTGAACCAGTAGTTGGTAATGCTGGTTTCATAACTCCTGAACCAGGTTTTTTAGAAGGGCTCAGAGAACTAACCCAAGAGAATGGATCACTGCTTGTTTTTGATGAAGTTATGACTGGATTCAGAATCAGCTATGGAGGAGCCCAACAACGATTTGGAGTAATCCCAGATTTAACAACAATGGGAAAAGTTATTGGAGGCGGTCTGCCAGTAGGCGCCTATGGAGGGAAAAGCGAAATCATGCAAATGGTGGCTCCTTCAGGTCCTATGTATCAAGCAGGAACACTCAGTGGCAATCCCCTTGCGATGACTGCTGGCATCAAAACTCTTGAACTCCTTAAGCAAGAGGGCACTTATGATCGACTGGAAGCATCCACTGAGCGATTAATCAATGGAATAATTCAAGCAGCTAAAGAAGCAGGGTTAGCAATAACTGGAAGCAGCATTAGCGCAATGTTTGGCTTCTACCTTTGCGAAGGACCAGTGAGAAACTTTGAAGAAGCCAAAGCAACAGATACAGAACGATTCGCACGACTTCACAGGGCAATGCTTGAAAGAGGTGTTTACCTTGCACCTAGTGCATTTGAGGCAGGCTTTACCTCACTTGCACATTCCGAATCTGACATAGATGCAACTTTGGCTGCTTTTAGTGAGAGTTTTGCTGCAATAACCTAAACAGACAAATAAACATTAAAGAATACTGACCGCTAATTATTATGATTAGCGGTCAGTATTCTTTAATGTTTATTTTCTTCCTCCAACAATAACTGGAGGATTAGAAGATTTATTTCCAGGCAATGAAGGTACTACCTGAGTCTGACCATTCCACTTATCAAGGAAGAGTTTAAAAAGAACTCGATCATCAAGACTGCTGTTTAGTGTTTCATATCTCTTTGCCTCCTGTTCAGCAATTTTAACTTCTGTTTGGGCTCTTAAAAGTTGTTGTTCCGCTATCTGCTTCTGTTCAATCGCAGCTCTATATTCTTCAGCAATCTCCAAACCTGTTAGGTCTAATCCGCGAACATCTACATAATCAAACTTATCTAATTCATCTGCAACAGTTCTCTCAACTAATTCAGAAATATCACTCCATTTACTTGCAATTGTTACTAGCTCATACTGTGAGAAAACTGACTTTAACGCCTTAAGTAGAGAAGGCTGAATAATTCTTGGATAAACCTCTCTATCACTATATGCAATGGTGCTATAAACCCTTCCTGCTTCGGTAGGCCTTAAAGCGTATTTAACAGTAGCGGTAGCCTCAATCACCTGCAGATCCTTTGTAAGAGTTGCAAACTTCTCAGGTCTTACCTGCGTTCTTACATCAAATGGGAATACAGCCTGAATAAAAGGAACTTTAAAATTAAGGCCTGGTCGCCTTGATCCACCGCTTACTTTCCCAAGGGTAGTTACCACACCAACCTGGCCCGCAGGAACTATGAATAAAGACTGAGTCAATAGTAAAAAACCAGTAAAAGAAAGAACCAGAAGCAGAGTTGCCGTACCACCAGGTCCATTTGGAGTAACGTTTCTGAACGAAGTACTCATTGAAAACTTGCAATACCTAAATAATAAGTGAATCCTAAAGATAACGCGAGACATTCATAATGACTTTATAGGTTCAACAACAAATTCACTTGGCACTCCCTAAGAACATAACTTCTAGGGAATCCAATTTAAAAGGCAAGCATTTTCATAAGAAAGTTTTAATCACGGCAATATTTCATTTCTCCTCCTCAAGCGCAAAGATTAATTTAATTATTAATCTTTAATAGAAAGGATAAAATCTTAAACTAGAATACTCAGAAAACACTATTCACTATGAATAAAATCCCAGTAAAAAATATTTATCTATAATTCTCGAATTGCAAAGGAAGCTCAATCTCTTCCTCTTTTTCTCTAAGAATAGCAATTGCAGCCTGCAAATCATCTTTATTCTTTCCTGTGATTCTTAAACTTTCTCCTTGAATAGCTATACTAATTTTTTTAAGTTTATCTCTCAAGTGCTTGCTTAACTTCTTAGCCAGTTCTTGACTAAGACCTTTCCTAAGTATTACCTTCTGCCTAACTCTATTACCACCAGAGACCTCTGGAGATTGAAAATCAAATATTTTCAATGACAAGTTCCGCTTAGTGGCCTTCCTCCTTAGCACATCTTCTATTGACTTAAGTGTCATATCACTCGAGGTCTCAATGACTATTGAGGACTCTTCTAACTGAATTTCAGTGCTCGAATCCTTTAGGTCATATCTCTGACTAACTTCCCGGCGCAACTGATCAATTGTATTTACAAGCTCTTGACGATCAAAATCTGAAACCACATCAAACGAATAAGTGTCAGCCATGACTTCAATAAGGACATTCAAACCAGCCTAGAAACAGTCCTTTATCAGAGCCACTTTTCTAAAGAAGGTACGTGTCTAAAACAAAACAGCCCCTTTAAGCAATCCAAAAGAAATTCTCTTGATTTCATCAATCAAAGAAAAATAAACTAACCACCTTCCCCATTTCCTCAGCGCTTCTGCAACTTGAAAGCAAAGTTTCGCTATCGTGAAAAGCAAAACAAATAAGTTGATCACAGCGGCTAATTATTTCCTGATTACAAAGACTGCTTGCTATAGGTAGTGACATGTCATCATTTTCAGGCTTCTCAATAAGATGAATAACAGTAGCCAATAAATCACGAATTTCCTTAGGCTGTCTATCAAAACTTTGAGGCAATAAAACAGTTAATTGAGAAGGAGCGACCTCTAGGACGCCTCTAATAGCAGCTGCATTAACACCTTGAGAACCCGATGTAACCAAAGAATGTCCCTCTTGCGCAAGAGCCCTGGATATCAGCTCAACAAGATGTATAGCCACTACTGGCACGTGCCTACTTCCCAAAAAAGCTATGCGCCTCTGACCCTTGCTCTGCAACAAGGCAAGTTCCTGCGCAAGAGTATCAATCTTCTCAAGAGATGGGATATCAAGGGAACGACTCAAAGAAATCTCCCTCTAATAAAGATAAAAAATAGCAGTGATTCTGCATTCAAATTGAAATTCCAAGCGACTTAAACAAAGGAGTTAAATCGCAATGCTCCTCTACCAATCTGAAAGCATAAGAAGCTTTTACTGCCTCATGCAAGCGAACATGCCCAAATGCCTGCTCAATCACTTCAACAGTTGCCAAGGTATCGGTATCAACTTTTAGCAGAGGAACCTCAAGTTCTTCAGCTCGATTGATTAACTGAGGGAGAGGTACCCCTGCACCAGTCAAAATCAAACATTGCGTTGAAGCTTCTAAAGCAGCAAGCTGAATATCAGTTCTGTCTGCTCCAGTAACCACAGCCATATTTCGACGACGACGAAAAAATTCCATTGCAGAATTCACATTCATTGCTCCAATGCTTAAAGTCTCAACCATGAGCTCAATACGATCGGAACAACAGATTATTCGCGCTTCTAAACGACGTGCTAACTCTCCCACAGAAACACTGCGCAACAAAGGGGAACGAGGCATTACCCCATAAACTACTAAACCAAGGGTCTCCAAAGAAGGTAGAACCTTGCTTTGGACCTCTCCTACATCCTCTGGAGTTACTGCATTTAAAACAATTCCCAATAATCGATCTCCTAACCGCTGCTTTGCAGCTAGCAGAGCCTCAACACTACGACTGTCTTGCCACAGATGAACTAGAACAACAGCAGCATCAAGACCTTTTGCAACTTGCTCAAGACTTAAACCATATAGCAGTCCTTCATGAAGACTTCCCGCTGCTTCCAACAAAGTCAATCCATTAAAAGGTTCAAGAAGTTTTTCATGAAGTGCTTCTAATTCTGAACCAATCTCAAGATTTGCCCCTGCCAAACGAACATCTGCTGTTTCCGAGGAAAGCAAGTGAAGAGAAGGAATTAAGTGCTCTTCATCCAAGCCAAGGATAGAACCAACAAAACGTACATCATCATCAATCAAAACTCTAGGCAAAGAATCATATGAACAATCCATTTCAAAACTTGTCGCCAAAGGCTTCCCAAGACGAATTAAATGATTAGAAGCAATTAACTGACGGGCTATCCCAAGTACTAACGCAGACTTACCACTGAAAGGTTCACAAGATCCGATCAGCAAAGTCTTGCCCATGAAAGGACTTCTCAATTTTTACTAATATAATAATATTTGAATTTAAAAGCTACAGGCTCTACCCAGAGTACTCACAATCAATTTAACTAGTTAAATTTAAATTCCCTAGTCAATCTCATCTCTGGTTAAAAGCTAATATTTTCTAAGAGCATATGAATTAAAACATTATAAAATACCAAGGATCATTGCCTGCCATAGAATCAAACTGAGGCTATAATCTATCAATTAAACTAAATCTTCTAAAATACCAGTCAGGTAATTTTCTTGAGGAGCCCCTTCAGCAATTGCGAAGTCCAACTATTCCAAGCTTAAATCAAGCGATCCTTCTCTCTAAATTTAATTGGTTTCTTGTAAAATCTAACTCTTACCAATGACAGAATCTCCACAAAAAAAATTATGGACTGATAGACGTATTGGCATTACTGGTGCCAATGGAGCCCTTGGTCGATCACTCACGAAAACCCTTCGAAGAAAAGGAGCTTTTGTGATTGGTTTTACAAGTAAGTCCATACAAAATGCTGAGATATCAACAACTGGGCCTAACAAATGGATCCAATGGGAATGTGGGAAAGAGTCTAATTTAAAAAACACACTTAAAGAACTAGATATTCTGATTATTAATCACGGAATTAACCCTCAAGGGCGTCAAAGTACAGATGATCTTGATAGAGCATTAGAAATAAATGCGCTGAGTAGCTGGCGCATCATCAAACTATTTGAACAAGTTATATTCAATTCAAAGGAAGAGACTTCTAAGAAGGAACTTTGGATAAACACATCAGAGGCAGAAATCCAACCAGCACTAAGTCCAGCTTATGAAATCAGCAAAAGGCTAATTGGCCAATTGGTTAGTGTTCGTTGGTCAAGCCGAACTGAAGAGCAAAAAAGAAAATTAAAGATCAGAAAATTGATTCTTGGTCCATTCAAATCAGACCTCAATCCAATTGGTTTAATGTCTGCAGAACTGGTAGCCAAACAAATCATTTCACAAGTTGAAATAGGTCTATTTTTAATAATAGTAACTCCAAATCCTTTAACCTATATATTTATGCCAATTACTGAGTTTATCAGAACAATCTATGGAAAACTAATATTGATTTTCAATAAGCAATCTTAATCTAGAGGTCACTATTAATCACCTCGATCGGTAAGAATCTCACAACCATCAGACACAACAACAATCGTATGTTCCCACTGAGCAGAAAGACTTCCGTCTTGGGTGACGACAGTCCAACGATCTCTAAGAGTGCGACATTTCTTACTCCCAGCATTTAGAATTGGCTCTATTGCCAGAGTCATACCTGCGCGGAGAGTCACGTTAGGAAGAGCAGTTGTCCTGTAATTAAATACCGAGGGTTCTTCATGAAGATTACGACCAACTCCATGACCTGTGTAATCTTCAACAACACTGAAATTATTAGCCTTAACATGATCTTCAATTGCTCCAGCAATATCCATAAGTGTGTTCTTTGGCTTTACCTGGGCAAGGCCAGCCATGAGTGACTCCTTAGCTATACGACTTAACTTTTCTCCAGGATCTGGTACCTCACCAACACAGATTGTGATGCAACTATCTCCATGGTAGCCATCAAAATAAGCCCCAGTATCTACCTTTAGAAGATCACCTTTTTTTATTACCCGTTTCGGACCAGGAATTCCATGTACAACTTCATGGTTAATACTTGCGCAAATACTTGCGGGAAAACCGTGATAACCCTTAAAGCTTGGAACAGCTCCCATTTCCCGAATACGACGCTCGGCATATGCATCTAAATCAGCAGTTGTTTGCCCTGGCTCAACAAGCAAATTTATTTCACGCAAAACCGTTGCAACTATTTGACTAGCCTTACGCATGATTTTCAGCTCCCTCGCAGACTTAATCTCCACCCCACGGCGTTGTTGAATTTGAGGCCCAACTTGAGTAGCTCTAGCTGAAGAACTAGAAGCTAATAGATCAGAGAAAAGCTTCATGAGAGCATAAATAAAATTCAAAGGCCGATGCCTTTTTAAAAGCTAACCTTAAAACAGCAAAATTAACTGTGACATTGATAACGCTATCAATGTCTTTATAAGTTTCATAAATTCTTTTGACATGATCATGTTGGAATCAACTTTCAGTTTTAGCTATATCGCATCCAGAGGCTGATGTGCATTTCCTAAAAATCAGTTCCTGCAGTAAATGGCATTCGGTAAAGGCAACGAGCACTATGGGGGGAAGACCGAGAACCAATTTGTTTTGTGAATTTTAAGGCAATAGGACTTGATGGCTTACCAATGAAAGTCTCCACCGCAACATGGAAGAGACTCCTAAACCAAAATTGTCAGTTCAAAACTTCTAAAATGGATTAGCTAAGGGGTAAAGTGGTTATTTGGTGAAAAACTGGAGAGGGATGGCAGAGGATTCCAAAGACAAAGACTCCTCAATCATTGAGGACAAAAATATTGAAGTGGCTGAGAAAGCTTCAGAGGTTGATCCAGCCTCTAAAAACAAACCCTCTTCAAAAAGCGAAACTGCACCTGCACTTCACCCGAGTGCTAATACTCTTATTGAAGAATTTGAGAGAGCTCAGCAAAAAGACAATCTTCCAGAAATTTATGTTGGAGATACTGTTCGAGTAGGAGTTCGTATTAGCGAAGGCAATAAAGAAAGAGTTCAGCCATACGAAGGCGTTGTGATTTCAAAACGGCATGGAGGCCTAAATGAAACAATTACAGTAAGAAGAATTTTTCAGGGAATTGGAGTAGAACGTGTTTTCATGCTTCATAGTCCACAAGTTGCCTCGATAAGGGTTGAACGCCGAGGTAAAGTGCGAAGAGCGAAGCTTTTTTATCTGCGGGAACGGGTGGGCAAAGCCACTCGCGTGAAGCAGCGCTTCGACCGCTGAGGTTTCGGCCTCGTGCAATCCAAATGCCATCTCATTACGTAGATGGTCCAAGGGTCCATCGCAATGCGCCGTTAGTTCAGTTGGTAGAACGCAGGTCTCCAAAACCTGATGTCGGGGGTTCGAGTCCTCCACGGCGCGTACGATGCCCCTTTACGCAGTTTTATCTTTTTGAGCATGGAGCTGGATCTTCAACCAGGCGATGTCGTAAAAGTCCTCGAGTCGGCCGCTCTAGGCTGGGTACGTGCACGCGTCATTAGAGTTAAGTCTGGAGGACGTGTAGTCGTCCAAAGCGATCAAGGCAGAGAATTCACTGCCAGAGGCAACCAAGTTCGCCTAATCGAGCCAGCAGGATTCCGTCCTTAACAGGCCCATATAAGACAATCTCTATGATTTAAAGATAGGTTTAAAAACCAAAAACATTATAAGTTTTAGTATCTAAGCAGATTTTCCACCTGCGACTATTTCCAATACAAAGTTTCTTGGGAATAATGACCTCCTATAAGCAAAGCCTCTTAGAAACATAAATTTCTCCTTATAACAGTTTGCAATTACAGCATTAAAAACCAAAAAAAATCTTAGAAAAACTTTTCACACCAATAGAAGATTCCCCAACAAGTTGACGAGAGGCAGGGCATAGGTTGATACTTCTTTCATCAAGACACCATGTCAAAACCACAAGGTTAAGCACCAGTGGTTTCGATCCAATCCTGGGACCGTAGTTCAACTGGTTAGAGCACCGCCCTGTCACGGCGGAAGTTGCGGGTTCGAACCCCGTCGGTCCCGTTCCCAATTTTGATCAAGTTTTGACAGTGAGAGTAAGGCTGGCACCTAGCCCAACAGGGACTCTCCATATAGGAACAGCAAGAACAGCAGTTTTTAACTGGCTTTTTGCAAGAAAT
>QCFC01000027.1 GCA_003278465.1 Prochlorococcus sp. AG-363-B04
TTTAGGGATTCAGGCCAGGTTGGAGACTTTAGAAATGGAGATAAAAATGCAGAAAAGAGAAGTTGATCGTTATCAAAAAGTAGCCCAGGTAGGTGCCGCTCCCTTAGTAGTTCTTGAGGAAAAGCAAGATGAGCTTTTTAAGCTTTTTGGAAAACGAAAAGAGGCAGTTGCAGAAAAGATTGTTCTCGAAGCAGATCTTGCAAATAGTGAACTTATATCTCCTATCGATGGTGTTGTCCTTCGAGTAAATACTCGTGTTGGAGAACGTCCAGGAAATGATGGAGTCATCGAAGTTGGTTCTAATCAGATGATGGAAGCTCTGATAGAGGTTTATGAGTCTGATATTGAAAGAGTTCGTCTAGGACAAGAAGTTGTTTTGACTAGTGAAAATGGTGGATTTAAAGGAATATTAAATGGATTCGTGGAACGTATTAGTCCTCAGGTTAGAGCGAGAAAGGTTCTTTCTACAGATCCTACTGGTGATGCTGATGCAAGAGTTGTTGAAGTCAGAGTAGGTCTTAATCCAAATTCAGCTGCTCGTGTTACGCACCTCACAGGAATGAAAGTAATAGCGCGCTTTCAACCTTAGTTATGTTCCGATTCTGGCAACGGCGCAGAATTCCTCTGGCTTGGTTGTTACTTACTAGGCAACCTCTGAGATTGTTGGTTGCTATTGCTGGTATTAGCTTTGCTGGCATTTTGATGTTTATGCAGCTTGGTTTTAGAGACGGTTTATTTGATGCAAGTGTCACTGTTCATCGATTATTTGATGCTGATCTTGTCCTTATGAGTCCACGTTCAATGAGTTCGATAAGTATGAGTGGATTTCCAAGGAGAAGACTTGTGCAATCTATGGCACACAAAGATGTTGAAGGAATAACTCCTGTGAATTGGAATTTCCTTCTTTGGAGAAATCCTGAGACCTTAATAACACGATCTATTTTAACTTTAGGATTTGAACCAGCTGATTCTCTTTTTCTTGATCCTGAACTTTCAGTCAAGTCCAAAGCTCTTAATATTCGAGGAAGAGTTTTGTTTGATAAGCGATCTAGAAGTGAGTTTGGACCTGTTGAAGAGTGGTATACAAATGGGAAGATAGTTGAGACTGAATTAGCAGGTAAAAGAGTAAGAGTAGCAGGATTAGTAAGTCTCGGACCCTCCTTTGGTGCTGATGGTAATTTGATAACTAGCCGAGAGACATTTCTTGAGTTACTTCCTAGTACACCTCCAGGCAGTATAGAGATTGGTCTGGTGAGGATAAATAAGAATTCAAATCCTGAGTCAGTTGCTAGATCTTTAAATCAAAACTTACCTCAGGATGTAAAAGTCTTTACTAAAAATGAGTTCATCGAATTTGAAAAGAACTATTGGAGAAGTAGTACATCAATTGGTTTTATTTTTAGTCTCGGAGCCGCAATGGGATTTATAGTCGGTTGTGTGATTGTTTACCAAATTCTTTATAGTGATGTAAGTGACCATCTCCCTGAATATGCGACTTTGATGGCAATGGGTTATAGAATTGACAATTTATTAGGAGTTGTTGCTAGAGAAGGTATCTTCCTTGCAATTTTGGGATATATACCTGCGTACATTTCTGGTCAAATTCTCTATGCTTTAGTAAGGAATTCAACAAGATTACCTGTTGCAATGGATACCCAAAGGGCTTCCCTAGTTTTTATACTAATACTTTTGATGTGTATGGCATCGGCTTCCTTGGCAATGCGCCGTCTAATTGATGCTGACCCTGCTGAGATTTTTTGATGAAAATACTTGAAATTAGTAAATCTGAATACTCCCACCAACAGAAACTTCCATCTGTACGAATTGATGGACTTAGTCATTGCTTTGGTAAAGGATCAATGCGTCGAAAAGTACTTCAGTCAATTTCCATGAAGATTGACCCAGGTGAAGTTGTTCTTTTAACAGGTCCATCTGGTTGTGGAAAGACGACTTTACTTACACTTATTGGAGCTCTCCGTAAAGTTCAAGAAGGAAATTTATTTGTTTTAGGAAGCCAGCTGAGAAATTCCTCGAGGAAAGTACGCCAACAACTTCGTTGTCAAATTGGAATGATATTTCAGGGACACAATCTTCTGAGATGTCTTACTGCTGAGCAGAATGTTCAGATGGGTGCAGATCTTTTGCCTGGTATTTCTTATCGAGTTCGTCGAGATCAGGCAAGAGAATGGTTAAGGAGAGTAGGTTTGGAGGATCATTTGAATAAGCTTCCACATGACCTTTCTGGGGGGCAGAAACAGCGAGTTGCTATAGCCAGAGCGCTAGCGGCTCATCCTAGGTTGCTTCTTGCTGATGAGCCAACAGCTGCCTTAGACAGTTCTACGGGCAGGGAAGTGGTTGATTTACTTAAGTCTTTAGCTCAAGATCAGGCTTGTAGCGTTTTAATGGTTACACATGATCCTAGGATTCTTCATGTGGCAGATCGTTTGGTTCAAATGGAGGATGGCCGTCTTAGTACCTCTTTTGGTTAGGTTGGGGTTAGTTTTTAAACTCTAGGTTCAATTCGTATGGCAAAACGCAGAAACCTCAAAAAGGAAAAGCAAGAACGAAATCGCGCTTATGCTCGAAAGTTTAAAAAGAGAAAGCTTCGCAATGATGGAAGAGGGGAGGGTGCTGGAAATGGTGTTACTGGAACAGCAAATAATGGAGGAGCAGCCGATTAGCCTGATATGGCAATCTTTTTGTTGAATTGGGGGGAGGTGAGATATCTTCCCTTTTTTTGTTTTCTTTAGTCTGATAGCTATTAACACTGGGCTTTATTAAGGATGTTCGTAAGCGTTGTTATACCTACTTATAACCGCCGCCCTATTCTTGAGAAGTGTTTGCTTTCTCTTGAAGATCAGAGGTTGCCTTTGGGTTTTAGCGAGTATGAGGTGGTTGTAGTAGATGATGGGTCAACTGATGGGACTTCTGAATGGTTGAGAGGTGAGAAATCTAGATTCCCACATGTGCGATTGCTTGAGCAGTCTCATGGAGGACCTGCAAAGGGAAGAAATCTTGGAGTGGAGCATTCTCGAGGTGAGGTGATTATATTTATTGATAGTGATTTAGTTGTAACTGAGAATTTTCTCGCTTCCCATTTCATAACTTTAACCAGAGCATGGAAAAGGAGAGGGAATAGATATTGTTTCACTTATGGAGCTGTTATTAATACGTCAAACTTCCATAACCCAACTTCAGAACCCCATAAATTATCTGATCTTTCTTGGGCCTATTTTGCTACAGGTAATGTAGCAATTGATAAGGGTCTGCTTAAACTTTCTGGGTTGTTTGACCCGCGCTTCTGTCTTTATGGATGGGAAGATTTGGAATTAGGAGAAAGGCTTAGACGAATGCAAGTAGAATTAGTTCGATGTCATAATGCCGTTGGATATCATTGGCATCCTTCACTAAGTATAGATCAGATTCCTAACTTGATTAGAGTTGAAATAGAGAGAGCAAAGATGGGGCTGGTATTTTATGAAAAACATCCAACATTGCGGGTGCGTTTTATTATTCAATATACTTTGGTTCATCGGTTGTTATGGGAGATACTGACTTTGGCTGGCATTTTTAACCCTAGAAGCTTGACCCCAATTCTTGGATGGTTGATTCGAAATGGTTATCCGGCTTTTGCAATGCAGCTCTTACGAATTCCTTTGAACTTAATCAGTGTTCGAGCTTTGTTTAAGGAAGCTAATCATCTAAGGCTTCGATGAGCCTTCATTTGATAAATTGAGATGTCCTTAAATTACGCACACCTGTCTGTTTCGGGTGATGTTTCTGAATTGGACCAAAGGTCTTGTTCTTGAATTATCCCTGACAGGTGGAGGCGAACCCGAAACCCTAAACATGGCTGTAGTTACTCTTGCTGAGATGATGGAGGCAGGTGCTCATTTTGGGCATCAAACTCGTCGATGGAATCCCAAAATGTCGCGCTATATCTATTGCGCGAGGAATGGCGTCCACATTATTGACTTGGTCCAAACAGCTGTATGTATTAATAATGCATACAAATGGACTCGTTCAGCTGCCCGCAGTGGCAAAAGATTTTTATTTGTTGGCACAAAAAAACAAGCTTCTGAGGTGGTTGCATTGGAGGCCACAAGGTGTGGGGCTTCTTATGTCAATCAAAGATGGTTAGGCGGAATGCTTACTAATTGGACCACTATGAAGGCAAGGATAGATAGATTGAAGGATCTGGAGAGGATGGAGTCCACTGGTGCAATAGCGATGAGACCAAAGAAGGAAGCCGCAGTTCTCCGGAGAGAGTTAGAAAGATTGCAAAAATATCTTGGAGGATTGAAAGGAATGCGTCGTTTACCTGACGTTGTAGTACTTGTAGATCAACGTCGTGAAACTAATGCTGTACTTGAAGCTCGTAAATTGGATATCCCTTTAGTTTCAATGCTTGATACAAACTGCGACCCAGATCTTTGCGAGGTCCCTATACCTTGTAATGATGATGCAGTTCGTTCAGTACAGTTGGTATTAGGTCGACTTGCAGATGCAATTAATGAGGGTCGTCATGGTTCCAATGATCAGCGAAGTTAAAGCCAGATGATGCAGAGATTAATTAACTCTCAAAAACTCTAAATCCACCTCACTGATTAACATTAATGATCAGTGAAAAACATTACCCTTTCTCCCTAATTACTAATGCCGGACGTATCAGCCAAACTTGTTAAAACCCTTCGCGATAAGACTGGCGCAGGAATGATGGATTGCAAAAAGGCTCTTTTGGAAAGCGATTGTGATATGTCCAAGGCTTCAGAGTGGTTGAGGCAAAAAGGAATTGCTAGTGCAGAAAAGAAAGCAGGAAGAACTGCCGCTGAAGGAGCAGTTGGCAGTTATATACATACTGGAGCAAGAGTTGGTGTATTACTTGAGATTAATTGTGAAACTGATTTTGTTGCTCGAGGTGATTTGTTTCAGGGGTTGTTGAAGGACGTGGCTATGCAAATAGCTGCTTGTCCTTCAGTTGAATATTTAACTACTAATGAAATCCCACAAGAGATTGTAGAGAAGGAAAAATCCATTGAGATGGGTCGGGAAGACCTTGCTGGGAAGCCTGATCAGATGAAGGCCAGAATTGTTGAGGGAAGAATAGGAAAGCGCCTCAAAGAACTCGCATTGATGGAACAACCCTTTATTAGGGATGGTTCAATGACAGTTGCGGAACTTGTTAAGCAAGTAGCAGGTCAAATAGGAGAGAATGTAAAGGTTAGGAGATTCACAAGATATACCCTAGGAGAAGGGATAGAAGTTGATAAGGTTGATTTTGCTTCAGAGGTCGCTTCAATTTCTACAAACTAAATCTTGTTTTGAAGGATAAAAATCTTACTAGATATAACCCTTCCCAACAGCTGGAGTTTTTGCGACATAAATCTAGAAAGCTTGGCCTCATTCTTTATGGCGTTGAAGAAAACTATCTTAAGGTATTAAGATCAATATTACCGGCATCAATTAAAGATTCGCTTTTTCTTCTGATAACAGACAGGGGGCAGAATCTTCTAGATGGTATATCAAAAGAAACTAGAGAGAAATTTCAGTTAAAAGTTGAAGAGCTTATTAACCAGTGTTGTTCTTTCCTTACAATTGAGCAACTGATAAGCTTTTCCGTAGAGATTCAACGCGATGAAAAGATAAAAAGAGAAAGAGTTAGAGAAGAGTTTCTGAGCGCGATGAGTAATTCTCAGCAATCTATTAAAGAGCCATATGGATCTGTAAGCCTGGAGATGAACTCCCCTTTAGATAACCCATATTATGTGGATGGCTTTATATCCTCATCATTGCAAGGTGATGTAGATTTAGGTGCGAAGAATAATGCTGTTGACCTTAATGAAGGAAATAGTAATAAACAGATAATCGAAGGTAACCCTTCTAAAAGTTCAGTTCAGAAAGAAGAAAATAGTTCTTTGGATGTTATTAAAGACAAAAAAAAAGATCTTGATATTTTACAGTCTCTTTTTTTAATGGCAAGAGATTCTTTCCGTAAAGGGGCGCAATCAGACCAGTCTGCTAATCCCATAGATCAAGAAGATAGGGACCTTTTAAATAAAGTCAACTCAAATGAAAGCAAAGAGAGTTTCCTGCCTGTTACTCCATTGGAGTTGGCGCAATGGATGGATTCAATAGAATTTGCTTTAAATCGTAGACTCCTTGACTTATCCCATTCTCTTAATATTGAACTTCTAAGAGCAGGGTTGGTAAATAATCTTTTACCTATGTCTCTTCTGGAAGCAGCTTTGAAAGGTCAGCTTGAAACACAAAGCTCACCATCTAATTTGCTTAGAATTCGAATTCCTTTCAGAAATGCAATAGCTGAAGAAGACTTAGTTGAGGTAATAGGAGTTTCAATACGTCCATCAGAATTAGAATTTGATAATTTTCATCTTCGAAGATGTAGAACTTTAATAAAGCAGCATCAACGTCCTTTGCTTGTTATGGTCAAGCAGCAACGTCATTGGCAAAGTCGCCAAATGGTTCAAGAAGCTCATCAGACTTGGTGGCAACCATAAACCAACACTCCTTCAAAATAGCTCATTGAATCTTTAGAAAAAAACTTGAAGAGTCTTTCGACTTGGATTAGAACACTACAGAGGGCTTTGGCTCTTGAAGTTGAAAAGGAATTTGAAAATTTCCGGGGAAGGAGAGAGTATTTCCATGAATTCATTTCTAGAGAAATAGTAGATCCTCCAACATGTTCTCTAAAAGAAGAAAATGTTAATAAAAAATTAGATGATTTAGCAAAGGCGTTTATAAAATACCCTGGAACTGATAAGCCTGTGAGGAGACATCTAGTTATTAAGGCTAGAAAATTGCTGTATGAAATTGGTAGGAATACGGATCAATCAGTCCAAGTATCTTCTCCTAAATTAAAATTTCCAGATTCTTCGACAAAGACAATTAAAAATACATTTGAAAATAAAGAATCTATTGACCTTAAATCTCCTTTGTCTTCATTAAAACAAATTGGAATTAAGTCAGCTGAAAAACTAGCTGGAATAGGAATTTTGTCAATAAAAGATTTTCTAGAGTATTTCCCTAGAGATTATGTTGACTATTCTTCGTTATGTCGTATTGCTTCGTTAGAGGAGGGGAAGACAGCTACTATTGTTGCAACTGTTCGTAGGTGTAATAGTTTTACAAGCCCTAGAAATAAAAATCTTTCTATTTTGGAGTTATATCTACAAGATCATACAGGTAAGATTAAAGTCACAAAGTTTTTAGCGGGAAGACGTTTTAGTAATTTTAGCTATTTAAAGAGTCAAGCAAACCTTTATAAGCCAGGAGTGACTATTGCTGTTAGTGGGCTTGTAAAGAAAAATCCCTATGGCATCACTTTCAAAGAACCTCTCTTTGAAGTTATGGAGAATTCTAATTCTGTTATTCGTTCTAAGAGTATTGGAAGGATAGTACCTGTTTATAACCTTACAGAAGGTATATCTGCAGATCGTATTCGTGAATTGATTAATATTATTTTACCTTTGGCCTCTTTTTATCCAGATCCGCTTTCAAAAGAGATTTGTGACACTTTTGAGTTGTTAAGTAAAGAGAAAGCATTAATTGAAATTCATCGGCCAACAAATCAGAAGACTTTAAAGTCTGCTAAACGAAGACTTGTGTTTGATGAGTTTCTTCTTTTGCAGCTTGGGCTGCTTCTACGGAGATTAGAACTTCGAAAGAGAAGATCACCTTCTTTTGATTTGGTGGGCCGTCGTGATGGGTTGGTTGGAAATTTTCTTAAAAGCCTGCCTTTCCTTTTAACAGACGCACAAAAGCGTGTAATAGCAGAGATTGAATCAGATTTAGTTCTACCTGAACCTATGGCACGTTTATTACAAGGTGATGTAGGGAGTGGAAAAACTGTTGTTGCTACTGCAGCTCTTCTTAATGCAGTTGACTCAGGATGGCAAGGAGCATTAATGGCTCCAACTGAAGTTTTAGCAGAACAACATTATAGAAATCTTTGTCGATGGTTACCTCCTCTTCATGTCACAGTAGACCTTATAACTGGCTCAACATCTCGGCTACGGCGTCGTCAAATACTTGATGACCTTGCGAATGGAACTTTGCAAATTCTTGTTGGTACCCATGCGCTAATTGAAGATTATGTTGCCTTCGCTCGGTTAGGTCTAGTAGTTGTTGACGAGCAACATCGATTTGGTGTTCGCCAAAGAAACCGTTTACTGGATAAAGGCTTACAGCCTCATTTGCTCACTATGACGGCAACTCCTATCCCTAGAACTTTGGCACTTTCAGTCCATGGGGATTTAGATGTATCTCAAATTGATCAGTTGCCGCCGGGCCGTACACCTGTTCAGACAAAATTAATTTCTGGAGCAAAAAGGTCTGAGGCTTATAAATTAATACGTGAGGAAGTGACCTCTGGACAGCTCGCCTACATTGTTCTTCCTTTAGTTGAAGAATCTGAAAAATTAGATCTTCGTTCTGCCGTTATGGTTCATGCAGAACTGTCTGAAGAAATTTTTCCTGATTTTTCCGTGGGTCTATTACACGGACGGTTGAGTAGTTCTGAAAAGCAGTCAGTCATTCGATCTTTTTCGGAGGGTGAAATTCAGATTCTTGTTTCAACAACCGTGATTGAGGTTGGTATGGATGTTCCTCAGGCAAGTGTGATGGTTATTGATCATGCAGATAGATTTGGATTGGCTCAATTACATCAGTTGAGAGGTCGAGTAGGACGGGGAGCAAAAGAGTCCTATTGCTTGCTAATTAATGAAAGTTCTAATGATCTTTCTAGGCATCGTCTTGAAATAATGACTCGCTCAAATGATGGGTTTGAGATTTCGGAGCTTGATCTTCGATTAAGAGGACCGGGACAAGTACTTGGAACTAAGCAATCGGGGTTGCCAGATTTTGCTTTGGCAAGTTTGTGTGAGGATGGAAAAGTTATTCAAGAAGCAAGGGATACTGCAATGGAAATATTGAGGAACGATCCATCTCTTACAAAAAACAATCTTTTAAAGGGATTACTCCAAGATCAATTGGACCGCCAAAGCATGAGTTCACAGCTTAACTAGAAATTTTAATAGTTTTCCACATCTATAGTCTCATTTGAGACTATAGATGTGATTTTCGGCCTTTGGTGGAAGGTATTTAGGTAAAACTTAAGAGAAATACCGTTTGCGCTTTAAGACGGAATATTTTGACGTCGTTGGAGAAAAATTTCGAAAAGTACCTTTCTGCAACTATTTTCAGCGAATTGTGCATCCATTCTTGGCTTCTAAATCATCAGCCGTTCAAGCCAGTATTATTTTTTTTGTTGATGGGGACCACGGTTGTCTGTTTCTCCAGAATCAGAGACACTTTGAACTAGGCTGTGGAAAACTATTGAATTATTGTGGAAACTTGACTATGTGCTCTTTTTTTCATGCATCGTCCTTGGAATGATTTGCCGATAATTGATTGTGGTGAGTCCCTTGAGGAGCTTCCTAATTCTATTTTTTGTATTAAGCCTCATCCATACGTTGCTCTAGGGGCTCCATATGGGGATGGACTTAATCCGTTTAGATTGAGAATAGGAGTAATTGACCGTTTGGAGAAGTCTCAGGAATTCCTGAGAACTGAATATCCAAATCTTAGGTTGGCTATTTTTGATGCCTGGAGGCCTGTTGATGTTCAGGCTTTTATGGTTGATTACACTATTAGTGAGCAATGTCAGGTTAAAGGACTCGATATACATAGATGTAAGGATTCATTAGCAATAAAAGAAGTGATTGATAATGTCTATAGGTTTTGGGCTCCACCTAGTTCTGATCCAAAGACCCCCCCACCTCATAGCACAGGTGCAGCAATTGATTTAACACTTGCTGATGATGAAGGCAATTTATTAGATATGGGTGGAGAAATTGACGTGATTGGGGAGATATCTGAACCTAATTATTATTTAGACATATCGAAAACATGTCCTGAATCAGCTTTATTGCATTTTAGAAGAAATATGTTGGCAAAGGTAATGAAAAAAAGTGGCTTCTGTCAGCATCCTAATGAATGGTGGCATTTTAGTTATGGAGACCAACTTTGGGCTTGGAAAAGTAAAAGAGATAGTGCCTTTTATGGGACTGGGTTTCCATCAATTAATTCAAGTACAGATTGATATCCTAATTTTGTGATGTAATGTCCAAAACTTAGATGAAAACCTTTTTCTTTCCAATTAATTAGTAGAGGTTCTATTGTTGACTCTAGATTTGATAACTCCATTTTTTGTATATATGGCTTTGCTAAGGTTTGAAGGTCTGGTGTTCCTCCAAGCCATAATTGATATTGGTTAATTCCACTACCAACCAGCGCAAGTTCTGCCATATATGGCCTCGCACATCCATTGGGACAACCGGTCATGCGAATGAGAATTGACTTCTGGATATCTAATTTCCTTAGTTGAATATTTAGCCGCTTGATTATTTCTGGGAGGATTCTCTCTGCTTCGCCAATAGCAAGACCACATAGGGGTAGGGCAGGGCAGGCAATTGCATGCCTTGCCAGCAATTCAGATTGCTCTATTGTTTTAATGCCAAGGGATTTTAGATCTTTATCAACACTTGCCTTTTGATATTTACCTATATTGCAGAGGAGAATATCTTGGTTGGGCGTAATCCTTAATTCTAGTTGATAAGTTTCAACAATTTTTCTCAAGCTTTTCTTGAAATCACCCGAAAGCCTTCCTGCTACTAAGGGTATACCAACAAACCATTTGGAGTTGTCTTGTTTGTGCCATCCTAGATAGTCAAGGAGTTTGTTTTTGGGTTCTGGTCTTAAGTCTCTAA
>QCFC01000028.1 GCA_003278465.1 Prochlorococcus sp. AG-363-B04
CCAAATGAATCCGCCTAACAAAACTGCTAAAGAAAGCAAAATCCCTTTAAAAGCAACTTCACCTATATCATCCCAACCGCCTCCAATAACAACCAAAGTAAAAAGAGCTAATGAAAGGAATGCAGATAAAGCACAGAACAAACAAAAAGCTTTAATCTTAAAAACCATCAACCCAATCAATAAGAAACTGAAAACAGTCATCCCACAGGTCACTACAAACAAACCCCACCAAGTACGACGAGATAAATCGACTTTGTTTTCAGATAGTCCCGGCAAAAGAGGAATAATTGCCATTATCAAAACTAAGAGATATGCAACAAATCCTAAAAATGACACAGGGATGGAAAATCCATCTCCTTGAATCAAACTTCCCCAGGCGCTATTAAGAACCTTGTCACAACCTTCGGCACCTCCAGGACAACTCAATGTGGCTAAAAACCCCCAGCGATTGAGTGTTATTGAGCCAGTATCAATAGCCCCTATGGTGGCAAGGACTGCCATCGCAACTCTGACCCATTTGAGCCCTTGATCCTGACGACGGCGACTTATAAGACGAGATGAGCTCATTACTTAATTCACAGTTCTTTGATTCTGACAGCTTTTACAGGAGCCAAACACTGTCTAAGGTGACAGTTAAAGCAAATGCTTTAAGAACAAAGCTAATTTTAGTGACCTCACGATGTCCAAATTTAAGGAACAAATAGAAATGACTAGAACAAGCTCTAGCAGGTCTAACAAAAAACCATCGATAGCTTTCATGCATCTAGGATGCGAAAAAAATCGTATTGATACTGAACACATGCTGGGTTTGCTAGCAAATTCTGGATATGAAATCAGTAGCAATGAATCAGATGCAAATGTTGTATTAATCAATACTTGCAGCTTTATTGAAGAAGCACGAGAGGAGTCTGTAAAAGTTCTAGTTGGTTTGGCTGAACAAGGAAAAGAACTGATTATTGCTGGATGCTTAGCACAACATTTCAAAGAAGACTTACTCGAATCACTACCAGAAGCTAAAGCAATTATTGGGACAGGTGACTATCAACATATTGTTGAAGTTCTTCAACGTGTAGAAGCGGGAGAGCGTGTAAATCAAGTAAGTACTAACCCCACCTTTCTTGGAAATGAAGATCTTCCGAGATACAGAATCACAGGTAAATCTGTGGCCTACCTAAAAGTTGCTGAAGGATGTAATTACAGATGTTCCTTCTGCATCATTCCAAAACTAAGAGGAGACCAGAGAAGTAGAACAGTTGAATCTATAGTAAATGAAGCTAATAAACTTGCAAATCAAGGAGTTAAGGAAATTATTTTAATTAGTCAAATAACAACTAATTATGGGTTAGATATCTATGGAAAGCCACATCTAGCTGAACTGTTACGGGCACTTGGAGAGGTAAATATACCTTGGATACGTGTTCACTATGCCTATCCAACAGGACTTACAAAAGAAGTCCTAAATGCTTATAGGGAGGTCCCAAATGTTCTCCCTTATCTTGATCTTCCTCTGCAACATAGTCATCCAGAGATGCTGAAAGCAATGAATAGACCATGGCAATCAGACATCAATAATCACATACTCAATCAAATAAGAGATCAAGTTCCTGATGCAGTTTTAAGGACAAGTTTAATCGTTGGTTTTCCAGGAGAAACTGAAGAACATATTGATCACCTAGCTTCATTCATAGAGACCCAAAAGTTTGATCATGTTGGAATCTTCAATTTCTCTCCTGAGGATGGGACACCAGCAGCAACATTGCCAAACCAAGTTCCACATCAAGTCAGCCAAGCTAGAAAAGACAGATTAATGGCACTTCAGGAGCCAATTTCAAAAGAACTAAACCAAAAGCTGATAGGAAGGGAAGTCGATGTATTAATTGAACAAATTAATCCTCAAACAGGTCAAATACTTGGGAGGTGCTCTAGGTTTGCACCAGAAGTTGATGGTGAAGTAATTATTGAGCCAAGCCTAAAGAGGTGTAATGTCTCACCAGGAATAATAACAAAAGCTTTGATCACAGGTGCAGATATTTTCGACCTGACAGCTAAATTAATTAGTCATGATTAAAGCGGTTAATTTATATATAATTATTATAAAATATATTTTTTTAGTTGCTGTTTTAGATAATATCCCTTATCTTGCAAGAAATTCTTAGCAAAATAATTCAAGGAAGATGACTAAATCAACTTAAGGGATCTAAGGGCCTTATTAAGTAAGAAAGCACCAGCTAGAGCTGAGCCAACGATCAGAAGATAGAAAACAATTCCCATTGCTCAAAATTAATGAATCTACATTCAATCAGATCATGGTGACAAAAAACCATTTTAATAAGGATCCTCAATCAATCCTGCACATATGAAACTCCATTGAGCAGGCATGTCTCAGCTCGTTGAAGCTCGCGCCCTAGATATAAAGCATGATCCAGTTGGCTAAGCGAATAAGGCCCATTCCCCTCAGTTAACTGGATCCCAAGCTCTTTAGCAGTCACTCCTCTATAAGTCGATGTTGGAAACCTACGAGTTTCTCCAGAACAATCAAGAATCTTTCCAGTCTCTGGATCAACTGCGCGACCATCTTCATCTATATCGTTAGTGAAATGCTCAACAACTATTTCTCCTGCAGATACATCTAGACTTATCAAGAAATAACCCTTGGGGTCAAGAGCTATAAAACGAGTAGATAGTTCTACATCCATTAACTCAGCTCTTTGTTGAGCTCTTTTGAGCTTCAGTTGTTCTAATTCATTCACTCTATGAAGAAAAATGAGAAATTCTAAAAGTTAATTTAGCTAATAACAGGAGTGAGAAAAATCAAACAAAGAAAAATCGATTTAAAAGGCAACTCTTTATTTTTCTCACCTATCTCCTGAAGCGTAAGCGTATTAGCCCTTGGCAACCATTGACGAATCAAGGCATCCATACGTAAGTCATACCAACGATGAAGGCTCTTAATAGCTACAGAATGAAACCCTCTTCGGCTCTTATGTGCAGCTCCCCCAGCTCCTGGATCAAACCCTTGAATACCATTTTCAATTGCCCAAGAAATAGGTGCGTAATAACAGAGTTCAAAATGGAGACAATCTATATTCTCATCACTACCCCAATAGCGGCCCCAAAGCATCTGACCATTTGTAATGCAAAAAGACATCGCAATTGGTTGGGATGAATTTTCACGATGAGCACTAAATAAAACCAATTGATCTCTGAACTGAGGAGAGGCAAGTAACATAAAAAATCTTTCCGAAAGATACTTACTGCCCCATAAACCCCATTTCGAGCAATGTTTCTCATAAAATCTGTGCATTTGGATTAAGATCTCTTTATCAACTTGACAGCCTGTTTTTATATCCACCGATAATCTCTCCTTTATCAAGGCTTGACGCTCCCGCTTGATATTCCTGCGCTGATTAGAGTTAAATTTAGATAGATAATCAGAGAAATTTTTTATTCCACTTAGGTTCAAAATACTCTTTTGATTAAGCCATGAAGCATAACCAAGCTCTTCTACAACTTCTCCCCACTCTTTCTCAATATATAAAAAATTACAACTTAAAATCTTATTTTTACAGGCAAAATCATCAATATTTTTAAGCATTAATTTAGTCAGTCCCAAAATATCTTCATTATGACCATAAAAAAAACGATACCCTTCTATAGGACTAAATGGGCTCATACCTATAATCTTAGGGAAATAGTTAAGATCTAAATCTTCGGCTAAACGTTCAAAAACCTGATCAAAAATAAATTCCCCATAGCTATGAACTTTTAAATATAGAGGAGCAAAGCCAACTAGATTCTCATCCCGCCAAATAGACAAGTGAATAGGCTGCCAACCCCTTTCTCTAGAAATGCTTTCTGAATTCTCAACCGCCTTAAGCCATTCAATCCCATAAAAAGGTATTAGCCCATCCAACATCAGAGTATCCCAATGTTGTTTTTTTATTTCGACCAGCGAAGTATGCCAACGTATATCAATATTTCTCATAATTTATATAAAAAATATAGCGAAGATACTTGAATATGAATTAATAAGTATGGCATCTATATACTCAGACAGCAAACTACTTATTTCAATCATTACCATTCCAATCCTAATTATTATTGGAGGTCAAGTCCAAAGAGCGGTTACGAAGGTATTTAACCATTAACTCATTAGATCCAAGGGGGTTTATAGATTGTAAATCCCATGGGTTCACACTTAAGGATCCTTTCCGAGGAAAATCAACACTTATAGGTAACCAAACTTTTTCACCCCCAAGAAGCTTGGGTGTAATAGTTAATTGCAACTCGTCAACCATATCTACGCTAATAAGACCCTCAACTAAATTAGCCCCTCCTAATAACACAATTCTAGATATTCCAAGTTGATAAATTTGATCAAGGGTATCTGACCATTTTTCTTTCATCAAAATTTGACGCTTAAAAACTTTCTCAGAAAAAAACTTATCATCACTCTGCTCAAGCTTTTGTCTCGGACTAAGTAGCCATCGTTCTATGGGCTGATTGAAAAACTTCCAATTAGTACAAAAATTCTTCTGTTTACTGACTAATAAAGCAATTGGCTGCTGAGAACGTCCTTCAGAGAGCCGCTGATGAATTAATTCTGAAGAATGAATTAAGCAAATACTCTTATGGGCTCTTAAAGTTCCTGCTCCTATAAGAAGTGCATCCGACCATGCGAGAGCTTCTTCAAGAACTTTCCTATCTCCATCGCCGCCTAACTTGGCAGGACCTCCATTGGCTGGAGCCAAACGACCATCCAAACTAATAGCCAATACCAATCGCACAAAAGGATGTGACAATTGGCAATCAACTCATCGCAGCCTGATAGCGATCAGGCATTTGATCAAGACAGGGAGTTTCTGTATAAACCTCAGCCGCATTATTTGGGCTTTCTTGAAGTCGAATTTTGTGAAGACTGACTCCAATATTCTTAATTGGATCAACTAAGCAATCAGAAATATAAAGAGCAATATTTTCAGCAGTAGGAACACACTCCGCAAAATAAGGAATGTCCTTATTTAAAAAAGTGTGGTCAAATGGCTCAACAACAATTTGCTCAATTAATTGCTGCAAGGCCGGCAGATCACACACCATTCCTGTTCGAGCATCAATATCGCCACGCACTGTCACATCTAGCAGATAATTATGGCCATGACCATGAGGACGAGCACACTTCCCATATATTTGTTCATTATCTTCCTGACTGAGTTCATTCCTTGCTAAGCGATGAGCTGCAGAAAAATGAGTACGAATTGTTAAATAAGCATCCATAGCATTTCCTAAGTAATCAGCCCAAAGGCGAGGGTGTTCATATAGACGAATTGACACAAGAGGTAGGTGAGACTGAAGTCTAGTCCAAATAACTCTTACAAGAGCCTCAGTTGTAGCCAAGCAACCTGTTTGATTAGAGACATCAAACTCAGGCCAAATTTCGTTAAGAAAACGAAAGTCAAGCTGATTTGTAACTTCTGAAGAAATGGCTTTTTTTACCTGAGATAAATTTAAAACCATTCCATCAGGAGAAAGTGGCCCAGCCATAGAGACAATTAATTCATAATTGTGCCCATGACCAGGAGACAAAGAACATGAACCAAACCGTGCAACATTTTCAGCATCTGACAATTCGGGTAGCCAATAAAGATGGCTAGAACTGAAAGTTGCTCTACGAGTTATAAGACAACTCCGCCCCTCCCCATGAGCTTGAAATGGATTGAGCTCAGTCATGAAAAACCAGGTTCTAAAGCATCCTAGTAGTCAATTCAAAGCTTCAACTCAATGCCAAATTCTAAAAATTCCAACCGCTCACAACCCCTCAAAGAAAAACTAGGAGGTCGCAACCTATATCTAATAGGCATGATGGGCAGTGGCAAAACAAGCACTGGTAAGCCTCTTGCAGAAGCACTTGGTTATGGCTTTGTTGATTGCGATCAAGTTATTGAAAAACTGGTCGGTAAATCCATCGGAGAAATGTTTGCTCAAGAAGGAGAAAAACATTTCCGAGAAATCGAAAGTAAAGTTCTCAGCTCCATTGGACAACTACATTCTTTAGTAGTCGCTACTGGTGGAGGGATAGTCACACTTCCAGAAAACTGGGGCATACTCCATCAAGGAATTGTGATTTGGTTAGACCCAACCCATGAAAGACTTTTAACAAGATTAAAAACTGATCGTTCACAAAGACCTCTTTTGAACACAGGAGACTTGGCAAACACTCTTACTTCATTAATGAATAAAAGAACAGCCTGCTATGCGGAAGCTGACATCAGGGTCTTAGTTCAAGAAGAAACTACTAAAGAAGTCGCTCTAAAAATTTTGGAGGCTATTCCACAAATACTCAGGAACCCGGAGGATCTAAACGGACCGCAAACCACTGCAGGGTAAACCCCGGTTCTACCTCTAAAGCACATGCCGTATCAAGCAAACGTCTTGCAGCAGATATTAATGAAGCATGTCCTTCAAGATCTTGTGGAAGTTTCTCAAGACGACTTAACCAACTTTCTAGCCATAGGATTGTTTCATCTGCATTTAACAACTTCTCTGGCTGACCAGGCTCAAGCACTACAAAATTATTACATTCATGAATAAGAGGGTCAGACATAATAGAAATAGGAAACTTATTTAATCTTCCTCCTTAACCATAGGAAGACAAATTGCATGATTTCGAGCTAATAATTGCTTTACCTAGCAATATAGTAAAGCTACACAAATTCAAGAATGGATAAGCTCTAACACAGGTAAACATCCGATCGTATTGTACTAGATCTCAGACTAAAAAAACAATCAAGAATTAACATCGATGATATTTGAGCTAAAACCCACTATTAATTGACATAGGATAAACAAATCTTGGAATCGATTTCATTCCAACAAGAAAAAACCGGAAATTTAAATGGGTGAGTTTTTTGCAAATGTTTCTAGGTATCCAAAATACCTAATATCAATCATTCTTGGCGTATATGCCAATGTGATTGAGGCGCTGATCAAGCGCAGCACAAAT
>QCFC01000029.1 GCA_003278465.1 Prochlorococcus sp. AG-363-B04
TGTGCATAGGACAACCGCAAGAATTCTTTTACTTGTCGGCGTCCTCTTAGAAGGGGTGCATCAAGTTAGGGCTCAGTCGCCCTTGAAGGAGCAGCTGCCTGTAAGGAGGAATGTTGAAAACAAGGTTCCTGATTTGGCAGCCTCCAAAGATTCACTTGATTTTGCGAGAGATTTAGATCGCAGAGTGAAACCTTCTAGGAAGATCCCTTCTCGATCGCTTTCAGGAAGCAAGCTTTTAACTGAAAACCTTTTAGATCTAGCTGCCCCATCAAACCTTTTGCTGCCAGAGCATTCTCCTGAAGTAGCAATAGAACAATTGCGACCAATCACTCTTCATGATGTGGAGTTGTTATTAGAGGCTAATAATTCAACATTGAAGGCGTTATCTCTTGAAGTAGATCAGGCCAAGTTTTTACTTAAGGCAGCTATCTCAGCTTGGTACCCCAATATCAACTTAACTGCAAATGGCTTGCCTGAGTATTTTGAAAGTGAGACCTATAGGAATCCTGACTTTACTAATACTCCTTTTAGTAATACAAGAGAATGGTCTGCACGAGTTTCTGTAAATGTGGAATGGGATTTAATTGACCCAGCGAGAGTTCCAGACATTGCAGCAGCTAGAGATACCTTTGAGAAAGCAAAAATACGTTATTATATAACATTAAGAGACCTGAAACTTGAGGCAATTAGTGAATACTTTTCAATGCAGCTTGCTGATGAAGGTGTTCGCATTGGTAAAGAATCTGTCAGGTCTTCATTGGTTAGTTTAAGAGATGCAAGGGCACGTTATAAAGCAGGAGTTGCAACCAAAATAGCAGTTCTTGAAGCTGAAACTCAATATGCAAGAGATAGTCAGTTGCTAACTAGTAAATTAGGTGAACAAAATATTACTCGTAGAACGTTATCTTCTCTATTAAATCTTCCTCATGGGATATCTCCTACTGCTGCCTCTCCTTCTGAAGTGATTGGTATTTGGAAACCTTCCTTAGAGGAAAGTATTGTAGCTGCCTATAGCTTCCGTGATGAGCTAGATAGTTTAATACTGGATATTTCAATTCATAATAGTAATGCCAATAAAGCACTAGCGGCTGCCCAGCCAAGATTGACTTTATTTAATACCTTTTCTGCTTCAAGGTCTCATGGTCAAAAAGCAATTTCATCTATTTCAGATATAGATATGGATGATTATAGTTGGACTGCTGGGAACACAGTTGGGCTTAAAACATCTTGGAGGATTTTTGATGCTGGAAAAGCAAGATCTATATATAAATATCATAAACTTAAAGCAAAGCAAGTGAAAGAAGAATTTGCTTATCAAAGACAAAATATAAGAAAGGATGTTGAAGAAAGTTTTTATAATTTAAATACGGCTAATCAGGATATAGTTTCCACTTCGAGAGAGGTTATAGCTTCAAGAGAGTCATTGAGACTGGCCCGATTGAGATTTCAAGCAGGAGTTTCGACCCAGCGAGAAGTAGTTAATCATCAGCGAGATCTAACTCAAGCGGAAGTTAGGTATGCCACTGCTAAAACTTCCTATAATAAAAGCCTTGCTCAGCTTAGAAGAAGAACTGGGCTTGATGAAATTCAAAAATGTGAGCCTTTGGAATTACCATCATCCAAGTTAGAAGATGATGAGATTGCTAACGTGCCAATAGAGCCAGTTCCAATAAGGCTTGCTTGCCAGGCTTCTAAACTTGATACTAAGGAATGAATTTCAGGCCTTTACCAGAATCACTAAGTCCCTTGCAACTTAGTCAAGTCAATCAATTACTTGATTGTGTCTCTTCCAGGCAGCGCGAAGATTTTGGTCATATCACCTCTGACGTGAAACCTGATGGCACTTTGATTACAGCTTGTGACCGATGGAGTGACTCTACTCTTGTTGGAGGCTTAACAAGGATTACTGAGAATGAGGGAATTTTGAGCGAAGAAGGTTCGAAATTAGTTCCTAATTCATCAGCTTATTGGGTTGTTGACCCTTTAGATGGAACAACAAACTTTGCTGCTGGAATACCGCATTGGGCGATTTCTGTAGCAAGATTTGTTGGAGGTAAACCTGAAACTGCTTTTTTAGATTTACCTCCTTTGAAGCAGAGAATTGTTGCTATTAGGGGAAAGGGAGTTTGGTTGAATGGTAAACATTTAACAGAAGAAGATCGTTGCTCAAGTGGAAGTACATGTGTGTCTCTTTGCAGTAGATCAATTCGTGTATTGCAACAGATTCCAGATAAACCTTTTCCTGGGAAAATCCGACTTTTGGGTGTAGCTAGCTTGAATATGGTTAGTGTTGCAATTGGACAAACGGTTGCAGCTTTAGAAGCAACACCTAAAATTTGGGACCTTTCTTCAGCTTGGCTTGTTTTGACAGAACTTAATTGTCCTGTTAAATGGTTAGATTTAGATCCTGCAGAACTAAAAGTGGGACAAGATTTGGCTGCTGTAGGATTTCCAGTTTTAACAGCTAGCTCTTCAGAAGAACTAGATCGATTATTACCTTGGGGCGAGGCCTTAGCCCGTAAAAAAAGGAGCTAAAACCAACAACACTTGTAATTGAAATTAGTTTTAGCTCCTTTGGGTTGTCATTTTAGAATTGATCAGATCTTTCTAGTTTCTCGAACAAAGTGTGGCCGCAGAATTATCTGACTAATTTTATTAGTTCATTGATTAATTGGAGCTAGTGTTTATGAGAACTCTTTAATCAACAGTGGAGCTTCGTTGGAAGAGTAGAGCTAGATGGCTTATTGGTAGCTGGTGGAAAGCTTATGAGAGATGGACACGATGTGATTGTGTTGATCTGAGTGCAGCTTTTGCTTATTACACCCTCCAGTCAATTTTTCCGATTCTTTTGATTTCCCTTTCGGTCGCGTCTTGGTTTTTAGGCCGACAAAATGGTGTTGCTGATCAGATTATTAATTTTGCTGCTCAAGTGCTACCCCCTTCAGTCGTAGGTTTAGTTGAATCAACGCTTGTGAAACTTGTTAATCAGGGATTTGGAGCTGGATTATTAGGGGCTATATTTCTTATATTTACCTCAGGTAATGTATATCTAACATTGCAAAGAGGGGCAGATCGTTTATGGGAAGACGTTTTGCCTAAATCAAATATACCTGCACCATGGAGAATTCAGGCGTTTCGTTTTCTGAGAACTAGATTGGAGGCTTTCTTAGTTGTAATTACTGTCGGTCTTTTGGTGGTCTTGGATCAGATAAGTGCCAATATAAGAATGATTCCAGGGGTTGTATTAGAAGATATAACTACAAAAATTCCATGGATTGAAACAGCACTTTTGAAAATCCCAGTACTTCAGGTTGGAAAATTTGTTGTACCTTTGCTTTGCTTTTCAGGCATGGCACTTTTATTGCAAGCACTCTTGCCTAGTAGAAGAGTTCCTATAAAGCCCTTACTCCCAGGAGCATTGATGATAGGAATACTTTTAACAACTTTGAATCTTGCTGTTAGTCGGAGTATTCTTTCTTTGGGTGCTCGTTATCAGGCATATGGATTTATTGGTGGAGTGTTGGTATTAACCTTATGGGTATGGATGGTAGGTGTAATTATTTATTTTGGACAATGTTGGAGTGTGGTTTTAGCAAGTAAGAATAGGTTGCGATAAGAAAATCATATGAATCTTTATTCTTAGATAGATCCATACTTGTCTTTTTGGCAAAATATCTAGCATTATATTTTTCATTTCTTATACATTTTGTTGATTTTGATGTTACTCTAGAAACACTTACTTTTAGTTGATTATGAGTGCTTTGTTGCTCATTATCCATATCCAAATTCAGTGAGATGGAAAGAAGACCTTCTTATTTTCTTTGGTTTGCTCTTCTTGGCATATTGATTTTGCCTACTGCGGCGGGAAGATTTTTTCTAGATCTTGCTGGAGGATTGATGCTTGCTTTTTTGGCAATACCACTTTTTTTGTCAGGACTTGCCTGGATAGGCTGGAAAGTTCTCCAATCTAGAATGATTACATGCCAAGCTTGCGGACTAAGTACGTTTTCATCTTCTGTAAAATGTCCAGTTTGTGGTTCTTTTTTAGATAATCAGCAAGGCAGTAATAAAAACACAGCTGACATAACTGATACGCATCCTGCAAGTTCAGTGACTATAGATATAACTGCAAGTGATCCAGGTAATGATAAATAGCATTATATCCTCCCTGTTCTTTTTAGAATTTATTATTTAGGAAATTAAGGTTATAATTAATTCTCTTCTAATTTCTTAGAGATTTGCATTTTCTTCGGCTCAAGGTAGATAATCTCCTGTTCAATTCTATTTAGTAACTCTTCACATCTTTCGATGCAGGTAAGTCCGTTCAAATACTTTTGGTGTAGTTCTTCTACTGGTATTTCATCATTTTGTAGCTTGGCAATTAGAACATCTATTTCTTCTAATGTTTCTTTATAGGTTAACTCGCTTACTTTGTTTTTGTATTCTTGCAAGCTTTCTTCTGTAAATGAAGTCAATTGAGTTTGGTGATTTTTCTCTCCTATGAGATTTTTATCTTTTTTGGAATTTAATTTGCGTGATGCCTTTTCTGCCATTGATGCTATCTCCTTTGATGAATAGATTTTATTTTGGATTTGATAATCCCATCTTTTAATTGTATATTAACTGTTTCTTCTATGTGGACATCTTTTATGCTTGTAATGGATTGATTTAGCTCATTTCTTACTATTAAAAAACCACGCCTTAACCATTGATCTGGAGATAGTGCTTGAATTATTTGCTTCCTTTTCATTAGATCAGTCTTTTTGTTTTTGAGTAACACAAGAGGTGTTAGTTTTTTTAATTCCCTAATTCTAATTTTTAAGCTATGCAATTGTTTTTGAAGGAACCAATCTAAATAATCGTTAAGTCTTTGGTGCTTTTGTAGTAATTCTACTTTTGCAGATTCTTTGTTGGGTAAAGCGGCAACTATTGCTGCGGTTGGGGTGGCTGCTCTGTAGTCAGCAACTAAATCAGCTACTGTTATGTCATCTTCATGTCCAAGGCCACAAATAAGTGGAATGGGGAATCTGGCTATTTCCCTACAAAGATTTTCATCATCAAATACCATTAAATCTTCTCTGTTACCTCCTCCTCGGGCAATTATTGCAATCTCAATCTTTAGTTTCTGGTATTGATCGCATAAAGTCTTTAGAGCTTCTTGTATTTGTGAAGCCACATTACCTTGAACAGGTATTGGAATTATTATTAATCGGGTAAGTGGCCATCTTTCTTTAGCAGTAATAAGCATATCTGCAAGTGCAGAACTAGGTTTGCTGGTTAATATTGCTATGCATTGTGGATGAGAGGGTAATATTTTCTTTTGCTTGTTGTTAATTACACCTTCTTTTATAAGAATATTTTTGACTATTTCGAATTTCTTTAAAACTGTTGAAAGATTTGGCCTTATATCAAGAATATTGACTGAAAGAGTCGCTCTTGCATTCCAAAAATTTAGTTTGCCTACTACAAGTACCCCATCACCATCTGAAGGCTGATAGCGAATTTGACTTAGCTGTGAAGACCATACGACAGCATTGATATTGGCTTCGCCATCTGTAAGGGTTAGCCAAAGATGGCCTTTTTTCAGTTGTGGTTTTGAAACTGAACCTGTTAAAAGAAATCGTGGAGCAAACCCACGCTCAAGCAAATTACCTATCGCATTATTTAGCTCGCGAATCGAATAAGTTGGGAGAGATTCAGCTTTCAAGGCGCCTATAAGCCAGGCTCCAGTAAAGACAGAGCAACCCAATAAATATAGTCATAATTTTTCCCCATGCTGAGTCCAGCTGGGTAGCGAAAATGCTTAACAGTACAAAACCACTACTTAGCAATCGAGCCCCGTCGCGCTTGTTGCTTACAAAAAATCTGCTCAAAGTTCAGACTCAGCTATACCCACTTTGACCTATTGCCTAGGGAGAAAGTGCGGAATTATTAATTAATTGATGATCACTAAATAATTTTTAGGGAATATGGTTTTATCCAAGGCCTATCTGGCCAAGAATGCCTTGCCCAGTGAGTAGTT
>QCFC01000030.1 GCA_003278465.1 Prochlorococcus sp. AG-363-B04
TTGAGAATTCCTCATCAGTTGATTCGATTGAAGTTATTCGCATGGTTGCTACCGCGAGAATTCTTATGCCAAAAAGTCGAATACGTTTAAGTGCTGGGAGAAAGCAATTAGGAAGAGATGCTCAGATTCTTTGTTTACAAGCAGGAGCTGATTCGATTTTTTATGGAGATACTCTTTTAACAACTGGCAATCCACAAGTCGAAGAAGATAGAGATTTACTTTTAAAAGCTGGTGTTCAATTTGATTGGGAGGCTTCTAGAAAGCCATGAATTCTTCCAACGTCGAACGGACTAGTCTTTGTTTTCAAGTAGCAGCTTTTTATTGTTTTACTTCTTTGAATGAAAATACTATTATTCAATTGACTGATAGTTTGAAATTAATTGGAATAACTAATGGTTTGAAAGGAACAGTTCTTCTTGCTAATGAAGGTATCAATGGAACAATCTGTGGACTTACTAATAGTATTGATTTGTTTCTAGAGGCTCTGGTTTCTTCGGGGCTTGATATAACATCAAATCTAAAATTAAGCTGGACAAATGAACAGGCATTTCGTCGATTAAAGGTTAGAAGAAAAAAAGAGATTGTTACTATTGGATTACCCGAGGTTAAACCTTCTAGGATTGTAGGAAACTATGTTGAAGCAGAGGATTGGAATGATTTCTTAAGTGATGATAAAACTTTAGTAATTGATACAAGAAACTCTTATGAGATTGCTATTGGTAGTTTTGAAGGATCTTTGAATCCTAATACTCATTCATTTAGTGAATTTCCTCAATGGGTAGAAACAGAACTTACTTCAATTGTAAGTGAGAAATCGCCCAAGAGAATTGCCATGTTCTGCACAGGAGGAATTAGGTGCGAGAAAGCTACTTCTTTACTTGTTGAACGTGGATTTAAAGGCGTTCACCATCTTCATGGAGGAATTCTTAAATACCTAGAAAAGGTTCCTATATCTAATTCTTTTTGGAAAGGTGAGTGTTTTGTATTTGATCAGCGAGTTGCGTTGAATCACAATTTAGAGACTGGCGAACACAAACTCTGTTATGCCTGTGGATTACCTCTTTCTATCAATGATAGAGAAAAACTTGCTTATATTCCAGGTGTTCAATGTGAACATTGTATCAATCAATTTAGCGAAGAGGATAAAATTCGGTTCTATGATCGTCATGTACAAATGTCTAGAGACAACTGAAGCATGTTCTTTCTTATATTTATAAATGAACTATACTAATCTCTCTTGCTTAGAACAACAATCTTTAAAACTTGATTTGTTATTACGTATTCAGGTTCGAAGACCATTAAATTTGTGGATTTTTAGAGTTGTTGTTGCAAAGAAATTTGATGTAGAAAAAATAAGGATTTTAGGTGAAATGAAGGGATGGGCTTATTCAAAAGAAAAAGGGTTGCAATTAGATACCATGCTTGTTAGTCCTAAGGCTCCTCCTGGAGTGGGTGACCTTATCTGGACTGCCACGATGTCATGGGCTCTTGAACAAACTCCCTGTAAACAAGCGAGATTATTGGCAATATATGATGTTCATCAGAGTCACCTTGTTCTTAGTAGATATTTTAGACAAAGAAGATTTGAGATAGTAAGAGAGATTGGATCTTCCCTATATGATTTACCCCTTAGAATGGTATGGGGAGGAGCTGGTGCATTAATGATAGCTAAATGTACCGATGTTTTTGAATATTCTTATAGTCGATGGCAGGATTTATTGCCCTAAGCATAATTATTTTGCTTCTGCATGATAACTACTTCTTACCAGTGGCCCACTTCTCACATCTGTAAATCCTATATCTCTTGCAATTTTTGCAAAGTATTTGAATTTTTCAGGTTCCCAATATTTTTTTACTGGAATGTGAGCTAATGATGGACGTAAGTATTGTCCTAAGGTAAGTTTTTTACAGTCAACTGCTTTCAGATCTTTAATTGTAGCAATTATCTCATCTTGTTCTTCACCTAAGCCAAGCATAAGGCCTGATTTTGTTGGTATATCAGGAGCTAATTCTCTGGCTGCTTGTAGTAGATTTAATGAATGTTTGTAAGTAGCACCTCGGCGGACTTCTCCTTGGAGTCTTTCAACTGTTTCAAGATTATGGTTAAAGCAAACTGGTTTAGCTGATAAAACTTTTGATAGACGTTCTCTTTGTGCTTTTATAGCTTCCGATTCAATAGAAATTCCTCCCCAGAAATCAGGAGTTAGAACTTCGATATCTACTAATGGTGTTTGCTTACGGATTGCTTCAATGGTTTTTGTAAATAGGCTTGCACCATGATCACTAAGATCATCACGTGCAACAGAAGTGATAACGATATATCGAAGTCCTAATTCTTTGACAGCATTTGCAATTCGAATGGGTTCTAAATAATCTACTTTCTCTGGAGATTTTCCTTTTTCTACTTGACAAAATGCACAGCTTCTAGTGCAAATTGACCCTCCTATTAGAAATGTGGCAGTTCCTGAAGAATAACATTCACCTCTATTTGGGCATCGACCTTCTTCACAGATTGTATGAAGTTGATAGGACTTGACTATATGCTGAACTTTCTCTAATTCACTTGCTTTACCAATTGGTTTTTTTATCCATTCAGGTAGACGCTCTTGGGGTTTTAAATCTATGTATTTAGAGCGGGTAATATTTTTAGTCATTGAATTTTTGGAGAGTTTATTGTAAGGAACGACGCCCCTCAAGTGCTCTAGTCAATGTTATATCGTCTGCATATTCAAGTTCACTCCCAACAGGAAGACCATAGGCAATCCGACTAACATTCGTGAAGGGTTTTAATAATCTTGCAAGATACAAACTAGTTGTGTCTCCTTCAATGCTTGGAGTAAGGGCAAGGATCACCTCCTTCACATTGTTTTGGTCAATGCGTTCGATAAGACTTGAAACTTGTAGCATTTCGGGACCGATTCCATCCATAGGAGAAATGAGGCCTCCTAGTACGTGATAAAGCCCTTTGTACTCTCTTGTCCTTTCAAGGGCAATTAGATCTTTTGAGTCAGCTACTACACAAAGCAAACCCCTATCTCGAGCATCATTATTGCAAATATCACAAATATCTTCCGCACTTAGATGAAAGCATTTTTTACAAAGGCCTACTTGATTTCTGGCGGTTAGAAGTGCATTTGCAAGCTTATGGACACTTTCTTGTGGCTGCCTTAAAAGATGTAAGGCTAGTCTTTGTGCAGTTCTAGGTCCTATCCCAGGTAGTCGCTCCAACTGATTTATCAGTTGTGCGAGAGGTTTTGTGAAGCCGCTCAGGGTTTTGATGCAGATGAAGAGAATCTAGGAAGGTCTCTGAAAAACTACTCGTTAGGTAAATGTTTCGGCAGAATGTATAAAGCGACATAGCTGTATCGATGTTTCGAGTATTGCGATCTTCAATTCGGGCATTTTTGGTTTTTTGCTTAGTGAGTTCACTCGTCTCTTGTAGCAGTCCAACTGCTGGTATGAATTCGTTCCAGAGCAATGATGGACGATACGCCTTTCTTTATCCTTCAGGTTGGACCAGGGTTAGCGTAAGTGATGGGCCACAGGTCGTTTTCCACGACCTTATCAATAATTATGAGAATCTGAGCCTAGTAATTTCGGAAGTTGAAGAGGGAATGGATTTAAAAAATCTCGGAGACCCATATGAAGTTGCTCAAAGGTTCCTGACTGAAAATAATACCGAGGAAGCAGGTCAACGAGAGGTTGTAATTCTAGATGCAGAGGAAAGACAGTCAGGTGGACACACCTTTTATGATTTTGAATACAAACTCACAAGTAATGATCGCATTAGGCATGAACTCTCTACTATCGTCTTAGATAGAGGATATCTCTACACATTTGCAACAAGTACTAATGAGTCGCGATGGGCAAAAGTAGGCAATTTGTTTGAGAAAGTAGTTACTTCTTTTACTTTCTTGGTATAGGTTTAAATTAAATTTAAAGTAACTTAAGACTTAGTGTTTTGCAAATCTTCAAGCGCAACTAATCCTGCTTGAACTTTCCATAATGAAGTATATAAACCATTTTTAGCAAGTAATGAAGAATGATTTCCTTCTTCTACTATCTTTCCATTTTCCATAACAATTATTTTGTCGGCATGCCTGATAGTACTTAATCGATGCGCAATAATAATAGTTGTTCGATCTTTTGTTAACCTTGCCAATGATCGTTGTATAGCTGCCTCAGTTTCATTATCTACTGACGCTGTTGCTTCATCTAATATTAGGATTGGTGCTTCTTTGACTATTGCCCTAGCCAGTGCAATTCTTTGACGTTGTCCACCTGACAATCTTTGACCTCTTTCTCCTATATATGTTTGGTATCCATTTGGTAGTTTGCTTATAAATTCTGTTGCTTCTGCTAGTTCAGCAGCATACTTAACTTTACCAAAGTCTGCATCAGGGCTTCCATAGGCAATATTTTCTTCGACGGTTCCATGAAAAAGATATACTTCTTGACTTACAAGTGCTATGCATCTCCTCAAGTCTCTAAGACTTAGAGTATCTATTGGTATCTTGTCTAGAAATATTCTTCCTGATGACAATTGGTAGAGACGTAATAATAACTTTATGATAGTGCTTTTCCCTGAGCCAGTTGCACCAACTATTCCTATAGTCTTATGAGCAGGAATATAAAGATTAAAATTATTTAGAAGTTGTTCACGTTCGGAATAATTAAAATAAACATTATCAAAATTTACTGACCCAATTACTTTATCTTTCTCAATTCTTCTTGATCCTTGTTTTATTTTAATCGGCCTGTCTATTAAATCTAAAACTCGGTTTGTAGAAGCCATGGAACGTTGATATTCATCAAGAGTATTCCCAAGTGTTGTTAATGGCCAAAGCAATCTTTGGGTTATAAATACTAGAAAGCTATATGTCCCAACATTTAAAGTACCTGCCCAAGCTTTTAGACCCCCAAGTACTAGAATTGCTAAGAATGCAAATAATATTGCAAAACGAATTAATGGAATAAATGCCGCAGAAAGCTTTATTGCACGCTTATTACTTTCCCTGTATGAATTGCTTTCCCTCTTTAAGTGTTCTAATTCCCATAGTTCAGTAGCAAAACTTTTGATTGTTAATATTCCTCCTATATTGGTATTTAACTTTGAGGCAATATTACCAGCTTTTTCTCTAACTTCTTTATATCTAGGTGCTAATAATTTTTGGAAGCGAATTGATCCCCATAGAATAAAAGGTATTGGTAGGAAAGCAAAAAATGCTATTCCTGGTGCTACTACTGCCATAGCAGAACCAACTAATAAAACAGTTACAAATAGCTGTAGAAGTTGATTTGCTCCGTGATCAAGAAATCTTTCTAATTGATTTATATCATCATTGAGAATTGTGAGCAGTCGACCACTGCTATCTGCCTCAAAGAATGACATTTCAAGGCTTTGCAAATGCTTATAAGCTTCAATTCTTAGATTATGCTGAACTTTTTGTGCTAAATTTCTCCATAAAATGCCATATAGGTATTCAAAGAGAGATTCAGCACTCCAGATTAGAAATGAAATGAATGCTAGTAAAAACAGTTGCTCAGGAACATTTTGAACCCCGAAGTTTGCTAGCCATGACGATTTTTCTCTTATAACCACATCGACAGCAATCCCTATTAGCACCGGTGGTGCCAGATCAAAGATTTTGTTTAATATTGAGCAAGTGATAGCTGAGGATATTAGTCGTCGTTTTGTTTTTAGGCTTGAAATGAGTCGTATTAATGATGATTGCTTATTATTTATTTGGTAACTCATGGCCTTGCTTAGGCATTAACTTGTATTTTAA
>QCFC01000031.1 GCA_003278465.1 Prochlorococcus sp. AG-363-B04
TGCTCATTATTGTGTGTTCTGCCCATTCCCCCGCCGACATAAACATTGCAACCTTCTAATAAACCTTTACTCTTCGTGAATGCTACTAGTCCAATATCCTGAGTTAGCAAGTCAACGGAGTTATCTCCAGGAACAGTTACGGCGCATTTGAACTTTCGAGGCAAATATGTTTCACCATATAGTGGCTCATTGGGATCGCCACTATAAACTGACCCAATTGTCTGTTTGGCTTTTGCATTTCTAACTTTTTTGTTGGGACGAATCTGATAGGAAAGATCACCATCTGCCCACAAATCTAGATATGAATTTTCAGCTGCTTTTGGGCTTAGCAAATCTGCTATTTCTATGGCTAGTTGTCGTGCTGCAGGATATGAACCTGATGCAAAAGGAGCTGCTGGAGCCATCACATTGCGCGAGATGTCACCACACGCAGCAAGGGTTGACCCCATTGATTTAATTATTGTATTAATTACTGATCGGATATTTGATTTTTGAATTCCATGCATTTGGAAGGCTTGACGGGTTGTAGCACGAAGTGTGTTATTTCCATATTTTTTGGATAGATCATCTAAAGCTAGAAACAAAGAAGCAGATATTTTTCCTCCAGGGGCTCTAAGTCTGAGCATCATTTGCCATTCTTTAGATGCTCCTTTTTTTCTATTGTCCCTGTTGTCTTGTTGATAACTGCCGTGAAATTTCAGCAATTGGCTGGAATCGTTTGAGAAATGGTCCGAATCGTTGGCTAGCTCATCAGCTAATGGATACAGTAAGTACTTGCTACTTGATTTGAATTGCTCAAATTTGCTCTTATCAGCTCCATTGGCAATGCAAGGAGAGAAGTCTAAAGCTAGTGAATTGTTAGATGTTTTTTTTCCAGTAGCCACGGCGTAATTATTTCCCTTTTACACCGTAGCGAAAATTACAAGTTTCACTATGCCTAGTGTTCAATAAAGTGGGATCACTATTACTGAACCCTGTGTCGACCTTCTTACTTGAGATAGGGACTGAGGAACTTCCTGCGGATTTTGCCAGAGAAGCTTTGCCCCAACTAGAACAGGTTGTTAAACGTGATTTAAAGCAAAGGCGTCTCTCTCACGGATTGATTTCTTGTGATAGCACCCCTAGGCGTATCGTTTTAATCGTCAATGATTTGGCAAGTAAAGCTAGTGATTTAGAGGAAGACAGGAAAGGACCACCTGCTAAACAAGCTTTTGAGAATGGCTTGCCAACTCAGGCAGCTGTTGGATTCGCCAGGAAATTTGGAGTAGATGTTAGGAATTTAGAAGTCCGTGAAACTTCTAAAGGTTCATTTGTTTTTGTAAAGTCAATTGAGAAAGGGATTGCATCAATTGATGTATTGGCAGAATTGATTCCTCTGTGGATTGGAAGTCTTCAGGGAAGACGTTTTATGAGATGGGGAAATGGAGAAAGACGATTCTCAAGGCCTATTCGTTGGTTAGTAGCAATGCTTGGGGAGAATGTTGTTCCAGTTTGTTTAACAGGAACTGAACCTGAGATCCATGCCGGAGATATCAGTCGATCTCATCGACTGTATGGGGGAAATATAAGAATTCCTTCAGCTGATTCTTATAGAGATGTAATTAGCCAGGTAGGCGTGTTTATTGATCGTAAAGCACGGTCAGATTTTATTTCTAAAAGTATTTATAAGGCATCTGAAAAACTTTCTGCAAGACCTGATTTACCTGAAAATCTGTTTAATGAATTAATTGATCTTGTTGAATCACCCTTATTAATTCAAGGAAAAGTTGGCGAAGATTTTCTTTCTTTGCCAGCAGAGGTTCTTAGCACTGTTATGAAGGTTCATCAGAGATATGTGCCTTTATACAGAGAAGATTCTATTGACGAACCTCTTGCACTAGATGGGAAAGATATTTTATTGCCTACTTTCCTTTGTATTGGCAATGGCCTTGATTCTGCTAATGAAAAAGTTCGTCAAGGCAATGAAAGAGTCCTAAAAGCAAGGCTTGCAGATGCGGATTTCTTTTATAAGGCCGATTTATCAGTTAAGAGTGTGGATCGCTGTAAGGAATTAGCTCGAGTAACCTTTGCACAAGGTTTAGGCACTTTGTTTGATCGTGTTAGCCGAATTGAATGGCTAACAGAAGAACTTTTGCTGCAAATTAGCTCTTCTAAATTGAACGCAAATCATGCAAGGCGAGCAGCGAAATTATGTAAACATGATCTTGTAAGTCAAATGGTTGGAGAATTTCCTGAATTGCATGGATTGACCCTTTTTATAGGCATAAAACTTTAAGCCTGATCTGTTCTATTCAAGAACCACGAAGTGGTGAACCATATGAAAGGTGCCCTAGAGCCCTAGCCCAAAAAGCCTTAAATTATTTATCAAGTACTGGTCTAGCGGATACTGCATTTTTTGGGCCTGAACCTGAGTTTTTCTTGTTTGACGATGTTCGCTACAACTCCTCTGAGGGAGGTTGTTTTTATAACGTTGACACAATTGAAGCCCCTTGGAATACAGGAAGAATTGAAGAAGGAGGAAACCTTGCTTACAAGATTCAACTCAAAGAAGGTTATTTCCCAGTAGCTCCAAACGATACCGCACAAGATATCCGTTCAGAAATGCTTCTTTTAATGGGTCAATTAGGTATTCCCATAGAAAAGCATCATCACGAAGTCGCAGGCGCAGGTCAACACGAACTCGGAATGAAATTTGCAGAGTTAATCCAGGCAGCAGACAACGTTATGACATACAAATATGTAGTCAGAAACGTCGCAAAGAAATACGGCAAGACAGCAACATTTATGCCAAAACCCGTTTTTAATGACAATGGGACAGGAATGCACGTACACCAAAGTCTCTGGAAGGGAGGTGAACCACTCTTCTTTGGAGAAGGAACTTATGCAAATCTTTCTCAAACGGCAAGATGGTACATAGGTGGGATTCTCAAGCATGCACCATCATTTTTAGCTTTTACAAATCCAAGTACAAACAGCTATAAGAGACTTGTTCCAGGCTTCGAGGCTCCGGTTAACCTCGTTTACTCTCAGGGCAATCGCTCAGCTGCTGTTCGTATTCCACTTACCGGACCAAGTCCAAAAGCAAAAAGACTTGAATTCCGCTCAGGGGATGCCCTTGCAAACCCATACCTTGCTTTTAGCGCAATGATGATGGCGGGAATTGATGGCATCAAAAAACAACTTGACCCTGGCGAAGGTGTTGATGTTGACCTTTTTGAACTTCCAGCAGCCCAACTTGCAAACATTGACACAGTACCTGCCTCATTAAACTCTGCTTTGGAAGCACTTGATAGTGACAAGCAATACCTAATTGAGGGAGGTGTCTTTAGCGAAGACTTTATTGACAACTGGATCAACATTAAATACGAAGAAGTTCAACAATTACGCCAGCGTCCACATCCACATGAGTTTGCAATGTACTACGACGCTTAATTAGCCCCAAAAAATAATCACAATGTTTGAGGGTTCCTGGCTACAAAGGCAACCCTCAAAACATACAATCAGAAGATTAATTTGGCGAGGCATTCAACTCACCATGTAAAACAAAAACAGTATCCCAATAAGATTTTGCTAATAAGATAATGATAAAATCAAAGCCACAAATCATTATTATATTTACATTCTTAATAACCATCTCAAGCACTAGTATTTGCCAAGCCAATAGTCATGCACAAATACTCCATAAGTTTAATTTACATATGAATAGAATCGACATTCTCCTTAGAAAGGGTGAATTCAAATCTGCCTGCTTAGAAGCCCAAATGGCACATAAACTCATAGAAGAAGAACTGCTGTACTTAAAGAATCTTGAACCTCAATACAATTGGGGGGAAATAAAAAATGTCCTTATAAGTATTCCTGATCTTCATTGTAATAAGTCAAATCTAGGGTGACTTAATCATTCATACAGTTTTATACTTTAATTGAATTAAAAAATCAAACTTGATCATTAATTACCATAGACATCATCCAAGGCGAATCAGAATCTAATTATAAAAGTAAACATTATTAAACTCTGTTTTCCATTAAGATTCACTATTGTAACGATGTTTTTCTTTTGCTTTAATTATAATCTAAATTATATTTTGAATAGGCTCATGTTTAAGTTATTTCCACAGTAATGACTTCTAGATTCCTCTCATGGCAATACCCAACCCAATAAAACTTGCATACAAAACCCTACAGCAAGGTAAAGGCATAGCAGGGCTTGCGCACAAAGAATTGAGCACAAGGCTAATGGAGGCTCTTTTCCCTGACGCAATCCCAACAACAGAACCAATCTCAACAACCCTTCTTATGGAATTAAGAAATTCCATAAATGAACTTGAAGGGCTCGACTGGCAAGAAGCAGAAAATGGCATTTATCCAAAATCTCTCCTTTTTGAGGCCCCCTGGCTTGACTGGGCCAAAAGATACCCTTTAATTTGGCTTGATTTACCCTCTACATGGGAACGCCGCAAAAAACGTAGAACCAGAGAAATCCCAGATTTTATAGATACTGAAATTTATCCTGAATACTATCTCCAAAATTTTCATCATCAAACTGATGGATACCTAAGCGATCACTCAGCTGGACTATATGACTTACAAGTAGAGATTCTTTTTAACGGTACAGCAGACTCAATGAGAAGACGGATACTTGCTCCGCTTAAATATGGATTAGAAACGTTCAAGTCAAGAAACATCTCTAGTCTAAAAGTTTTAGATGTAGCTACAGGCACTGGTCGGACCCTGCACCAAATAAGAAGCGCCATTCCAGATATTCAACTTTTGGGGATAGATTTGTCATCAGCCTATTTACGGCAAGCTAATCAATGGCTAAACAAAAAAAATAATGAGTTAGCTCAACTCATCAGAGCAAATGCAGAAGAACTCCCTTTCCCAAATAACTTCGTTCAAGCTGCGACCTGTGTTTTTTTATTACATGAACTTCCCTCTAAAGCCCGGGAAAATGTAATCAATGAATGCTGGCGCGTAATTGAACCAGGAGGTGTTTTAATCCTTGCCGACTCTATTCAAATAAATGATTCTCCGAAATTTAAATCAGTATTAGAAAACTTCCCAAGAATTTTCCACGAGCCTTACTACAAAAACTACTTAACCGACGACATTATGCAATATCTAAAATCTGCTGGATTTACTGATATAACAGCAAATTCATATTTCATGACAAGAGTCTGGTCAGCAAGCAAACCTTTGCATTCTTAATCTTAAGGGGATTTCCTCACATGCAGATGCTTGATGAGCTGACAACTTATAGGGTATACATCGTAGGATAAAGACAATCCCTAAAGGGATAAAATGGAAAACCCTTTTCAATTACATTGGCTGGAAGGATGGGATTTTCAAATAGTTCTTATTGGAGCCAAAGTGAATATTGAAGCTACTGGATTTGGTATTTGCTT
>QCFC01000032.1 GCA_003278465.1 Prochlorococcus sp. AG-363-B04
AAGAAATAGCCAAACCTAATTATGGATGTATGGCTGTTGCTGGACCAGTCAGAGAAGGTAAGGCTCAAATTACTAATTTACCTTGGTTAATAAAAGAGAGCGAAATATGTTCAGCTGCAAATATCAATCAAATTGAACTCATAAACGACTTCAGCGTATTGATCTATGGCCTGAATTACTTTACGCAAGACCAATTTGTAGAGCTGCAAGCCGCAAACAAAAACCCCTCCCAAAATTCCCCAGTAGCGATCATTGGAGCAGGAACTGGACTTGGGGTAGCCAGAGGACTCCCAGTAGATGGTGGGATAGTTGCAATTCCAAGTGAAGGAGGCCATTCTGAATTTTCTCCTCGAACAGAACAAGAATGGCATCTAGCTCAATGGCTTAAAGCAGATTTAAAACTTGATCGTTTGTCATTAGAACGAGTTGTAAGTGGAAGAGGTCTCGGCCATATTGTGCGTTGGCGATTGAGCAATAAGGACGCAGAATTTCATCCTCTGCGCAAGCTTTTAGCAAGGTGTGAAAGTAGTAATAACAAAAATCCAACTTTTCAAAACCTGCCAGCACTTGCCAGTAAAGCAGCAGAAAAAGGCGATTCCATAATGCAGGAGGCCATAGATATTTGGCTTAGTGCATATGGCTCTGTAGCTGGTGATATCGCCTTACAAGAACTTTGTACAGGAGGGCTTTGGATTGGGGGTGGTACAGCAATTAAACAACTAGAGGGTCTCAAATCAAAAATCTTCTTAAATTCTCTCCAAAACAAAGGTCGCTTTAAACATTTTTTAGAGACGTTGCCAGTCAAGGCCTTGATTGATCCAAATGCAAGCTTATTTAGTGCAGCATGCAGAGCTCGCATGCTTATCTAGTCAAATGGGAAACTAGCCTTAGTAGTTACGTAGGGATGGCGCAACCGCGCATTGGCCAAAAAGTAATTGTGGATGTCCCATCCACAACTGCCAACCTTGGACCTGGTTTTGATTGCCTTGGTGCTGCCTTAGGCCTGAACAATCGATTTGTTATGCAACGAATTGAAGGCAATGGAGAACGTTTTGAACTAATCATCGAAGGGCCTGAAGGTAGTCACCTAAGAGGAGGACCTGACAATTTGGTCTACAGGGCTGCTCAGAGAGTTTGGAAGGCTGCTGGACTTGAACCAGTTGGTCTTGAAGCTCGAGTAAGGCTCGCCGTGCCACCTGCAAGAGGGCTTGGCAGTAGCGCTACTGCAATAGTTGCAGGATTAGTTGGGGCAAATGCACTTATGGGAGATCCATTAAGCAAGGAAAAACTACTCGAACTAGCTATAGACATTGAAGGGCATCCAGACAATGTAGTTCCATCTCTCCTAGGAGGTTTATGCATGACAGCAAAAGCCCTATCAAAAAGATGGAGAGTAATTAGATGTGAATGGTCTGAATCAGTAAAAGCTGTAGTAGCTATTCCTTCAATTCGATTAAGCACAAATGAAGCAAGACGAGCAATGCCTAAAAGCATCTCGGTTAGTGATGCCGTAATCAATCTTGGAGCTATTACTTTGCTTCTTCAAGGATTAAGAACAGGGAATGGAGATCTCATTACTGATGGAATGCATGACAAACTTCATGAGCCCTATCGATGGCGACTTATCAAGGGTGGTCTTGAAGTTCGTGATGCAGCAATAAAAGCAGGTGCATGGGGATGTGCCATTAGTGGGGCAGGTCCCAGTGTTATAGCCCTATGTCCAGAAGAAAAAGGAAATTTAGTAAGTCAGGCAATGATGAAAACATGGGAAGGTTTTGGAGTCACCAGCAGAGCTCCATTACTAAGTCTTCAAACAGAAGGGAGCCAATGGCATCCTGCAGATAATGGGTAGTTTTACCCATTATCTGCCCGGGAACTGATAAGTTCATTTACAACTTCGTTTATCTCATGGACGCCAACCTGCCGATAACGGCTGCGTCCCAAGCATCCTTTCCATGGCTCTCATCAATAGTGCTGCTCCCCGCAGCAGGAGCACTATTGATGCCACTTCTTCCCGTAAGTGACTCGGAGGACTTGGTTAAGCCACGAAACCTTGCTATAGGGGTGCTGCTAGCAGACTTCATCTTGATGCTTGCAGTATTCAGCAAGCTATTCGACTCAAATGATGGTGGACTTCAATTAATTGAAAGAACCAGCTGGATTCCGTTTATTGGACTTGAATGGTCATTAGGAGCAGATGGAATATCTGTACCTTTAGTAATTCTCAGTGGTCTAATAACACTACTAGCCACAATTGCAAGTTGGAATGTAAAAAGCAAACAAAGACTTTACTTTGGTTTATTACTACTCCAAGCTTCAGCACAAGGACTAGTTTTCCTGTCTCAGGATTTCCTGCTTTTCTTTTTAGCTTGGGAACTTGAATTAGTCCCTGTTTATCTACTCATCGCAATCTGGGGAGGCAATAGAAGACTTTATGCTGCAACCAAATTTATCCTTTATACAGCTCTAGCTTCATTACTTATTTTAATAAGTGGTCTTGCTTTAGCATTATCAGGTCCTGAATTCAGCCTTAATCTAACAGAAATAGCTAGCAGAGATTATAACCAAAGGCTAGAATTACTTTGCTATTTGGGTTTCCTAATTGGATTTGGCGTAAAGCTTCCTATCTTCCCACTTCATACTTGGCTGCCTGATGCACATGGAGAAGCTAATGCGCCTGTGTCAATGTTATTAGCTGGTGTTCTACTAAAGATGGGAGGCTATGCATTATTAAGGTTTAATGTTCAAATATTACCTGAGATGCATGTTCAATTTGCACCTGCATTAATAATTATAGGAATAGTTAATATTATTTATGGTGCCCTAAATGCCTTTGCACAAGACAACGTAAAGAGAAGAATCGCATGCAGCTCAGTAAGTCATATGGGTTTTGTTTTGCTTGGGATAGGTGCAATAGATGCTCTTGGGATCAGTGGAGCAATGCTTCAAATGATCAGTCATGGACTCATAGCTGCAGCTATGTTTTTCATCACAGGTTCTTTCTACGAGCGTACTAATACTCTCTCAATTCCAAATATGGGAGGGCTTGCAAAAGTCTTACCAATAACTTTTGCATTTTTCCTAACGAGTTCTTTAGCCTCTTTAGCGCTTCCTGGAATGAGCGGTTTTATCAGTGAAATAACCGTTTTTCTTGGTATCACCAGTCAAGAAAGTTTTACATCGCTTTTTAGGGCAATAACAATCTTTTTGGGAGCAATTGGGATTGTCCTTACTCCAATATATTTACTTTCTATGTGCCGACGTGTTTTCTTTGGTCCAAGAATCCCTGCACTAGCAAAAATAGACGAGATGGGTCCTAGAGAACTAACTATTGGTCTAACCCTATTAATACCTACATTGATAATAGGTTTCTGGCCAAGGATTGCTATCGATTTATATGAAGCCTCCACAGATGCCTTATCTCAAAGCCTTTATTCTCATAGCTTTATAGCTATATCCAATATTCTTTAGATGCCTGAGATGAACTTAAAAACCAAGACAATATCTTCACATGAACTACTAAAAGGTTCTGGGCTGCCTAATTACAAAGCTATTACTTATTTAGCTTTAAATGAACAAATCCCAATTCTTCTAAATGAACTCAACAAAGACCTAGAGCTATTAGAGAAAAAATTGGAACAACAACTCACCTCATCTAATTGTATGAGCTGGAAGGATGTATTCACTCCCTTAGCAAAACTAACCGAACGTCTTCGTTGGAGCTGGAGTATTGTTTCACATCTAAATGGAGTATGCAATTATCCTGAATTTAGAGAAGCACATGCCAAGCATCAATCTGCTGTAATTAGATTTGGGAATCGCATTGGACAAAGTCAGATCATCTACAAAGCACTAGTCTTCCTTAGTAATTATTCTGATAAAGAGCTAAATAAAATAGAAAAGAGGATCCTAGATAAAGAACTCCTTTCAATGAAGCAACTTGGTATAGCCCTTAGCCAAGAAGAACAAACGTCTTTCAATAAATGTAGTGAAGAGTTGGCCAATTTATCCACTCAATTTAACAATAATGTTCTAGATGCCACCCAAAAATGGAGTCTCTTACTTACAAAACAATCTGAGATAGATGGTCTTCCTATACGAGCAAAAGAGATCTTGGCTGTCGCAGCTAATGAAGCAGGTGATCGACAAGATAATGGGGAAAAACCTACTCCAGATAAAGGGCCATGGCGTCTAGGCCTAGATATGCCTCGCTATCTGTCATTCATGACATATGCAAACAATAGAAGCTTAAGAGAAACTCTTTACAAGGCATACGTCAAGCGAGCAAGTTTTGGAGATGACAATAATCAAACATTGATTGAAAAGATTCTGCTACTTAGATCAGAGCAAGCTAACAGATTAGGTTATAAAAATTGGGCTGAACTTAGTTTGGCTAATAAAATGGCTGACAATACCCAAGCTGTTGAAAAATTACTTGAGGAATTAAGGACGGCAGCATTGCCAGCAGCAAAAAACGAAATTTCAGAATTAAAATCATATGCATGTCTTAAGGAGAATCTTAAAGAATATGAAATCGCACCATGGGATATTCATTTCTGGTCAGAACATCTTCAACAAGAACGTTTTGATCTCAATCAAGCGGCCCTCCGCCCATGGTTCCCATTAAATAATGTCCTTGATGGTCTATTTAAACTTTGCGAAAAATTATTTGATATCTCTATACATGCTGCAGATGGAGAAGCTCCTATATGGCATGAGGATGTACGTTTTTTTAAACTTCACGATAAAGATGGTTCCCACATAGCCTCTTTTTTTCTAGATCCGTATAGCAGACCAAAGAGCAAGCGTGGAGGAGCCTGGATGGATGAATGTTTAATAAGAAGCAAATGTTCCGATGGGACAATAACAATTCCTGTAGCATACTTAATTTGCAATCAAACACCTCCATCTATTAATACTCCTAGCCTAATGAGTTTTGAAGAAGTTCAAACTTTATTCCATGAATTTGGCCATGGTTTACAACATATGCTGACTCGTATT
>QCFC01000033.1 GCA_003278465.1 Prochlorococcus sp. AG-363-B04
TGGCGATTTAATAAAGAAAGCTAGATCTGTCTATTACAATTATCTTTCAAAAAGTCTTAGCGACAGAGACCCAAATGGAGTCATAGTCAACAAACTACCGGTCAAGGTATAGTAGTTTTCAAGCGAAGAGTTCTTCTCCCAAATGAGTTTTATCTAAGTATTGATTATTTCAAGTCAAAGAGGGTCCAGAAAAAAAGCAACAAGATCAAAGCTAACGTCATAAATATATAATCAGACAACAACATGCTCAAAGTCATATTTCTCTCATCCAAGCATTAATCAAGACCAGGGTAGAACACATATGCCAACTAAATAATTACATTAGATCTGTATTGCATTCAATATCTGTCCAAGGGATATAAGATTTACACCTAAAATAATAAGTAACCAAAGTGATTCTCAAGATTAGTTCTGGATTTATCTTATCAACTCTGCTTATTTACCTATCATTTAAAGATATAAAAGACATGGAACTTCCAGAACCTATATGTAGGCTTGGTCTTTTATTAGGTATATCCGTAGTCTGCTTAGAAAATTTATTTCTTGATTTCCAAAACGTAGCGGGTTTGCTAATCAGCCACCTGTTAGCAGCTTCAATAGCCCTAATAAGTTTAGAAATAATCAGTAATTTAACTAAAAGATTTACTGGAATCTATGCACTTGGCCTTGGAGATGCAAAGCTAGCCTCAATGGGTGGCGCCTGGATTGGGATTGAAGGTATTTCAATTGCCCTTGCACTAGCATTCATGGCTGGAGGTTTGTTTGCTCTTATAGGGCGTCTCACGGGTCAACTCAAGCCTTTACAAGCTTTTCCATTTGGCCCATTCCTTGCAAGTGCAATTTGGATCATATGGATCTGTGGACCAAACTGGTGGTCAACCACGAGTAAGTACATTTTGGGTATTTAATAGAGAGAGAAATATTCGAACTCGTGTCACTTTTTGACTGGTTTGCTGATCGACGCAAAGGTCAGTTTGTAGGGAAAGTTAGCCAAGAGAATGATGAAAGTGATGGCTTGTGGTGCAAATGCTCAGAGTGCACTCAAGTTGTTTATCGCAAAGACTTAATCGCAAATGCCAGCGTCTGCAGTAATTGCGGACATCACAACAGAATTGATAGCCAAGAACGAATTTCCTTAATTGCAGACTTAGGAAGTTTCCAAGTCTTAGATAAAAACCTCACACCCACTGACCCATTGGGATTTAAAGATCGTCGTACTTATGCAGATCGCCTTAGAGAGAGCCAAGCAAGTACTGGACTTAACGATGGTGTAGTTACTGGTATCTGTCAGATAGAGAATATGCCACTAGCTCTTGCCGTAATGGATTTTCGTTTTATGGGAGGGTCAATGGGCTCAGTAGTAGGAGAAAAAATCACAAGACTGGTAGAAAAAGCTACTAAGGATGGTTTCCCTTTGTTAATCGTTTGCGCTTCAGGAGGTGCGCGTATGCAAGAAGGAATGCTTAGCCTGATGCAAATGGCTAAGATTTCTGGGGCCTTAGAAAGGCATAGAGAAGCTGAACTTCTCTATATGCCTCTTCTTACTCATCCAACTACTGGAGGGGTTACAGCAAGTTTTGCAATGCTTGGAGATCTAATCCTTGCCGAACCTAAAGCCCTGATTGGGTTTGCTGGGCGCAGAGTAATTGAACAAACACTTCGAGAAAAACTCCCTGAAAACTTCCAGACTGCAGAATATCTTCAAGAACATGGTTTTGTAGACACGATTGTTCCTAGGACAAAACTTCGGGAAACACTTGCAAAGCTAATGCGACTGCACGGAAGCAATCCAAGCAAAGCAAAGAGAAAGTGAAAGACATTTTCAAACTAAGTAATAAGGCTATAAAAAGAACTATTCATAGAAATTTCCCTAACAGGGTTTAGCCTTACTCTTTTTTCAAAAAGAACTTGAAAAATCAAATACTTAGATAGAGATTGATTTAGCAAGAGAAATGAGAAATTAATAGAACTCAAATAATCATAAATCCAAATAGCCTGAACAGAAACATAATTTCTTAATTAAGGCTAATAAGTAAAAGATAGAAATTTCCATTCAAAATATAATTAAGCATCAGAAATAGATTTTAACAAGGCTAAACATAGGAACACATGAACTGATATAGCTCTTCATGAATTAGCTACAATAAAATTACAATGATAATATAGATTAGTTTATTAAACATGTTTACAATCTACCTATTCCTTAAATGACAACAACCTCATCAAATCTGCCACCAGTGAAGGTCGCCATTGCAGGTCTTGGATTTGGAGAATCAGTTCACTTACCAGCTCTTATAGCCAACCCAAATCTGGAACCAACAGCAATATGGCACCCAAATCAAGAAAAGTTAAATAAAGCTTGTATAAATAATAATCTTAAAGGATATAGTAACTGGAATGAGCTTCTTGAAAGCCCTAAAGTTGATGCAATTATAATTGCAACCCCACCAGAGCCTAGATTTGAATTAGCTAAACAAGCACTTGAAGCAAAGAAGCATTTATTACTTGAGAAACCAGTTGCAATTAACTTTAATCAAGTTGCAGAACTACGAGGAATTGCATTAAACAATAACTTAAGTGTTGCAGTTGACTTTGAATATAGAGCAGTGCCTTTATTTATGCAAGCAAAAAGAATCCTATCAAGAGGGGTCATAGGTGAACCTTGGCTCATAAGACTAGACTGGTTAATGAGTAGTCGAGCAAACAAATCAAGACCATGGGATTGGTATTCAAGTAAAGATAAAGGTGGGGGAGTCATTGGAGCACTAGGCACTCATGCCTTCGATATTTTGCATTGGTTATGCGGACCAACTAAATGTATAAGCGCACAACTATGTACATCTATAAAAGAACGTATGGATCCAGTTAGTGGAAACTTAAAAGCTGTCACAAGTGAAGATATCTGCCTATCTCATATGGAAATAAGTTCACTAGATAGTCAAAAAACAACTCCTGCTCAAGTCACACTTTCAGCTGTAACAAAAAATGGAAGAGGATGCTGGATTGAAATCTATGGAAGTAAAGGCACTCTCATTCTTGGAAGTGACAATCAAAAAGACTACGTTCATGGATTTGGTTTATGGATTAGCGATGAAAACCAACAGCTCCGAAATATTACTTCTGATGAGGATCTAGCCTTTAGCTCAACTTGGAGTGATGGACGAATCGCTCCTGTAGCCAGACTGCAGAACTGGTGGGCAAATAGTATCCATACAGGAAGACCGATTATTCCAGGGCTTGCAGAAGGACTAGCCAGTCAGAAGGTTTGCGATTATTTAAGAGAATCAGCCTCATCTGGTCAAAAACTGACGGTCGGTTAGAACATTTAGGAAATAGAAACACCTTTCAAAACCCTTTCAGAGGAAGGCCTGACTGACATATACGACTGTCGTTAAAGTTTATTTTGGGAAAGAAGACGTGACAGTTCTTCCCTTCATCTTTTAAAGTCCTGAGCCCCAGGCCTAGGACTCGTGATGAGTAGTGGGCCCCTCTTGACACCTCGGAGACATCGATGGCCCTTGTTCCTTTAAGACTTCTTCTAGACCATGCCGCAGAAAACGGTTATGGAATTCCTGCATTCAACGTAAATAACCTTGAACAAGTGCAGGCAATCATGGAAGCTGCATCAGAAACAGATAGCCCAGTAATCCTTCAGGCATCAAGAGGAGCAAGGAGCTATGCAGGAGAGATTTTTCTAAGACACCTAATCATTGCAGCTACGGAAACATATCCAAATATTCCTGTTGTTATGCACCAGGATCATGGCAATGATCCTTCCACTTGCTACTCAGCAGCCATCAATGGTTTTACTTCCGTAATGATGGATGGATCACTTGAAGCGGATGCCAAAACACCTGCTAGCTACGAATACAACGTAGCTGTCACAAAAACAGTCGTGGACTTTGCTCATTCAGTAGGTGTAAGTGTTGAAGGAGAATTGGGCTGTCTTGGTTCTTTAGAAACTGGTAAAGGAGAAGCTGAAGATGGTCACGGGTTTGAAGGGGAGCTCTCAAAAGACATGCTTCTAACAGACCCTTCAGAAGCAGCAGATTTTGTTGCAAAAACCAAAGTAGATGCCCTAGCAATAGCAATTGGCACAAGTCATGGAGCTTACAAATTCACTAGGAAACCGACTGGAGAAGTATTAGCTATCAGCAGAATTGCCGAAATTCATAAAGCCTTGCCAAATACTCACCTTGTTATGCATGGTTCAAGCTCTGTACCTCAAGAATGGCTTGACATGATCAATAAATATGGTGGTGCCATCCCTGAAACTTACGGTGTTCCTGTAGAAGAGATTCAAGAAGGCATCAGAAATGGAGTTCGCAAAGTAAATATTGACACTGATAACAGACTTGCATTCACTGCTGCCGTAAGAGAAGCAGCAGCAGCTGATCCAACCAACTTTGATCCACGCCACTTTAATAAGCCCGCCAGAAAATACATGAAGCAAGTTTGCCTAGATAGATATCAACAATTCTGGTGCGCAGGACAAGCAAGCAAAATTAAACAAAACAGCATAAATTTCTATGCAGGTCTT
>QCFC01000034.1 GCA_003278465.1 Prochlorococcus sp. AG-363-B04
CAATTGAAGTCCTTGGAAATAGCCTTGCCTCTCTTGGATATACTCGAGTTCAGACAGTTGATTCAGAAGCTCAGTGGAGTAGAAGAGGTGATATTGTAGATATTTATACCGTAAGTTCAGAATTACCAATTCGTATTGAGTTTTTTGGTGACGAAATAGATAAAATAAAGGAATTTGATCCATCCACACAAAGATCATTAGATCAAATTGATAAAATATACATAACCCCAACAGGATTTAGTCCTCTAATAGCAGATAAGCTAAGAAAATTAATTCCAGATCAATTAGAATACTTCTTAGAAGAGCAATCACTTAAACAATTACTAGAAGGAATTACACCAGAGGGAATGAGACGTTTTACTGGTTTAGCATGGGACCAACCAGCTTCAATATTAGATTACATAGGAAATGACTTTTGCATTGTTATTGACGAAAGAAATCATTGTTATTCACATGGTAGAGCTTGGTTAGACCATGTTGAATCCCATTATAAAGAAATCAACGAAGAATATATTAAGAATGTACGTAATGCCCAGAATTCCTCGTTAGGTAGATGCCATAGAAACTTAGAAGAATCTCTTTCACATGCGGATAAATTTTTTGGATTTGACATAACAGAAATTTCAGAAGAAAATAAAAATAGTAATGTGTTTGATTTAAACAGTAGACCTGTAAGTGCCTATCCTAATCAGTTTGGAAGAATTGCTGAATTAGTACAAACATTAAGGAAGGATGGTAACAACATTTGGTTAATTTCTGCACAACCTAGTAGGTCTACAGCGTTATTAGAAGAACACGATTGTATCAGTAAATATATACCTAATCATCTCGATTTTCCATCGATAGAACGTCTAATTGAACAGAAAACTCCTATAGCTCTTAAAACAAAGGGTTTTTCAGAGCTTGAAGGTATACATCTTCCAGCATGGAAGATTGCCTTAATAACAGATAGAGAGTTTTATGGGCAACAATCACTTAGCGTAAGTGGATATGTTAGGAAGAGAAGAAGGTCTACAAGTAATAAAGTAGATCCACATAAAATGAGACCTGGTGATTATGTAGTACATAGAAATCATGGTGTTGGCCAATTCATTAGAATTGAAAAACTGGTACTTAGTGGAGAAGCAAGAGATTATCTAGTCGTTAAGTATCTAGATGGCATATTGAGAGTAGCTGCTGATCAATTAGGTTCGCTTGGTAGATACCGTGCAACAAATGGGAAGGTTCCTAATCTTAATAAAATGGGTGGTACTGCATGGGAAAATGCAACACGTAAAGCAAGGAAAGCCATAAAGAGAATTGCAATAGATCTCGTAAACTTATATGCACAAAGATCAAATACCCAAGGTTTTGCTTTCCCTGAAGATGGCCCTTGGCAAAATGAATTAGAAGATTCCTTTATTTATACTCCAACACCAGATCAAGTTAAAGCCGTATCAGAAGTCAAGAAAGATATGGAAAGCAATAAACCTATGGATAGATTGATATGTGGTGATGTTGGATTTGGAAAAACAGAAGTTGCAATTAGAGCCATCTTCAAGGCTATTACTGCAGGAAAGCAAATAGCCTTACTAGCCCCTACAACTGTTCTATCACAACAACACTGGAGAACCCTTTCAGATAGGTTTGCTCCTTATCCAATTAGAGTTGCTCTTTTAAATAGATTTAAAACATCTAAGGAGAAAAAGGTAATAATAAATGGAATCAAAAATGGAACTATAGATGCAATTGTGGGTACTCACCAGCTTCTAACGAAAAATGTTGTATATAATAAACTCGGATTACTTGTTATTGATGAAGAACAACGTTTTGGTGTTAGCCAAAAAGAACGAATTAAAGAACTAAAAAAAGACATTGATGTATTAACACTTTCTGCAACGCCTATACCTCGCACTCTATATATGAGTCTTTCAGGTGTAAGAGAAATGAGTTTAATCACTACAGCCCCTCCTCTACGAAGACCAATAAAAACTCACCTTGCTCCTTTTGATTTGGAGGCAGTACGAAGTGCTATTCGACAAGAATTAGACAGAGGAGGCCAGGTATTTTATGTTGTTCCAAGAGTAGAAGGGATCCATGAAGTAGGTGAGCGCCTAACAAAAATGATACCGAACATGAAAATATTAATAGCCCATGGGCAAATGGCTGAAGGGGAATTAGAAAATGCAATGGTTGCATTTAATTCAGGGGAAGCAGATCTGCTATTGTGTACAACAATTGTTGAAAGCGGTCTCGATATTCCACGTGTTAATACAATTTTAATTGAGGAATCACATAGATTTGGCTTGTCGCAACTTTATCAATTAAGAGGACGTGTTGGTAGAAGTGGAGTCCAAGCTCACGCATGGTTATTTTATCCTAACAAAGGAGAACTTAGTGATGCTGCAAGACAACGATTACGAGCGATACAAGAATTTGCTCAGTTAGGCAGTGGTTATCAGTTAGCTATGCGGGATATGGAAATCAGAGGTGTTGGAAATCTATTAGGGGTCGAACAGAGTGGTCAGATGGAGTTAATTGGATTCGATCTATATATGGAAATGCTTCAAGAGGCACTGGCAGATCTTCAAGGACAGGAAATACCATTAATCGAAGATACCCAAATAGATCTTCCGGTAACTGCATTTGTTCCCGGTGACTGGATAACAAACTCTGATGAAAAATTAGCTGCTTATAGACAAGCAGCTAATTGTCAAACATCTGAAGAACTTATAGATTTAGCAGCTTCATGGACTGATAGATATGGATCATTGCCCAAGGCTGTTGAATCACTAATGCAGATAATGAGAATAAAATTAATAGCAAAAAATTGCGGATTTTCGAGGATATCACAAGGAAAGCCCAACATTATTCTAGAGACACCTATGGCAGAATCAGCATTCAGAATGCTGAGAAAAGGGCTTCCGAATCATTTACATGGGAGATTAATTTATCAAGCAGGTACTGGCAATCAATCGAAGGTTTTATTCAGAGGTGTAGGAGCTTTACCCATAGAAAAACAATTAGAAGTCATAATGGAATGGCTGGGTCAAATGTCAGCAGAGATAAAGGATTCAATAACCATCAAAGAAGAAAAACTAACAAAATAGCTCAAAAAATTGATAAAGCATTAAGTCTTTAACTATGGACAATCGATTTATTGGACCTAGGGAATCACGGAAATCGCATTCATTGGTTAATTTGCTCTGAATTGCATTATTTTTTTGGGAGAATTTGTAGACGTTGACAATGCACTCGGTTTCTTAAGTATTCCGACTATATTATTTTGCTCATTATCATTATTAGTATTTGCAATTATCCAACAGGATGCTGAAAATGATGATGACGATTCTGATTCAGGGGGAGGAGGTTTAATGCAACCTATAAGCTAATATTAATAGTTAAACATTGCTAATCCTAGCTTATATTTAATATATCAGACAATCTTTTTCTAAAATCTCCCTTTTGCATACCACCTTTTATTTCTCCTATTACTGAAAAATCTCCATCAGGATTATTCACCATAAGATATGTAGGCCAACCCATACCTTCCTTATTAGGGTACTTGGAAATTAATATTCGACGATATTTTCTATATGTTTGAGTATCCTGAAGCACTACGCTGATAAAATCTAAACCTAATTCTCCAGCTACTTTAGAATCATAATGAGACATTTTATGACATGTGCCGCAGTCCTCAGAACTGAATTTAATGACAGTTGGCTTTGACATCTAATTTTATCTTAAAATTTTATTATAAATAAGCCGTAAAATAGTTATCAATAAATTTACTCTTCGTTATACTACTAAGTTAAACTTTCCTTTGGTTTCCACTAAAAAACCTAAGGACTGAGCCAGAAAAGAATAATGAAATTATAATAGTAGGAACAAATAATAAGCTTCTATCATTAATAGGTAAAACAAGCAGTAATCTAACAAAACCATAAATAGCTGACAATATAAAGATACATAGTATTGATACTAATATGTACTTTGATATATTATATTGATTATTCATTATTTGATTTACATGTTTTGCCCCTGAAAGACCTAGAAATAAGTAAACAAGCAAAGATCCGCCA
>QCFC01000035.1 GCA_003278465.1 Prochlorococcus sp. AG-363-B04
AGGTAGATCGAGTAGATGCCGATGCTTTTTTGTTGGCTGAATATATAGCCCAACAATTGGAGAAGAGAGTTGCATTCCGAAGAACAATTCGTATGGCTGTTCAGAGGGCTGAGCGAGCTGGTGTATTAGGTCTTAAAATTCAAGTTGGTGGGCGATTGAATGGAGCTGAGATAGCTAGAACGGAATGGACACGTGAAGGTCGCGTGCCATTACATACACTACGGGCTGAGATTGATTACGCCACTAAGGTTGCAAGCACTACTTATGGGGTTCTGGGAATCAAGGTTTGGGTATTTAAAGGCGAAGTTATTGCTGATGAAGCTCAACAAGTCCCTGTGGGTGCAAGCCCGCGGCGGAGGGGTAATAGACGGCCCCAACAGTTTGAAGACCGCTCAAATGAGGGGTGAATGAATCATGTTGAGTCCTAAACGCGTCAAATTTCGCAAGCAACAAAGAGGCCGGATGCGTGGTGTTGCCACTCGTGGAAATACCATTGCTTTTGGTCAGTTTGGTTTGCAGGCACAAGAATGTGGCTGGATAACCTCTCGTCAAATAGAGGCGAGCAGGAGAGCTATGACCCGTTATGTCAAAAGAGGAGGGAAGATTTGGATAAGAATCTTCCCTGATAAACCTGTCACTATGAGACCTGCTGAAACACGCATGGGATCAGGAAAGGGCAACCCAGAATTTTGGGTTGCTGTTATCAAGCCGGGCAGGATTCTTTTTGAAATGGGAGGTGAAGAAATCACTGAGGAAATAGCTCGCGAGGCAATGCGCTTAGCGCAATACAAGCTTCCAGTTAAAACAAAATTCCTGGCCCTTGAAAGTAGCCAGCACGAGGAAAGTGTTGGTGGAGGTTCATCTCCTACTGCTTCAGTGACCCAAGGTGAGTCTTGATTATGACCCGTTCTGATACTTCTGAGCTGCGCAAGCTTAGTGACGACGAGATTATTGAACAAATTGATGGCATTCGCCGTGAATTGTTTGATCTTCGTTTTCAGCAAGCAACTAGGCAGTTGACAAATACCCATCGTTTTAAAGAGGCTCGCATTAAGTTGGCCCAGCTTTTGACGGTGCAAAAGGAGCGAAGTCGCTCCACTTCTACTTCTTGATTCATCCTTTAGATCTCATGGCACTTAAGGAAAGGGTTGGCATAGTTGTCAGCGACAAAATGGAAAAAACAGTTGTTGTAGCGGTTGAAAATCGCTTTCCACATTCCATTTATCAGAAAACTGTTAGTCGTACCGCGCGCTATAAGGCGCACGATGAAAACAATAAATGTCGCATTGGGGATCGAGTTCGTATTACTGAAACTCGGCCCCTCAGTTCTTCAAAACGTTGGGCTGTTTCAGAAGTTTTGAGTCACAGCTCTAAGACTCAGGAGGTCACCTCATGATTCAACAGGAAACCTTTTTGACAGTTGCTGATAACAGTGGCGCAAAGCGTATTCAGTGCATTCGCGTATTGGGTTCTAATCGTCGTTACGCCCATGTGGGTGATGTAATTGTTGCAGCAGTTAAGGATGCGATGCCAAATATGGGCGTCAAGAAATCAGAGGTTGTTAAAGCGGTTGTAGTCAGAACAAAAGCAACAATGCGTCGAGAGACAGGAAACTCGATTCGCTTTGATGATAATGCTGCAGTTCTTATTAATGAAGACAAAAATCCTAGAGGTACAAGAGTTTTTGGGCCAGTAGCTCGAGAGCTTCGAGAGAGAAATTTCACCAAAATTGTTTCCCTTGCTCCAGAGGTGATTTAAATGGCACTTGCAACCCAGAAAGTTCAGTCTTCTGAGCGAATAAAGATGCGTATTCGTAAAGGAGATACAGTTCAGGTCATTACTGGCAAAGACAAAGGAAAGACTGGAGAAGTATTACGCATACTTCCTTATCAGAACAGAGTTGTAGTTAAAGGAATTAATCTTCGTACTCGTCATGTCAAACCAACTCAAGAAGGAGAGACAGGAAGGATTGTGAATGAAGAAGCATCTTTAGATGCTTCTAATGTGATGCTTTATTCAAAAGAAAAGAAAGTAGCTAGTAGGGTCGAAATTTTTGTCGATAAGGACGGATCTAAGAAACGCCGTCTTAAGAAAACAGGTGAGCTTATTGATTAAATCACCTCAAAATTTGTTCCTTCCTTGAGGAAAGTCCTTTCAATCCAAAAAACGGATCTCAGTTAAAAAAGCTTTCTGACCAATTCCAGAGGCATTTTCATCCCTAACTCATGTCACTTAAACAGCGCTATCGAGACACAATTCAGCCAAAATTGCTGAAGGATTTAAGTCTCTCAAATATTCATCAAGTTCCAAAAGTGATGAAAGTCACTGTAAATAGAGGGCTTGGCGAAGCTGCTCAGAATTCCAAGTCATTGGAAGCTTCTTTATCCGAATTGGCTACAATCACTGGTCAAAAAGTGCAAGTAACAAGAGCTAAAAAGGCTATAGCTGGATTTAAGATCCGCCAAGGGATGCCAATTGGTTGTGCTGTTACTCTCCGGGGTGATCGAATGTACGCATTCTTGGAGCGTCTGATTAATTTAGCTTTGCCTAGAATTAGGGATTTCCGAGGTGTTAATCCAAAGAGTTTTGATGGTCGGGGAAATTACACACTTGGGGTAAGAGAGCAAATTATCTTCCCAGAAATTTCATTTGACAAAATTGAAGCCATCAGGGGCATGGACATCACCATTGTGACAAGTGCTCGTACGGATGAAGAGGGCCGGGCCCTCCTCCGGGAGATGGGAATGCCTTTCCGTAGTAATTGAGCCCTCTTTAAAAAAAAGATTATGGCTAATCACGATCCAATTTCAGATATGCTCACTCGTATTAGAAACGCGAGCGAGAAGCGTCATCAGACCACTCGAGTTCCTGCTTCACGTATGTCTCGCAGTATTGCAAAAGTTCTCCAGCAGGAGGGTTTTATTGCTGAGATTAGTGAAGAAGGCGAAGGAGTCAGAACAAATCTTGTACTTGAATTGAAGTACAGCGGGAAGCATCGTCATCCCACTATTCGCTCAATGCAGAGAGTAAGTAAACCTGGCCTGAGAATTTATAAAAATACTCGAGGATTACCAAAGGTTTTAGGTGGCCTTGGAGTGGCAATTATTTCTACTTCCAAAGGTGTTATGAGTGACCGAGATGCTCGCAAACAAGGCGTTGGCGGAGAAGTTCTCTGCTACGTATATTGATCAGGAGTCTTAATTATGTCTCGTATAGGAAAATCCCCAATCACAGTTCCTGAAAAAGTTGCTGTTACTCTTGATGGCCTTTCAGTCAAGGTGAAGGGGCCAAAAGGTGAGTTGAGTCGTACCCTCCCAGATGGGGTCACTATTTCTCAAGTTGAGAACACTATTGTTGTAGCCCCCACTACTGATAAGAGAAAGTCCCGTGAAAGACATGGCTTATGCAGGACTTTGGTTGCAAATATGATTGAAGGAGTTAGCAAGGGCTATACCCGCAAACTAGAGATAATTGGAGTTGGCTCAAGGGCCCAGGTAAAAGGTAAGACTCTTATTGTGAGTGCTGGCTATAGCCATCCAGTAGAAGTAATTCCTCCTGCAGGTATTACCTTCTCAGTAGAAAATAATACGAATGTCACAGTCACTGGTCCTGATAAAGAACTTGTTGGTAATGAAGCGGCCAAGATAAGAGCTATTCGTCCGCCAGAGCCTTACAAGGGCAAAGGTATTAAGTATGAGGGCGAGCGGATCGTTCGTAAGGCTGGCAAGTCTGGTAAGAAATAGTGGTCTGCTTAAAGTACCTTTTGCTCTATTAACCATGTCTCACTTATCTCGAAAACAGCAGACCCAGAAGCGACACAAACGCTTACGTAGGTATCTCAGTGGCACAGCTCAGCGCCCTCGCTTAGCTGTATTCCGATCCAATAATCATATCTATGCTCAGGTCATAGATGATGATGCTCAAAGTACAGTTTGCGCTGCATCAACTCTTGACAAGGATTTACGTAGCGATCTGAAAAGTAATGCGAGCAGTTGTGATGCTTCAGGTGCAGTTGGCGAGCTTTTAGCAAAGCGCGCATTA
>QCFC01000036.1 GCA_003278465.1 Prochlorococcus sp. AG-363-B04
TGGCTTAAAATACTCGCCAGACAAGTTTTGAAGAGCAGCAGCCTTGACTACACCTTTGATATATGACTGGTTGACATAGCCAATGGCACCAGGTGTGTTGCGGATATAACCCGCCACACCAGCATTCCCTTTGCCGCCAACTCCAGCAGGCCATTTAACTGATTTTCCAGTACCTAGAGACCATTCACTGGAGTCATTTGAGAAAGCTTGCATTGAATTGGTGAAGGCTTTGGTAGTACCTGAACCATCAGAACGATGGACCCAAGTGAGTTTTTCAGCAGGACAACCCAGTTCACTCCAGTCTTTGATGTTGCCCATTGCGATCCTGACTGCTTGCTTCTGAGTCAACTTGAGATCACAATCTGGCTTGTTGTAGCCAAAGGCGATGGTGCCTCCCACCATAGGAATTTGAACTAGGCCACGAGTGACTTTGGCGATGTCTTTCGCTTTCATTGGATCATCCGAGGCACCAAAATCCACGGTTTCATCAATAAAAGCTTTGCGTCCAGAGCCCGAACCAACTGCTTGATAATTAACCTTTGGCCCGCCAGATTTAGCTAGATCAGAAAACCAGCGTGTGTAAACCTTTGCGGGGAAGGTTGCACCTGCACCACTTAGGCGAACACTGGAGGTTGAATCAGAAGGCCCACAAGCAATTAGTCCTGTGCTAGTGGCAAGGACAGAAGAGAAAATGAAAGCCTTCTTTGCGAAGATCATTGACCTAGAAGCATTGACCTAGTCACATTAATCAAATAATATTGATTTAATCAAGTTTTGTTGATGAATACAGGTGTAACAACCATCCGGCGATTGCCCAAGATGGTCCTTCGATCTAGGATCTTAGGCGTAAATACTTAGAAGCTGGTTAGAAAAAAGGTTGGAATAAATTAACCAGGTTTTCTCCTAGATTCTCGCTATAACTAGCTTTTAGACAGTTGATATACTTTTCATTAGCCAATAGGATATGTCAGTCATAGTAAGGGATTTGCGAGAATTGCAGAGTGTGTATTTAGTTGGTATTTGGTGTGTATGGAACCGGCTAGCAGTTCTTAATCCTGCCTTCATTGTGCCTCAGCATTACGCATTGTTTTCACAGCTAGCTGATGATTTCTGACAGTCTTGTGTGAGTTGTTTTAGCCAAAGTTGTAATTCAGTTAATGCGCCTATATCGAGTTTGTAGTAAACCCAGCGCCCACTTTGCCTATCAGTGATAAGGCCAGATTCTTTAAGGACCTTAAGGTGAAAGGAAATCTTGGATTGAGCAAGACCTATCTCTTGAATGAGATCGCAGACACATTTTTCTCCGCTAGACAAGGATTCAATGATTTGCAATCTCAGAGGATCCGCCAAAGCTTTAAGCAGGTCTCTCGCCTGTGATTGGGCTACGACTGAACCCATTAACGAAGCAGCCAAAGAAATATCGATTTCATTTTATAAGAATTTGAGAATTTGCTTTCATCAAGTGGATTTGATATATCAAAATAAGTTGATGAGTCGCCTCTTGGGGCTCTTCGGTTTTTCTGCAATTGTCTTGCATGCGAATTGGAATCAATGGATTTGGGCGCATAGGTCGTCTTGTTTTTCGTGCTTTATGGGGTCGACCAAATATTGAGTTAGTTCAGATTAATGATCCTGCTGGTGATGCAAAAATTGCTGCGCATTTGCTTGAGTTTGATTCTGTTCATGGGCGTTGGACTCATTCGATTCGATCTGACCTGTCTCAAATACTGATTGATGAACATGTTTTGAGCTACGCCCAGGAAAGTGATTTCACCCTTTGCCCATGGAGAGATGCAGGGGTAGATATTGTCTTGGATTGCTCGGGTAAGAACAAAACTCCAGAAGCCCTTAGCCCGTATTTCGACAAACTCGGGCTAAGTAAGGTCATCGTTGCTTGTCCAGTAACAGGACAAGTTGCAGGAGAAGAAGCACTCAACATCGTCTATGGAATTAACCACAATCTGTATGACCCAAACATTCATCGTGTTGTCACAGCTGCTTCTTGCACAACTAACTGCTTGGCGCCAATCGTAAAAATCGTCAATGAAAACTTTGGAATCATGCATGGAGCCATTACCACTCTTCATGACATCACCAATACACAGGTTCCAATTGACTCTTTTAAAAGCGACTTAAGGCGAGCACGCAGCAGTATTCAAAGTCTCATCCCCACTACAACTGGTTCGGCTAAAGCTATAGGAATGATTTTCCCCGAGCTTCAAGGCAAATTAAACGGACATGCTGTTCGTGTTCCACTCCTTAATGCTTCTCTCACGGATGCTGTCTTTGAATTAAATCGCAAAATCTCCGTAGAAGAAGCGAACCAAGCTTTTAAAAGTGCCTCCGAAGGAGATTTGAAAGGCATTCTTGGCTATGAAGAAAGGCCCTTAGTCTCCATTGACTACGTCAATGATTCACGCAGTTCAATTATTGATGCTTTGTCCACAATGGTTATAGATGGGAATCAATTAAAAGTTTTTGCCTGGTATGACAATGAATGGGGTTACAGCTGTCGTATGGCAGACCTAACTTCTTATGTCGTGAATCTAGATAGCAAAGGTTAAAAGATAACCAAATGAAATTGTCGTCTCTGCAGCAATACGGGATCGTCACAGCCAACTATTGGGCGTTCACTCTTACTGATGGCGCTCTGCGTATGTTGGTGGTCTTTCATTTCCATCAGCTTGGATATACAGCTTTAGAAATTGCTTTTCTTTTTCTCTTTTATGAGTTCTTTGGCATCATTACCAATTTGTATGGCGGCTGGATTGGTGCTCGCTATGGCTTACGACTAACCCTATGGGCAGGAACTCTTCTGCAGATAGGTGCTCTACTGATGTTGGTTCCTGTTGCTGCTAGTTGGCCAAAGTTGTTAAGCGTTAGTTATGTCATGGTTGCGCAAGCAATCAGTGGCATCGCCAAAGACCTCAACAAAATGAGTGCAAAGAGTGCAATCAAAACAGTTGTTCCTGAAACGCCGGAAGAAGAACAGAAAGGTAAAAAGCAATTATTTAAATGGGTTGCGGTTCTAACAGGTTCCAAAAATGCTCTCAAGGGTGTGGGATTTTTTCTGGGTGGAGTTTTACTGATTAGTTTTGGTTTCAATAAGGCCGTTGGACTAATGGCATTTGGCCTGGCTCTGTCTTTTGTTTTGACTATGGTCTTGCCTGGTGATATGGGGCGTATGAAGAAGAAGCCGATGTTTAAAGATCTATTTTCAAAATCCAAAGGGATCAACGCACTTTCTATGGCACGTTTTTTTCTTTTTGGAGCTAGAGATGTGTGGTTTGTAGTCGCATTGCCTGTTTTTCTTGAGACATCGCTGGATTGGAACTTCTCTGAGATTGGAGCTTTCCTAGGCCTATGGATTATTGGTTACGGCTTTGTGCAGGCGTTAGCGCCTACTTTAAGGAATGTCTGGGGCAAAAAATCCAGTCCAGGAGTTTCTACAATTAA
>QCFC01000037.1 GCA_003278465.1 Prochlorococcus sp. AG-363-B04
GCTTGGGGATGGAGACGAAGTGGAGATGAGATTAATTGGAAAAATTTAATGATTAGTCAGAGTTCTGGGGAGCAAATATGTATAAGACAGGACTCAGGTTGTTCTTTGTGGCAAGCCACCGAAGCTGCAATGGATTTATTAGTTAATGATAAGAGTGAATTGTTTTCTTCTAAGGTTAAATTAAGTATTGGCCCTAATACTTTTTCTTGTGCATGGCATCCAGCAACGTTATGGATAGGTGTGGGTTGTGAGCGATTTACAAGTCTAAATTTGCTTCAAAGAGCAGTTAATGAATCGCTTGAGCAGGCTGGTTTGTCTTGCGAAGCTGTTGCTGGTTTGGCTAGCACTGGAGTGAAATCTGATGAGCCTGCTTTGCTTGCTCTAGCAGAAGAGAAAGCTTGGCCAATTCGTTTTTATTATCCAGAAGAGCTTTCTAAAGTTCAAGTTCCTAATCCTTCATCTGTAGTGAATCAGGCAGTGGGGACCCCATCTGTTGCTGAGGCTGCAGCATTACTTGCTGCCGGTACTGGATCCAGATTACTTTTCCCTAAGAATATATTTCATGCAAAAGATAGAGAAAAAGGAGCATCTACTGTCGCTATTGCTCATTCAAGTAGCTCCTTTGCTCCTCATTTAGGAGAGTTGCATGTAATTGGTTGTGGTCCTGGTGACTTATCCTTGCTAACTCCTTATGCTAAATCTGCTCTATCTAGATGTGCTGTTTGGATTGGTTATGGTTTATATCTTGATTTATTAGAGCCTATAAGACGTAAAGATCAAGCAAAAATTTCAGGTCAGTTAACTAAAGAGAAAGAACGTTGCTTTAAGGCTCTTGAATTAGCATCTCAGGGAGTAAAAGTTGCTTTGGTTTCATCTGGAGATAGTGGAATTTATGGCATGGCAGGTTTGGTACTTGAAATGTGGTTGGACTTAGAACAAAATCAAAGACCTTTTTTTGAAGTTCATCCCGGGATTTCTGCCTTTCAACTTGCAGCAGCAAAGGTTGGAGCACCGTTGATGCATGATTTTTGTGCAGTTAGCTTGAGTGATCGACTAACTCCCTGGAAAAAAATTGAAGAACGTCTTTATGGGGCTGCTGTTGGTGACTTTGTAATTGCTTTATATAACCCAAGATCTCAAGTTCGTGATTGGCAATTAAGAAGAGCAATTGAAATCTTGAAAGAATATCGTTCAGAAGAAACTCCAATAGTTGTTGCTCGTCAACTTGGACGAAAAGAAGAAAAAATTAATATTTACACTCTGAAGACAATTCTTGTTGAGGAGGTTGACATGTTGACTTTGGTTTTAGTTGGCAATTCTTGCAGCTATTCTGAGTATGGAAAAGTTTTAACCCCACGAGGATATGTTCTTTAAAAAGATTTTTAAAGACATGTTTTGATCGGGATGACAGGATTCGAACCTGCGGCCCCTTCGTCCCGAACGAAGTGCGCTACCAAACTGCGCCACATCCCGATTGAAGGACTCTAAAAGATTTTTCTTTAAAGATCCTTTTGCCAGGGTGTCCTTAAAGTGGTTATATCAAGAGAAAAGCCTTGCTTAAGCCTGATTGGTTACGTGTAAAAGCTCCTCAACAGGAACGTATTGGTGAAGTAGCAACATTGCTGCAGAATCTCAAACTAAATACAGTTTGCCAAGAAGCAAGTTGTCCGAATATCGGAGAGTGTTTTGCTGGTGGAACCGCCACATTCCTGATAATGGGGCCTGGATGTACAAGAGCTTGTCCTTATTGCGATATTGACTTTGATAAAAGTGTAAGAGCTTTGGATTCGACGGAGCCTGAACGGTTAGGGCAGGCAGTTTTTAAGATGGGGCTTAAGCATGTTGTTATTACTTCTGTTAATCGTGATGACCTTCCTGATGGTGGGGCTAGCCAATTCGTTAAATGTATTCAAGAGGTAAAAAAATGTTCACCAAAAACTAGTGTGGAAATTTTGGTCCCAGATTTTTGTGGCTGTTGGGAGGCATTGGAAACTGTTCTAAGTGCTTCACCTGATGTTTTGAATCACAATATTGAAACTGTTCCAAGACTTTATAAAAAGGCACGTCCTCAGGGCATATATGAAAGATCTTTGGAGTTATTAATGCGTGTTAGAGATAATTGGCCAAAGGTGTATACAAAGTCTGGTTTGATGGTTGGTTTGGGCGAAACTGATGAAGAGGTTTTGGAGGTACTTGTAGACCTTAAAAGAAATCAAGTTGATATTGTCACTATTGGTCAATACTTATCGCCTGGTCCAAAACATTTACCTGTTGATCGGTTTGTGTTACCAGAACAATTTGAGGAATACAGAAAGAAGGGAGAAATTGATTTAGGATTTTTGCAAGTAATAAGTTCACCTTTAACAAGAAGTAGTTACCATGCTGGACAAATTCAGAAACTGATGGATGAACATCCTCGATGATTTTATAGAATTAGGTTCCCTGCGACTGGAATCCATTCTTCAAGTTGCCAGCTAACTAAATCTGCGACTATGAGTGGATCCTGTTGGATAACTTCCTTGGCATCATCAAAATTATTAGCTTGTAAGATAAGAAAACCTCCTCCTCCTGGCCGTTTCTGCTGATTTATTAGATATCCACTTGATACTTTAAGACCAGAATCTATTAGATTTTCCACCCACTGAATATGTAAATCAATAAAAGATTGACGTACATTTTTTGGTAAATTATTACTTTTTCTATTAAATTGTTCTGTTTTTATAAAAAATGACATTTTATCTTTTAATAGCTTCAAGCTCGTTTAAGCCAACTTTACTTCTTTCGCTGGGAGGTATGATTAACTTGAAAAGTGGTTTCCATTCATCCCAATTCTCGAGAATCTCTTTTGCTTTCTCGCTGCCTGTATAACTTAAATGCTTTTCTAATAGAGGGATTATAATGGACTCTTGTAAAGAGTTAGTTACTTCGCAAACATCAACAATTTCTTGATTCACTCTATTTAATGCATCATTTGTTTCGTCTAGTATGAAACAAATACCACCTGTCATCCCTGCAGCAATATTCCTACCAGTGGAACCCAAAACAATAACTATTCCTCCTGT
>QCFC01000038.1 GCA_003278465.1 Prochlorococcus sp. AG-363-B04
TGGCAATTCTCCCACGACAGTTCCAGTTTTAAGCTGAAAACCAATTGCCTGCGGGCAATTAGCTTCTTCACCTTTCTCAGGCCTACAACCTTTTGCAATCTTCAACCAATCAACTGGAATAAAATGGGTATAACCAACTCTGAACTTGTTAAAAGTTGGCGAATGCTCTCCAACTGAAACAAACTGTTCACTACCTATAGTCAAAAAATTACCTGATGTTGGATTCCTAGAATTATTTAATTTATTATACGTAGCAGCAACTCTTATTCCAAAAAGATTATTTTCTTCAGCACAATCAAACGATATACATATCACATCATTAGCTGGTGACTTGTCATTTCTAAGGTCATTAGTGGCTACACCATAAGGACGGTTCTCTCCAGAAAAATTAATGGGTCTTACTTTCTGAACATTCAAGCCAACAAGTAAATTCCAGGGAACATCGATATATGGATTACCATTATTAAGAGGTCTGGCAAAGACCACTTTTCCACCTAGCCGCTGCAAAGCCACGGAATTACCTTCATAGTCAAACCAGCTTGTTTGAGGAGAATTAGACTTTGCCTCAACTACCGAATTAAATTTTCTCCCAGCAGGATTATTTATAGAGCTTATTTTATAAGCATAACTAGAATTCCCATCATAGTAATCACTTAAAGTTCTAATATTTCCATTACTACTCCTAAAAGCTTGTGGTAGTTCTCTACTTAGAAATAAAGATGTCCTAAACGAAGTCCTATGATTATCTCCTTTAATCCAAGGATCGGAAAAACTTAGATCAGCAAGACCTCCATACTGACCATAAGTAGTATTAAGACTTGCATTCCAAGCTCTACCCATTAAGTTGCTATCTTGAACACCAACTTGACCAAAAACTCCCTGACTCTGGCTATAACCAATTCCTCCAGAAAGAGAACCAGTCTGCTGTTCAACTATCCCAAGAATTATAATTACATTCCCAGGCTTACCAACTACGGGCTTAAGACTTACCTTTACATCACTGAAAAGTGAGGTTCCATACAGACTCTTTATATCAGATTCTAATTGTTTTCTATTAAATCTTTGACCAGGTTTAATTGAAATTTCTCTCTTTATTATCCAACTTTTGGTTTTGCCTTTTACAGGAATTCCATTCTCATCATTTACTTCTCCATCCTTATTTAAGAATTTAACCTCTATTGAATCTACAGTACCTTCAACGATCTTCAACGAAACAATTCCACCTGAAGTAACACGACTAGGTCCTGTAATACGAGCCAATGAATAACCCTTATCTGTATACCATCTTTTTAGAGTACTTATTCTAACTTGAAGAGCATTTAAGTTTAGAGTTCTTCCTATATCAGAAGAAAAGGTTTCTTCAATAAATGATATTGGGATCTTAGAGTCTTTGGGATCAAGTATTACTTTTTTAAGGAGTGGATTTGGTTCTGCCTTTACCACTAACTTAACTCCTAGTGGTCCATCAATTGGTTCAATCTTTAAACCAGAAAACCAACCAGTAGAATAAATAGAATCAAGATCTCTTTTTAACTCATTCTTTGTGACTCTGCTTCCAGGTCTAATGCTCATAGCATCATAAACATTAAGTTCTAAAAAATCCTGCTCAGGGTGACCATCAATTCCTTCAACTATTACCTCCGTAATCAATACTTTAGGTTCCTGGGATGATTCACTCCCAAGAAGAGGTTTTGATCCTTCATTAACTGCCGAATTAGCCTTGATTCCATTCGCTATCTCAAAACCTTCCTCAAGTGCACCATTTTGGACTTGAAATCCTTGAATTTCCAGAGTTTCCAATGAAGGTCCTAAAGATTGAGAAGTCAGCCTGAAGTGCCCACCAATACTCAAGAAAGGGATTGCCAATACAGCGACATGGGATCCATAACGAAGTGCACCCCAAGGTCCTTTGTTAAAAAAGCTAGCCATGGAAATAAATAATTCTGCAATTCGGCAGCAAACTTGCGCTGACCTTACTTGTACTTGCGTGGTTTGGGGCAAACAGCATCAACCCGCTTCAGGACCTGCCCGTATGCTTTGGCCAATCCACCAAGGTTTTTACGAAAACGATCCTTATCAAGAATGCGCTCATTAGAGTCACTTTTTTTCTGATCCCAAATTCTGCAAGTATCTGGGCTAATTTCATCCGCAACTAATAGTTGACCTGACTGATTAAATCCAAATTCCAACTTAAAATCAACAAGTAATAAATCAATATTTCCCAAAAAAGCCTTCATTACGTCATTTACTCTTCTAGTAAGAATTTCAATTTCACTAATTTGTTGGTTTGAAACTATTCCAAGCCTTTCAAGGCGCGCTCTTGTTAATAATGGATCCCCAAGTAAATCGTCTTTAAAATAAAGGTCTAGCAATGGAGGAGTAAGCTCTTTCCCCTCTTTGATAGGAGTCTCTCTGCACAAAGATCCTGTTGCAATATTGCGAAGAACTACTTCAATAGGAATAACTTTCACATGTTGAACCATCATCAAAGAATCAGAAACAAGTCCTAAGTAGTGACTTGGAACTCCTTTGTCTTCAAGAGTTTCAAACAGTCTTGCAGAGATTTGACAATTCAATAGGCCTTTGTTTTGGATTGATTCACGCTTCTGGGCGTTATATGCTGTTGTGTCATCCTTAAACTCAACGAGGACACGATTTACATCATTAGTGCTAAAGATCTTTTTAGCTTTACCTTCATAAAGCAATGTTTGCTGATCTAACTTCATTGGAGTGTCTTTTTTAAGTAGATTTAAGCAACAAAAAGCC
>QCFC01000039.1 GCA_003278465.1 Prochlorococcus sp. AG-363-B04
AGTAAATAAGTAGTGCGCTGGCTTTTAAGAAATCAATCCCTGATTTGGAACGTAGGTATAGGTCTATGTATTGCTCTTAGTTTGGCTCGCTATCTAATGAGTTAGCCAGATTCTGAGGCCAAATAAAAACACCCAGATTGATGATCCGAGGAGTGAAAAAGTTTGCCTGTTTGGAAGTCCTAAAGCTTGCTCGAATTGCGTTATTAATGGCAATGAGGGTGTGAATTACCAGAATCTGGATGCATCAGTGCCAGTTATGGCATCGAGTTGAGTGATGGAGAGATTGGAGCCCAAGTAAATCGCTTCTAAGGTTCCACCATCAAAGATGCCAATTCCTGCTTGTGATTGGTTATGCGTCCCAGCAGCCACATTGGCAAAGGTGAGGTTTGCATCTGTCGTGCCAAGGATGGTGATGCGATCGTCGAGGTCTAGTTCAGTAATCACATCAGCATTGATGCCGGCGTGATTTCTTCCCCAGGAATAGCCATGACCTCGGAAGTCACTCATCACATAAAGGTTGTCGACAGCACCGTCTTGTTCTGAGGCAAATGTATTCCCACCACCTCCTCCATAAAGAGTGTCACCACCAGCACCACCATCTAAATAATCCTTGCCATGCCCAGCTCGTATTTCATCAATACCTGCTTCTCCATACAACGAATCTGGTCCACCACCACCACCTAGAAAATCATCACCTTCTCCTCCGTAAATATCATCGGCATAGCCCCATTTGCCACCATTCAAATAGTCATCACCGGTACCTCCTTCAATTCTGTCGTTGCCATCCCCTCCGTAAATAGAGTCGAGCCCAGCACCACCTATCAAGCTATCTGTTCCGCCATATCCATAAATAGTGTCACTCCCACCAGCCCCGCCGATGGTGTCATTCCCATAATCATCTCCTTCATTACCACTTAATTGATCGTCGCCAGATGTTCCGATTAGAGTCTTATTTCTATCGGCAGATATTGCATCAATCGCTTGATCTGGTGTGAGAGACTGATCAGTAAATCTTAGAATTTCGATATATTTATCGAACTTATCTGTTCCATCAGGAGAACCACTTCTGAGATCTGTAATTGTATATGTTGTAGTTCCTTTCTCAATACTATAATCTAATAAGGAACCACTATAAATTGCAGTATCAGCAGAGCCACTTCCCCCATAAATTCTGTCATTACCTGGCCCCCCAGTTAGTTGATCTATTCCAGACCCACCATAAATGTAATCATTGCCTGTTCCGCCTTTTATCAAATCAGAACCACCTTCTCCATAAAGAGAATCATTACCTCCATAACCTTTGATAACGTCATTTCCATCCTTCAAATATACATGATCTCTAGCAGAACTTCCGCTGAATTCGTCGGATCCACTTAGAAAAGATGTTTCTAATTCACTAACAGATAGCCAGCCCAATATTGCGTAATAAACTGTCCAGCCATCTACACTTACATCAGAGATATGTAACCTAGTCCCCTCGTTTACAATTGCTGAATAGGAAGTTATCCTTACTGAAGATAATGAATTCGCATTATCTAAATCTAAAGCACTTAAGTTTCCATAGTAATATTCATCATATGTTCGATAAATGCCGTTGATATATGTATAGCCGGAAAGTTTTAAGCGTGAAGAATTTATATCATAACTAAAATAATCACCACCACGCCCTACCCAGCCTTCATTGTATCCTCGTGCATTAGAACCTATTCTGACTCCATTCCTAACGTTAGATGCATCAATATTTGCCATAAGTTGAATCGGTACAAGGCTATAAAATCCGTCTAGTTTTTTTGCAAAGAGGACGAACTTCTAGTTCATCTATTCATTCTAGATGACTTTGAGATTCCAAGGCCAAGCTCTGGTTTGGAAGGTTGCAATTCTTCTCTGTATTGCTATTGGTTTAGTTCTCTATCTAATGAATTGGTGAAATTTGAGGGCTAAATAAAAATCCCCCAAATTGATGACCTGAGAGGTGAAAAAGTTTGACTAAAGTTTGACAAGAAAGTCAAACTTTCGCCGAAAACCCTTGCTATGACTGGCTGTTTATACCTTACGTGAGTAGTACTCCACATCGCTGAGATCGATTGATATGACTAGGCGGTAACGGTGGAATCAGGGTTGGTCAAAGGTTGGTCAAAATCGAAACGGTCATTTTGGACCTAGAGCTAAGCCCAGGTGGCTAGTGCCTTGTTTCTTGATTTCATATAGGCAGCAAATTGCAGGGATAACGCCTATTCAGTCTTGATATTGATTGGATAGAGCCCCTAGGGGGTAATGATCAAAAGCCTTCTCAAGGTTCCTTTGTCTAAAAGGTTTCTGTCCAATTCTCACTGGACTGCTAGTCCAATGGATTTAGCCCAGTGGTGGACAGGGTTCTTGATTCAGTAGTTAATAATTATGTGGACTTAACTCCTGAAAAAGGTCTGAAATTGAGTGGTTTAATCGGACTTGCCTATTGAATATGGATAGCACCTTGTCTCCATTAAAATGACTTTTGAATCCTGTCTTTGTCTTATATACTTTAGGTGAATGTTAATTAGGCACTAATCTCTAGCTGGTTCTAGGTACAACGGTTTTGTTTCAATGTGCTATAATGTTAAGCGTTTAACATTTGATTGCTTA
>QCFC01000040.1 GCA_003278465.1 Prochlorococcus sp. AG-363-B04
AAAGATTTGGAGGGGGCACTTGGTTAGTTCCTCCTATGGCATTAGGTAATATTTTCAAACACAATCCTTCCCACGCAATTGAACTAGCTAGGAAATATGGTCAATGCACTGGAAGGCAAGCTAGAAAATGTGGTCTGAATTGGGTTCTAGGCCCAGTTTGTGATATCAACAATAACCCAAATAACCCTGTTATTAATCTACGTGCATGGGGTGAAGAGCCAGCTACAGTATCAACTCTTACTAATGAATTTCGAAAGGGCTTAGAATTAGAGGGAATTCTTTCTTGTGCTAAACATTTTCCAGGACATGGCGATACTTGTATAGATTCTCACCTTAATTTGCCTATTTTAGAACATGACCTTACAAGATTAAATGAGCATGAATTAGTTCCATTCCGTGCAGCGATTGACAGTGGCATAGATAGTATTATGACCGGTCATCTACTTTTAAAAAATCTAGATCCAAATAATCCTGCAACACTTTCTAAAACAATTTTAACTGAACTTCTTAGAAATAAACTAGGATTTGAAGGACTAATTGTAACAGATTCACTAATAATGCAAGCAATTAGCAAAAGATACGGAGGCGATCAAACAGCCGTAATGGCTTTCGCTGCAGGTGCTGATCTAATTCTTATGCCAGAGAATGCCCAAGGAGCAATTAATGCAATTTGCAATGCACTAAAGTCTGGACAAATTCCAATGGAACGGTTAGAAAATGCTCTCACAAGAAAAAATATTGCACTTTCTAAAATTGCATTTTCTAAATCTATCAATAAAAATAATATTTATTGTGAGATAGTGGACAAAGAAGATAAGGAATTATCCAAGGAATTAATTTTTTCGTCTATAAAGGTCCAAAATAAAAATAAAATCAAATTTAATTCATCTGGATTAAATCTTATAAGAGTGGATGGAGTACTACCTTGCTCAGTGCTCACAAAGTCGTCTCCATCCCTTTCTCTACCATCATCTATTGGCTACAAAAATCTTCTCTGCCATAACCAAGGAGTCTCACCTTGGCAAAACGATTCTTCATCTCCACTAGCAATAGATAAACTTGGGAAAGGACCTATTTTCCTGCAGCTTTTCCTGAGAGGAAATCCATTCCTAGGAACTCAGCATCAAACAGAACCTTGGGTAAAGGCAATTCAACAACTTCAAAAGCTCAAGAGACTTGCTGGACTCGTTGTTTATGGAAGTCACTACCAATGGGAAAAGTTTTGTACCGTCCTAGAATCAGAGGTACCTGCTGCCTACTGTCCAGGTCAAATGCCTGAGGCCCAATATGAAGTTCTTAGTAGGCTACTATCCCTTCCTGAAAAGCAAATGATGCAAGTTAATTTGTTATATAAAGAATTTACAGATTAGGAGGTCTAGCATTAAATAAAGACATGGAGATTAGATGAAAATCAACCAAAAAGATCTTCCCCTAGAAGGAAAAACTATCGTTCTTACCCGTGCACTTGAGCAACAAAGTCAAGCTCTTGAGTTATTCAATAAATTAGGAGCAAAAGTTCTTGAATTTCCAGCACTAATTATTGGTCCACCTAGCACCTGGGAACCATTAGATAATGCCCTAAAAGAATTAGCAACCTTCGAATGGATAATCTTCTCAAGTGCAAATGGTGTTAATGCTGTGGAAGCAAGGTTACAACTTCATGATAAGTCTCTAAAAAATCGTCCAGAAGGACTGTTGATCGCTGCAGTTGGTCGCAAAACCGCTCAAAGCCTTCAGAATCTTGGTTCAGTTGCAGATTTCATACCATCAAATTATATTGCCGAAGACTTAATTAAATCATTTCCAATTCCTAAACCTGGCAAAAAAATATTACTTCCCAGAGTAGAAAGTGGTGGAAGAACAATACTCAAAGAGTCTTTTAGTGAAACCGGGCTAAATGTTGTAGAAGTATCAGCATATGAATCCTCTTGTCCTGAATCAATACCTCTAAAAACTATTTTAGCAATTAAACAAAATAAAGTAGATGCAATAACTTTCACAAGTAGCAAAATTGTTAAGAATACTGCACACTTGTTAGGAAAATCTTTTGGCCTTAACTGGAGAGAAAAACTAAAAAAAATTAAATTAATTAGTATTGGTCCAGAAACAACCAAAAGTTGCAACAAATTTTTCCAGCGGACAGACCAAGAAGCCAATCCTCATGACTTAGAAGGCCTGATTGACGCAACAAATAAAGCTTTTCAAGCGGAAAATTAATAATTAGCCCCATGATTAAAAAAAGTTGATATTCAAAAAGGCCAATATTGATTTCTTTGATTAATTAAACAGACTATAATCTCATCCATAATTTACTTAGAGACACCATATCCACTCTCAACAAGATCTCGAAATCTATCTAGATTAGCTTGCAACTCATTAGTAACCATCCCCCCTAGAACCGTGGGTTCCATCAAAGGAGCTAAAACTTTTGGCAATTCATAGCTAACACATAAGTTAACTAAAGTACCTTTATCTCCTTCATTTAAAAACTTCACTAATCCTTTAGTAGGAAGGCCTCCGACTGACTCCCATTTTAATTGCTCAGCATCAATTCGTTCAGTAATTCTTGCC
>QCFC01000041.1 GCA_003278465.1 Prochlorococcus sp. AG-363-B04
TCAAAACTTACTGAGTGTGATTTTTCTTGCAAAATTAGATAACTCATGATCATAGGGTGCTGCGTATGAACCTTATATATAGAAATTTAATCTAATTTAAAATTAATTGGTTGATTAATAATAGATTTTGGGAGGTCTTCTACCGATTTTCAGGTTTGAACCTAGCTTTTGGATGACCAAAGGCTAGGTTTCAGCTGAGGGAGCAATGTACTAACTCTGCAAAGTTTTTTATTGGATCTGCTAACGAAAGTAATATTTCCCTAGAAATATTCTGGTAGTTATTACAAGTTTTCACTTTAGAAAAACTTGTATTAACTACCAGTCCGCATAAGATTCTAGAGATTTTAATTGGATGTGCTTAATTCAGAATCCCTCAAAATCCTGTCAGGGCTTTAATTTGAGAGGTAAGGGATCGATGCTTGGGTTCAATAAATAGAGCATCAAGAGAGACCAAGAGTAAAACACTTGTGTCGCAGACCTTTTCGGATGTTGACTGCATTGTCTCTCTGGCTCAAATTCACTGTAGTCTCACCATGTTTTTCAGCTCACTCTCTTAAAACTTATGCAAACCTATGGAAATCCAAACCCCACTTATCAGTGGTGGGTTGGTAATTCTGTGGTGACCAACCAATCAGGACGATTTATTGCCTCGCATGCTGCGCATACAGGAATGATCGCCTTTGCTGCTGGTGCAAACACCCTTTTTGAATTGTCTCGTTTCGACTCCTCTGTACCTATGGGTAATCAGGGGTTTGTAAGTCTTCCTCACTTAGCCGCGATCGGAATAGGTTTCGATGAGGCTGGAATTTGGACTGGAGCAGGTGTAGTGACAATTGCATTACTGCATCTTGTTGTCTCAATGGTTTATGGAGCTGGAGGCTTATTGCATGCCATTTATTTTCCTGAAGACATGCAAGATAGCGAAGTTATCCAAGCAAAAAAATTCAAACTTGAATGGGACAACCCTGATAATCAGACCTTCATCCTTGGTCATCACTTGATCTTTATGGGTGTGGCATGTATTTGGTTCGTTGAATGGGCAAGGATTCACGGTATTTATGACCCTGCAATCGGAGCTATTCGTCAGGTTAATTACAATCTAGATTTGACCGCAGTTTGGAATCACCAATTTGATTTCCTCACTATTGATAGCCTTGAAGATGTCATGGGTGGCCATGCCTTCTTAGCTTTCTTTGAGATTGGAGGAGGTGCATTCCATATTGCCACTAAGCAAATTGGTGAATACACCAAATTCAAAGGTGCTGGTCTTCTTTCTGCGGAAGCAATTCTCTCTTTCTCACTAGCAGGAATTGGCTTCATGGCAATAGTAGTTGCTTTCTGGTGCGCTCAAAACACAACTGTTTATCCTGTTGAGTTTTATGGTGAACCTTTAAAGCAAGTCTTCTTAATTGCTCCTGCTTGGCAAGATACATTTGAATATGGAGAAAACCTCGCGGGATTTGCTCAATATTCTGGACGCTGTTATCTAGCTAATTTCCATTACATTGTTGGGTTCTTTGCTCTACAGGGTCATCTATGGCATGCATTACGGTCAATGGGCTTTAACTTCAAGGATATAGGTGCCAAATTGAACTTTGCAAGTTGATTAACCTTTCACTTGTGTCAATTCAATCTAAAAAACCCCGTCATTCGACGGGGTTTTTTGTGCCTAAAGTAACTTCATTTCAGATCAGGTAATAAGGTTATTCGAAAGTTAATCCTTGGAATAATTCTTTGTGAACTGCAAATGTGTGATATTGCGCTGTTCCTGATTCTGGGCTTAGTCTCTCCCCATCGCTATTCCAAGCTGCGCTGCAAATAAGATTTCCATCCCAGTGGACGCCATATTCACTATTCTCTTGCGACCATTTCCTAACGACTTCAAAGTGCTCAGGTATATGCTTACCAATTTCCCTACATATTGTACAAAGTTTAGATAACACTGGAGGCTTTGATTCAATCCTTAGTACCTGAGTTAGGCTGACTTGATTAAAAACACCTAAAAAACGAATACATTCGATTATTTGTTGTTCTTTATCTGATAGGTCTGATTTACTTATGGCATCTTCAAATGCTTTTAAAGGAGTAATAGGCCTATTGATCATCTGATCATTGTAAATACCCTTATTATTAAAAGCATTCTTTGGTACGCTTTATAAGCTTCTTTAAGAGTAATGAAACGTTTTCTCATTTTGATGCTTGCTCTCTCCACAACTTCCTTACCAGTTTTTTCATGGGGCTGGGGCGAATGTCCTCATTCAAAAAAACAAACAAATCAGGACGCCTCGAGTGAGAAAATGGAAAAGAGTGAATCTACTAAAGAAAAGTAGTTCTGATATGGATTCTGTGCATGGCTTTCCTGGCCTGGAGGAGTTGTTAGATTTCGAAGTCTTAGCGAGAACACAAGGTAGTGGCATAGAGATTGATTCATTAATTGGTAAATGGAAATTTGTCTCTTTATGGCAAAAAGGTAA